>NZ_JAYKZY010000001.1:702500-918701 GCF_035818615.1 Sphingobium sp. CR2-8 | reverse complement strand
ATCGAGAAGCATCTGGTCGGACGCCGGGCTGCGGCCCGATAGCCCAGCTATAACTTCGTTCACGGCCGCCCTAGGGCGGCCTTTTTGCTGTCGGCAGACCGCGATGATGCCTGCCAGATCGCCTCGGATATCAATCTTCGTATGTTCCTCCCCATCTGGAGAGATCGAGACAGACTGAAGCATTGAATGCAGAATCTCGCGCGCCTGGAGGCGGGAGGATTCGTCCATGCCCAAGATAGCCGAGTGCAGTCCATCGAGTTGTCGATGATAATGAACCGCCATGTTCGGATGTAACATTGGTAGCGGTGCCTCACTCCGCTCGAGCTCGTACTCCAGATCTTTCTTTCGCACCTCAAGAGCAACCATTTTGGCGTTGATCTTGTCAGCCGCCCCGCCCCGCAGGATCAGGTTGACGAGCATGTCGAGATCGCGATCAATCTTTTTGATCTCTGCCTTAGCTGCCGTGACCGAACTTCCCGCCGAAGCGCGGACCCGATTTATCTCGCGCGTAAATTCGTCGCAAAACTCGGCAAAGAGTTCCGGCTGCATAAGCTCATTCCGCAATGCTCCCAGCACCAGTTGATCAAGCACATCTCGCCTGATGCTGTGCCTGTTCTCGCACGTACCTTTGCTCTTGGCGGTGGAGCAGCCCAGCAGAGTTCCCGAAACAGCCGTGTATACACCACCGCAGACGCCGCAGCGAAGAAGATCGGTCAAAAGATGTTTTGGCCTTCTGCGATCACGAAAGCTGGCCTTGGACGCCTCGCCGTTCCGTGACAGCTTTAGGGAGCCTTGCTTCGCCTTGGCCTGTTGCCAAAGCTCATTTGGCACAATCCGAAGTTCCGGGGTGTCTTGTATGACCCACTCTGATTCAGGATTGAGCCGTGCCTGACGCTTTCCGCTATCGGGATCTTTAATGAAGCGCTGGCGATTCCAGACAATCTTGCCGACATACATCTCATTATTGAGGATGCCCGTACCGCGCTGGCAATTGCCGTTGATTGTGCTGGATCCCCAATGGCCGCCAGACGGGCTCTCAATTCCTTCTCTGTTGAGTTCGAAGGCGATTGTCTTCGGCGACTTGCCGCCAATATAGTCGCGGAAAATGCGAAGGATAATTTGAGCCTGTAGCTCGTTGATTGTTCGCTCGCCGCGTTCCAGTTCGCCGATGGCATTCAACCTGCGCACGACATCATAGCCATATGAATTGCCGCCACCTGATTTGCCGAGCTCGACGCGCCCCCGCAATCCTCGCCTCACCTTGTCCGCGAGATCTTTGAGGAAAAGGGCGTTCATCGTTCCCTTCAGGCCGACATGAAGGTGGCTGATTTCTCCTTCTGAGAGGGTCACGATCTTTATGTCGGAAAAATTCATTCGCTTGAAGATGCCGGCCATATCCTGCTGATCGCGCGATAGGCGGTCCATGGCTTCGGCAAGCACAATCTGGAATCTATGGCTCCCTGCATCCGCTATCAGCGCCTGAATACCTGGGCGAAGCAGTGAAGCACCGGATATCTTAGGGTCGGTATATTCTTCTACGATGTCCCAACCCATCTTCTCGGCGTGCAACCTGCAAATACGGAGCTGATCCACAATCGAGACTTCCCGCTGATTGTCTCCGGAATAGCGGGCGTAGACGGCAACCTTCACAATCATTCTCCTGCCTAGGAGCCTTGTTCTGACTCCTTGAGAAAGTCGGCGTACGCACGTCGAGCAGCGTCCCGTGCAAGTAACCGAACCAACGCGACCAAACGCGTGTGTTGGCCGTGCTGCTGAGGGATGCCACTCTGGCATTCATGTCTATCCGGGCACAGCTTCCGACCTTGCGGCTGACCATCTTCAACCATGGTTGCAATCTTGCAGGGCAAGGGCAAGGGGTAAATCAGGAACATTGGGCAAATCTACGGAAGCGGGAGTGCACCCAAATGTGCCAACCGTCCGACCGAAATCCAAAGCCTCACTGCGCGATAGCCATCGCTGATATTTTCGAATCATGAGCATTCCCAAATAGGGTCTGCCCGCCGATATTGATAATGAGCTTAAAACTAAAATGCTGCAAGCCTGCAGACATTAGAAGCTGCATGGCGCCATGTAAGCTTCGCGAGTTCAATGGTCTGCAATCGCCCTACGCGGCTGCATCTCGACGAAACGCAATTTAACTTTCCAAATATGTGCGTTTTGCACTTTTTCGGTACGAATGAAGTGCTATTATGTTGGGAAGAGGAGTGTCATGTCGGAAGTTCACCAAAACAATTGCGCTTTATCCCATCAGGGATCTCTTAGGATCGGCGACTGGTTATGGCGTCCAGTCTACGCGAAGCTCTGGTGGAGCGCTGTTCCGGTCTATTGGGGCGGTATGGCAGCCAGTGGGCACGTACAGCCACTCGGCGCTTTCTACAATTCAGCAGCAGCCGGATTTTTGACGATCTTCTTTTTCCCGCCTCTCGTCGCATTCATCCTGTGGTTCGGCTTCTTTCGAGAGTGGTTGGCTGCGCAGCCTTATGTCGACAGCGATGCCGCCTCCCCAGATCAGATGTTTCTCGGCGCTGACAGCTATGGGCCTTCGGGGATGCCGTGCGAATTCGATCCCTTGGATCCACGGTCTGGAGCACTTTGGGTCGGCAATACCCTAAATCCGTTGAACGCAGCCTATATCAATCGCGCTTCTAAAAGGATGAGTTTCCATCCGCTGGCCCGTTATCAAGGTCGTTCGAGAAGCCACCACTAAGGAGGATAGATGCTTGCTCGATCGAGTTTATCGGAGCGGTTAGGTCTGCCGTTCCTCTTCTATTGTCTGCGTCACATAGATATCGGTTGCGGAGCCCCTGAGGACCCAGAATCTCAGATGAAAGCTGGTCTGCGAATTCTGCGCTCGGATTTACCGATCGGGATGCTCCCTTTTCCGCCTTCGCTATCGCTTCGCGCACATCGTAATTGACGACGTTTAGCTGAGAATTTGCTGTCTCGCTTGTAATGCTGCTTTCCTGCGATGAGGTTCCTATGGACCCTCCACTTCGACCGCTTGCGCCTCGAGACGAGCCTGACGATTTACCAGGGGACGCGCCGCTCCCGGCACCGCCGCCGATTTCGCCCTTCACCGAGATACCGAATGCCGTCTGATCCTGCGCCGATCGCGAAATATTCCGGTCCCAGCCGGTCTGTGCCATGATGGCCTGAACGTCGCGTTGCAGGGTATCGGCGACCTGGGGCTTAAGCCGCCAATCGCCCTTGCGGTCCATCTCGAACCCACCGCGCAGCCAGTTGGCCATAGCCGCGCGGCCTTCCGTCCCTCCGCCCATGAAATGCTCGATTGTATCTGGCCCAGCCTGTTTGCCCGCCTCGAACCGCGTGCTGCTATCGTTGCGCGCCGACTGCTCGAAGCCAGCGCTGCTGGAGACGAGAAGATCATTATGGGCAAGGCTGAAGCGCGCATGGCCGCCATTGGCCACGGCGCCTAGTTGGCTTTCATTGAGAAGACCTGCCTGCCACATCTGGGCGGCCGTTGCCGGGGTGAGGTTGAGGCTGAAATCGCCATTTTGGTCCATCGCGATCTGGCGCTTGCTCAGCTCAATGCCGTTAGCCCGAAGGAGCGATTGCATACGCGTGAGGCGCTCCTTGTCCACGATGCTGGAGAGGCGAGCGTTGCGCGCGCGGTCGGCGATCCCCTCTGCGCCGCCTTCTGCCATGTCGACCTGATTGCCTGATGTGTCGGTCAGTGTCCGGATGAAGCTGTCCAGCCGCGCGGCTTCTCGCGTCGATACGCCTGCGGCAGACGCGCCCTCGGCAAAGCCGAAATTTTCAGATTGCCGACGCTGCTCGCCGATCCGCGCCGCGCTTCGCGTCCCGTCATGTCCGATCTCACGCTGCGCATCGAGCTTGCCCGAACGTTCTGCAAAATTATAGGCGCGTGTGTCCCCGAAGGCTCGCCACTGGACGAGATTTTGGGTGAAGCCGGCGAACGCCTTTTCGCCCGCTTCCCCGCCGCCGAAATAGCCTGTGCCCAGTTTTCGCAGGGCATCTTTCTCGGCGAAACTGTGGATCGCGCCTGTCGCGGCGGCTGCGCGCACGGCGCTTGCAGTGGCCAGATCGCTCAGATCCTTGCCCGTCAGCGCCGGGGCGAGGCCGCCCAGTTCGCGCGCAGCGTCTATGCCGCCGATCGCCATGGCGGTGCCGCCCGGGCAGCCGTCGCCATGGGCGGCGCCGATCGCGCCGGCTGCGCCGAAACCGCGATTGGCGGCAAAGCTCGAGCGCTCGCCAAAGTCGCCAAAGCCCGAGGCTGCGCCGCGGCGGGCGCCTGTTCCCATGGCGGATGCCTGCGCTTCCAGCGCGGAGGCATATCCCTCCGATGTCGAGACGTTGGCACCGGCGGCGGAACCTTGGGCCCGTCGCCCACGCTGTTGCCAAGGAGGATGTTGGTGAGGAAGGCCTGGGCGGTGAGGGGCGTTCCCAGCATCATGTCACCCATCTCGGCAAGGTTCGACCGGCAACGGGCGAGTTGATCCGGCTTCCCGGTGTCATAGCCGGTCCGTGCGCAGACATGAGCGGAATAGCTCTCGAACAGGGCGGCGTCGGACAGGCGCTCGGAGATATCCAGTGGTGGGCGACGCGCGCGACGCGCAGGGCGCGGAGAAAGATGCGGCGCGGCGCGCCTAGGGGCGGAACGTCTGGAGCGACATATTCGGTCGTTGATGGCCGGACGCGATCAGCAATTATCGCACCCCGACGGGCGGGAGCGCGACGAGCGATTGAGGGAGGACCGCAATGCTATTGATCGCTAGCCATAGACCTGCCTTGATCGGCATCTGTCTTTTGATGGCGTGGCCGGACGTAGGCTTTGCCTTACCTTCTCGCCCCGTGGCCCGCAACGAGGTGGCGGTCGCTCGCTGCATCCATCAAGCGGCGCCAGGGCAAGTTTGGCTCGAGAAGACCCTCTGGGGCTTTCGAGATCAGGAAGGGGGGTGGCTTGGCGCTGAAATTCAAAACAGCGATGGAAGCCACGACCTCGGCCCGTTCCAGATCAACAGTTGGTGGGTTCCAAAGCTTGCCTATTTGCTGCACCGGCCACCCGCTCAGGTCCGCATTTGGCTTCGAGACAACCCTTGCTTCAACGCGGAAGCTGCGCGCTGGATTTTCTTGTCGGCCCTTAGACTAACGCGGGATTATTGGCGCGCAGTTGGTGTTTATCATAGCCCGCGTGCAAGTCGTCAGCGACGTTATGCTTCCGACGTAGCCATGCGTCTTACCGAGCGTGTTGGTCCTGCAATCTTCCGTTTGTACGAATCTGTTGATCGCTAGGGTCCAAACTCAATCAACCTCTTGAAATTCTGTGCGCGCATTGATCCAATGAGTCTCCACTGAGCATGAGGCTGCCGGGCATGTCGCGTTCTTTGTTCTGGCTTTCGGATCAAGCATGGGCAGCAATCGAGCCTCATCTGCCGAAGAACCAGCCCGGGGCACGGCGGGTTGATGACCGGCGGGTCATCTCTGGCATCATTCACATGCTAAATCGCGGTGGGCGATGGGCAGATTGCCCTTCCTAATTTGGGCCGGCGACGACTGTTTACAACCGCTGGAACCGATGGAGCCGCCGGGGCATCTGGACCTGCATCCTGGCGACGTTGACCGAGGAAGGCTGGATCGCCGAAACCGGTCAGATCGGCAGCAGCTACATCCAGGCCGACCGCAGCGCCGGTGGCGCAAAAGGCGGCGCGAGTCAATGCCATTGGCATCTCGCGTGGCGGAAGCACTACGAAAATCCACGTCCTTGTCCACGTCATCGGGCGACCACTCCGTCTTGTCCTGACGCCGGGCAACACCTGGGATGTGAAGGGCGCGGACCTGCTGATCGGCGAAACAGCGGGAATGAAGCGGGTGATCGCGGACCGCGGTTACGATGCCATCTGCATCAGGGCTGCACTGCGTGAGCAGGGAACGATCCCAGTGATCCCAGGTCGACGGAACCGCTAGCGCCCAATCCATAATGACGAACGCCGCTACAAGCACCGTTGGCGGGTCGAAGCAATGTTCTGCCGCCTGAGGGACTTCCGCCGCATCGCCTCCCATTACGACAAGCTGGCTAGAAATTTCCTCTCGACCGTGAGCCTTGGCGACGGCCGTTGCCTTCTGGCTCTGAAGCGTCTGAACCCTAGCGATTGCTTGGGCGAACGACGCAACGGCCGCGAGCGATGATACCCGCTAGTCGCTTAGTGAGGTTCTGAAGAGCGGCTGGTTGGAACCAACCGCCCAACTGACCCGCAATGATCTGGTCCGACCTTAGCCGCTCGTACTTCGGCGGCGAGGTACTCTGCCATAGCCAAACTCGCTCCTTCATATCGCTGCACCCAATGTCCCCGACCGAGCCCAAGTGCCCCTAAAGTTGGGTTCAATATCCGGGCGCGAAGAGAGCTGCGCATATCTGTATTCTTGCGATCAAAATCCGCATTCGCCCGATGGTCAAATTCAGCCCATCACAATTGCAGTTCCGAAGACCAGCTCGATGAGCGACTCGATAAGCAACATCAAATCGCCGATCATTATTTCAGCCAACCAAACCAATTCAAGTTTGGCGCGCAATGTCTTCGGCGCGGGGCGTTTGTCCGCTCCGCTCCTTCACGGCAGGCAGATCGCCCACCTTGTCCCGCCAAGCGTGCAGCGCCACAAGCTTTATGTCGATGGGCAGACCGACCAGCTCCGCGAACATCAGCCCTGCAAATAGGGTGATGTCCGGCATGGTGAAAGTCGTTCCTGCAAGAAACGGCTGGCGCGCCAGCAGCGCATCGAAATAGGGCAGGTTAGCGACGGCGAAGGCACCGCGCCGTTCCCCCATTGCTTGGCGCCGATCCAGTCGGGCGCCCGCCATGGTCGCAGCGCCGGGCCGAGGCCGGGGGTACCATAGTGGAAATAATCATCCACCGCGTCGATCACCATTGCCTCGGCACGACGCTGCATCATATGGATGAGCCCCTTTTCCCGCGGCGTTCGGCCCGTGAGGGTCGGATTGCCATCTAGGGTATCGAGATACTCAGTGATGGCGGTACATTCCGAGATAATGGTGCCGTCGTCCAGTTCCAGCAACGGGATTTTCCCGATCGGGTTCTTGGCCAGAAAGCTCGGTTGCTTCTGCTCGGCGGATATGAGATCGACACTGATGAACTCGACCTTGTCCGTAAGCCCCTTCTCGGCCAGCACTATGCGAACCCGGGCGGGGTGGGGCGCGCCTTCACGGTCATAAATCCTCATCATACACTCCTAGAAATTGACCCCGGCGGTGAAGCCCCATGTCCTGGGCGCGGCCGGTAGATATGGATATCCCGTGGCACCGACCTGCGTGCCGGCGTACGTGAGGATCTTTTCGTTGGCGATATTGCGGCTCCAGATCGATACACTGAAAGTGTCATTCGGTTTCAGTGTCAGCTGGGCATTCACCATGTGATAGGCTGGCTGCCGCAGAAAGTTGTTCGGCTCGAAATAAATGCCGCTGCTATAATTGTAATCGGCTGACGCGGTCACCTGCCCGATAGACGTGGAGGCGCTGTATTGCGCCCCGACATGTCCGGTCAACTTGGCACCATATGGTGTCCGATTACCGGATGCGTCGATGCTACGCAGCGGGCTGACCGAGCCAAAGGGGGAGGGGATTGATTGGACCGTCGGGCGCGCCGAAATAGCGGCGATAGGTCGAGTCGAGCACCGTCGCGCCAAAGTCGATCGTCAGGCCCTGCGTAACGCGCACCAAGCCGTCGAACTCGATCCCCCGGGTGCGCGCCCTCTGCGCATTTGCCAGAACAGTTACGTTCCCAATGAGCAACTGCACCTGAGGGTTCGTGATGTCGTACCAGAATGCCGAAATGTTGAAGCGCACACGGCGATCAAATAGTTCGCTTTTGATACCGACTTCATATGCATCGACAACTTCTGCCTTTGTGGCGTTGGGATCGAAACCGAGCAGGTTGAATACACCCGACTTGTACCCGCGACTGAAAGACCCGAAGATCATCGCGTCGTCTGTAAATTGATAATCAACCGCTGCTCGGAACGTGAGCCTGTCATTGTCATACTTGCCGGGCGTACTCGGGCTCGACAGTACCTGAACATTGCCCAACGTGATCGTCGTCGATCCGGTCCCCTTAAGATCGTCCTTGGTATAGCGGAGACCGCCCGTCAGTTTGACCTTGGGTAAGACTTCGACGCTGGCCTGAGCATAGCCTGCATAGGACTTCGCAGATTGCTGCGCACCCAGCCTAAGCTCGTTCAGGTTGCCGTCGCCGATAACGTCACCGGGAAAAAATTGCTGTCCCTGAAAATTCAAGGCATCGATCTTGGTCGTGGTATCGTAATAGAACAGACCCAAAATCCACTGGACTCCGCCGGGTGTAGAATTGGCTAGCTGAAACTCCTGCGTATACTGATCGATGCTGACCGGGAACCGCCCGTAACCATCCGGCCTCGGTCCATTGTCCAAGTCAAACCGCAGATCCTCTTTGTCGTGCAGATATGCTGAGATACTGCTGAATTCTGCGAAACCGAGATCCTGCCGCACCTTGATCGAGCCGCCCCAAGATTGCTGGTGCGAATAAGGATCGATATCGGTGTTCAAGTCATAAAAGCGGTTGGGTGTTGCTCGATCGAACGGCGCCGACTGGAAGCCCTGTGACGTGCCCGGTACGAAACTGCCCTGTGCAGAGGAGTTGGAATAGGCATAGAAGCCACTAAGGGTAATCTTAGTCCGATCGGTCGGCTCGATCAGCAGCTTGCTGCGGACGGTGAATTCGTCGTGGTAGGCGGCGCGGTTGCCGGTCGCGCGATTGACACCGTAGCCATCACCCTGCCTGCGCCCGGCGAGCGAAAGGTCGATCGCCGCACCATCGCCAAGACCGGCGGTCATGTACAGGTCGCCGGTCAGCGTGTCGAAGGCGCCGTATCCGAGATGTGCCTTGCCGCTGAATTCCTGAGAGGGATCCTGCGTGATGATCTGGATGACCCCTCCGCTGGCATTGCGGCCGAAGAGCGTACCTTGCGGGCCTTTCAGGACTTCGACCCGCTCGATGTTGCTGAGAGAGAAGAAGCCGGAGGATAGTCGTGTAAAATAGACACCGTCGACGTACACCGCGACGCTGCCTTCATTACCGGGATTGTTGGCCGAATTTCCGATTCCACGGAGAAAGGGCAGAACCACACCATTCTGTACGGGAAGCGATAGGCTGGGAGCCAGGCCCGCGACGTCTAGTAGCGACCTCACGCCGCGTGTCTCGAGCGAGCCGGCTGTAAATGCGGTCACCGAAACGGGCACGGACTGAAGGTTCTCCGATCGTTTCTGTGCAGTGACGACTATATCTTCCAATTGGGTGGCATCTGCCTGGCCCGCACTATCGCCCGTCGGCGCCGCGGTTTGTGCAAACGCCGGTTGTGAACCGAGAACGGCCAGCACCGAAGCACCAGCCAGCAAAAGACCACAAGCCCGTCCCCTCATGATTTCCTCTCCCTTTCGCAGATCAGCATTTTTGCTGATTCCCAGTCGAGATACGCTAGCGCCGTCTTTTAACGCGACCGATCCGGTCTGTTTGACGAAGGCGTTTCACGACTCCCTACCTGTCGGCAGGTAGTGGTGGCGTATGACTTCCCGTATCCGATGTCAACGGCTATAGCGCGATCTTGAAGGGACCGATTTAAGCATGGCTGACACAAGGGACACGATTTTGGCGGCGGCGATGCCGATCGTCCAGGCACGTGGCTATAACGGCTTGAGTTTCCGAGAACTGGCCAAGGTCGTGGGGATCAAGAGCGCCAGCATTCATTATCATTTTCCTTCCAAGGCTGACCTCGGAGCGGCATTGGTTCGTCGATACCGCGAATATGTGCGCGACGGATTTAGAACGATAAGCGATCATTTGCCGGACCTTGCGGCCTGTTTGAATGCGTATGTAAGCGGGTTCAGGCAGACGCTGGAAAACGGTAATCGCATGTGCCTCTGCGGTCTCCTGGGTGCAGAGTATGATGAATTGCCAGATCCCGTCAAAGACGAGATCGAAGGTTTCGTAGAAGACAATGTTTCCTGGGTGGCAGGGATGATCTCTGCCTCACGAGCGGTGTCCCAAGAAAATGCTCGATCGCGCGCGTTGGCCATTTATGCCGCACTTTCCGGCGCGCAACTGATCGCACGGAGCAGAGGCGATATTTCGATATTCGATGCGGTCGCGCAGAGTTATGGGACGTGCGGTCTTCTGGCGGATGGCGAGGCCGCAGAAGGACAATAGAGAAGCACCGGTCACCCGGGTTGCCTTGGGCATTGCACATCCAACGCGCAGCAGCACGGCGGATAAACTCGGTTCGTTCAGCGTGCGGGCTGAGAGCGGATTCGATCGATGGCGGGTTGGAGCAAATCGAGATAATCTCGCGCCAACTGGCGCAAGTCCTTGGTCGCTCCTTCGCTGCTCCATTCGGTAATTGCCTGAACGACGGCGATCACGAGGATCGCGCGCAGCAGTCGAATCTGGCCGTTGCCGGTCGGGCGGCCGAGGCGGCGGGCGAGTTCCTCATCCACAGTATCGGTGCGATGCTTGGCCGAAGGAACGAGGTATTGGCCCCGGATCGCGGGAACTTCCTCCAGCAGTCGCTGGGTCAGGCGGGCGTGCTCAGGACTCATCGACATGTCTGTTAACATTTCGTCTATCGCATAACGATAAGTGTCCAATAGTGGTTCGTTGCAATGGCGTTCGGCTATTCTTTTGCCGATCCGGCGTTCGATGGCTTCGATCCCATGCGCGAGGATCGCGTCCTTCCCCTTGAAGTGGCGGAAGAGGGTGCGAAGCGAAATTCCGGCCTCCTCGCAGATGTCCTTTAGGGACATTTCGTTATATCCCTGCTCGCTGAACCTGCGCAGCGCGATGCGGTGTATTTCGGTGATCAGATCGGTCCGCCGACGATCTCGGATCCCGCCAGCGACTTGTCCGTATTCAATTCGCGACACGATGCACCTCTTTGCCGCTCTTGTAACACAGGACCCGCTTAGGGAAACGAGTTTGGTGGCCAGAGCCAAGGCCACCATAAGGAATCTTCAAGCTGCTGCCGGCGGTGGGCGTGATGTCGTAGTCTCGACCTTATTCGGTCTGGCTGGGGAGATTCAGTCGAATCGCTTAGATTTTTCGAGGGACCAGCCCGCGCCCAATCTGCAGGACCACGGTGATAACGAGCTTATTGAGGCTGTTGATTGCGATACAAATTCCGCAAGGGCGTCTTGGCGCTCAATGGGCAGGCGAAGCCAATGACCTGCGAATGCGCGCTCCGGTAGCCTGGGCAGAATGCGCCGGGACGTAGAACGGTTGGTCGACGAACTGCTCGGCCTCGACGAATGGCCTCCAAGATCTGTCCAGATGATATCATTCCATAGCGAGCAGATTTGCTAAGCTTTGGACGGATCAACTAAACTAAAACCCTTGCGAAGGACGGGTAACTCGGGAAACTGCGATAAAATTGTCTCCAGCGCCAGGCGTGGGGACGTGAGATGGGACGCCCCGCTAAGATGCCGTCCGGAGAGGCCGATTATGTATAAGGTTATGGCGTTTCTGACGCGAAAATCAGGTATGAGCCGTGAGGCTTTCCGGGAATATTATGAGGGGAACCACGCGCCGCTGGTGGAAGCTCTAACGCCTAAGATGGCAAGCTACAGTCGCAACTATGTGAACCTCGACGAGCCGTTCAAACGGGACGAGAGCCTTATCGCTTTCGACGTCGTCACCGAGATGGTCTTCGAGGACCGTGCTGCTTGTGAAATCTGGTTTGCATCGTTCCAACTTCCTGAAGTTGCACAGCAGATTTCGGTCGACGAGGGGAAATTCCTCGATTGCAAACGGATACTGGTCTGTTCGGTTGAACACGAGCAATCACAATGACCGCGTCGGCTCGCCTTGCCGGACGCAGAGCGATCGTCACCGGTGCTTCGCGCGGCATTGGTCAGGCAATCGCAACGCTTTTCGCCGATGAAGGCGCGCGCGTCCTTGCGGTATCCCGTGATCTATCAAAGCTTCAGACCGCTTTCGACAGCCGTAACAGCATTTCGACGCTGGCTGCAGACATGGGCACGTCAGGCTCTGCCAAGCAGATCGTTGAGGCAGCGGAAACACAGTTGGGCGGCGTCGACATCGTCGTCAATGCGGCTGGCCTGTTTGAGATCATGGCCTTGGAGGGCATCGACCACGCCCATTGGGACCGAACCTTCGCCGTTAATGTAGCGGGTCCGATGGCGTTATGTACGCAGGCAATACCGGCTTTGAGGCGCTCACCAGCCGGAAGGATCATCAATATCGGTTCAGTGAGCGTACGCCTCACCCAGCCGAGTAGGGGCGCATATAACGCAAGCAAGCACGCGTTGACGGGTCTTACACTGAGCCTCGCGGTGGAACTCGGGCGTTACGGCATCACCGCGAACGTCCTGCATCCCGGCACCATCCGAACCGATATGACGCGCGCGATACTACAAAACCCTAAGATGCAGAAAATGTTCGAAGACAAGACGGCCGCGGGGCGTGTAGGCAATGGCGATGAGATCGCAAATGCAGCGCTTTATCTGGCAGACATTCGTTCAGGTTATACCACCGGGCAGACAATCTGCGTCGATGGCGGATATAGCGCCGGAGTATATGACATGGGGCTTTAGCGCTATCTTGGCATTCCTCGTTCAGCCTATTGAAGCCTGTCTCGTTTCGCAGTGGATTTCCTGGCCATCGCTGAACCATACTGTATGCGCATTGCGCTTTTCTATGGGGTGACGCTGAACCGGGGCGAGTACCCGAGCGGATCGCCTATGCGCGCGCGCCTCGTAATCCAAGCAGATGGCGACGCTTGACCCGAGTGTGGCAGACGAATGCGTTGACATTGGCAAACACTTTTATCGTTACTCGGCGCGAACCCGATCGATGACCGGCTGCAGAAGATCGAGATATCCATGCGCTAGCCGGTGCAGGTCGTTCGCTACGCCGTCGCTGGTCCACTCGGTTATCGCCTGTACGACGGCTATGACGAGGATCGTGCGTAACAGTCGTACCTGCCCGTCGCCGGTCGTGCGGCCAAGACGGTGGGCGAGCTCTTCATCTATGGCGTCGATCCGATGTTCGATTGACGGTACGAGATACTGGCCCCGTATCGCGGGAACTTCCTGAAGTAGCCGCTGGACAAGGCGCGCGTGATCCGGCCTCGCTGACATTTCGGTCAGCATTTCATCAATTGCGTAACGATACGCATTCATTAGTGGCTCGCTACGGGGCCGTTCGGACATTCTTTCCCAGATTCGGCGTTCGATAGCCTCGATGCCGTGGGCGAGGATTGCGTCTTTGCCCTTGAAGTGACGGAAGAGGGTGCGAAGCGAAATCCCAGCCTCTTCGCAGATATCCTTCAGAGCCATATGGTCATAGCCCTGCTCGTTGAACTTGCGCAGCGCGATGCGGTGTATTTCGGCAATCAGGTCGGCACGCCGACGATCTCTAATTCCGCCCGAGACATTTCCGTGTTCGATACCCACCACACTACGCCCCTTCACCGGTTCTTTAGCACGAACGCCAGATTGTGAATGGGTTTGGTGCATAGGGTCTTCCCGCCCCAATGAGCAAGCTTGCCGCGTTGGTCCTATCCTGAATTGATAGGTCAATGGAAACGCGGCGAATCTGACCCCGACCAAAAGTGTACTGGTTGGAGGCCTCTGGGTCCTCCTTCTGGACGCTGTAAACCACCGGCATCGCCTTCGGTTTGGATCCCGAGTTAGGTTGACGCGCTCGATCCTAACCACAAACCAAATAGCGACAATCTGCCATGTTTTGGCGACTTGACACGGATAGGCATATTTTGCATCAGTCATGGATTGCCGGGCCGTACACGACAGGCGGTTTCTAATCGAGACGAACTAATACAGGCTCACTTTGTTAAAAATTCGATAGCCTGCATCTAAATATGTAAACCCGTTTGAGTTTGTTGGCGCAATCACATCCTCGGCTGCACGTCTTGCGGAGACGTCGATTCGCTAATCATTTGCTAGTTCTATTGGATTGGTTTCGAGGTAGTGAGTTATGTTGTCTTCTCGTCGGATTAGGGTTGGGATCATAGGGGCGAGCGCGAACAAATTCGCCTGGGGTTCGACCGCGCATGTACCCGCTCTAAAATCGCTGCCCGAATATGAGCTGGTCGCGGTCGCCTCCCGTAATCAGGCCAACGCGGACGCGGCGGCCGTTGCCCATGGGATTCCACGCGCATACGGCGATTATCTGGAAATGGTGCGCCAGCCCGATCTGGACATGATCTGTGTCAGTACCAGTTCGATTGACCACCATGCGCTGATCATGCGGGCAATCGAGGCAGGCAAGCATGTATTCTGCGAGTGGCCATTCGGGACGAACATCGATCAAGCGCTCGAGATGCGCGATTTCGCTCGGGCCAAGGGGGTGCGTACACTCGTGGGGCTGCAGACGCGCTACGCGCCGATCGTCCGCTACGTGCGCGACCTGATAGCTGAGGGTTTTATCGGCAAGCTTTACGCGGTCACTTTCGGCCGATCGAACGACCAGATGGCGCAGATGGCTCTCACGCCCGAGTATCGCGATTTCATCGAGTCAGCGAAAGCGGGTCTGCGCATCATGGGCGGGCACGGGTTCGACACGCTTGCCGCCTATGTCGGCGAATTGACCGACGTCCAATCCTATATGGAAACTGAGATGGATCATGTCCGCCTGACCACGGGCGAGGTTGTCCCGCTGACGGACAAGGATCATATCCTGGTGCAGGGGCGGCTTGCCGACAATGCTGTCGTCTCGGTTCTGCTTAAGCAGAACAGCCCGACCTACCAACCTTTTTTCTTGGAAATCAGCGGTTCTTCCGGGGCCATCATTATCACGGCGAGCAGCGACATAGACTATCGTGAACGCCACCCGGGAGTGCCGTTCGATTTCGAGATGTTCGGTACGTCGGCGCTTGGAAAGCCAACGCAGCCCATGGCCGTTCCAGCGCGATACCGACTGGTGCCAGACGAAACGCCGCCTGGTCCATCAATCGATGCCGCGCACATGTTTAGGCACTTTGCCGAAGCGCTTGTGACCGGTAGCAAGTGCGACACCGACTTCGACCACGGCGTCCATCGTCATGAGTTGCTGGAAACAATCGTTCGCGCCGCCGAAAAGGGGCAGCGGATGGTGTATGCGCGAACTTGACTTCAACCTGTTCCTGCTAATTGCACAGCCGACGCCAAAGATGTTGAGGCGGAGAAGGGAGAGCCATTCAATGGTCGCCTCAGCGCAGATCCAGCCATCAAATCTCTTCGCGTCGAACGCTGTAAAAATCCGGGCATCCCTTACCGCTCGTGAGCAAGCGGTGGGCCATCGGCTACTAAAGCCAAGTCCCTAAGTCTTTCTTCCCAGGCTCGCGGCGAGCTATGCGTCCGCGACGACAGCGCCCAGTTGAATGCGAAGACCCGTCGATCTGACCTCGAGATATCTTTGAAAGCAACCGCGAAGGAGCCCCGCGTTGGTGCTTTCATCAAACTGTAAGAAATCGTGCGATCTCGACGCACGCTTCCGAAAACTCTCGCCCATAATTCGAAAGCGTTGTCGCTGGCAAAGCCGATCGGTCCGATTAGGATTACTGTTTCGAAGGTGTCGCCAAATGCGAACAAGCCAGATCGGCGTCTTCGCAATGCTCGTCTGCTGCAATGTTCGAGGAAAATCCAGTGCGTAGCAAATGACAGGATGGGCGAGATTAAAAAAGGGGAGGGTTTATGACGCTGAAAATCTCGGCAGCGATGTTACTTACCGGAGTGGCGATGTCTGCCATCGCATCCGCAGCGGAGGCGCAAACTGCGCCAGCGCCGGTCACAAATAAGGCTGCGACGAACAAAGATCCAGATGAAATCGTCGTCACGGCGCAGCGCCGCGAGCAGGCGCTCTCCGACGTTCCCCTCTCAATTGCGTCGGTCAGCGGCGCCGCGTTGGCTACGCGCAATGTGGCGTCGGTGGATGATCTGAGTAAGCTCGTCCCTGGGCTTTCAGTCAGCGATAGCGGCTTCTCGACACCAATATACACATTGCGCGGCGTCGGTGTGAACGAACCGTCGATCGGTTCGAACAGCTCTGTCGCGATATATGTCGATGAGATTCCGCTGGTATATCCGGTAATGACGCAGGGCGTTGCACTCGATCTGCAACGATTGGAAGTTCTTAAAGGACCACAGGGCACCCTTTACGGACAGAACTCGACGGCGGGTGCGATCAATTACATCGCAAATAAGCCAACAAATAGTTTCGAAGCCGGCATTACCGGCACTTTCGGCCGGTTCGACCGCGGTACAGTCGAGGGCTTCGTCAGTGGTCCGCTGACTGACACGCTCAAGGCGCGGGTCGCTGCGCGGTACGAAACCGGCGGCAATTGGCAGGAGAGTCAGTCGCGTGACGACGGGATCGGCAAGATCAGGCGCTTCACCGGTCGTGCAATCGTCGATTGGCAGCCAACGGATCGTCTAACGGCTACCTTTAACGCCAACAGCTGGGTAGACAAATCCGACACCGTCGTGCCGCAGTTCGTCGCGGCATATCCGGGCAACAGTTTCAACGTCGATCGTAATCTGGTGGTAACCGACGGCAATCCGTTGAGCTGCAAGACGGCAGGGACGGTCGCGGCGCTGCCAAGTTGCCCG
Organism: Sphingobium sp. CR2-8; assembly: GCF_035818615.1. NCBI lineage: Bacteria > Pseudomonadati > Pseudomonadota > Alphaproteobacteria > Sphingomonadales > Sphingobiaceae > Sphingobium > Sphingobium wonjuense. The sequence goes on along the minus strand of NZ_JAYKZY010000001.1, from coordinate 902,035 downwards.
ATCAATGCGCTGACTGGCACCCGGATCACAAATTCCAGCCCTGCGGTTCAGCCGGTCGTCACGAATCCTGGGCTAATTGCGCCGAACAACTCCCGCCTTGCAGACTGGGACCAGGGTCAGAATCTTCGTCGAAACGATAAGTTCTGGCAGCTGTCAGGAAGACTTGCATATGATTTGAGCGACGAGGTCACTCTGACGTCCCTTACGTCGTACGCCCACCTTGACCGTTATCAGAACTCCGAGAATGACGGCACCGCCATTTCGGAGACTCTCCGGAATGTCCAGGTAGGCTCGATTAAATCGTTTCAGCAAGAGGTCCGTCTGGCGGCCGATTTCGGTCCAGTTCATTGGGTCTTCGGTACCAATTACGGGAAAGACAAAACCAATGATGAAGTCAGCCAGTTTCTCCGCAATTCTTCGCAAATACAAAATCTGTTCGGCGGCCTGGCATCATCAGGCGCGCGGATACTCGCTCGTCAGAGCATCAAAAACTGGGGTGTGTTTACCAACGTCGATATCGACATCACGCCCCAGTTCACACTGAGCGGTGGCATCCGGCTAAGCCAGGACACGCGCAAGTTCCGAGGCTGCGGGGCGGCGCTCGACGATGCGTCCGGCCTTGCCTATACGGCATTGTTCAACTTTTTCCGTAGCGGCTCCGGCCGGGCTCCGGCCCGCCCAATCCAGGCTGGAGAATGCTTTAGTTTCTACTTTCAATCGAGCCCCGCGAGCGCTGCCGCGCAAGCACAGGATACCGCCAATCTTCCCTTCTACACGCTGGGATTTGCCAATCGGAAGCTCGAGCAGGATAATGTTCCCTGGAACGTCAATCTGAGCTACAAACCGACCGAAAGTTCGCTAATTTATGCGCGCGTGAGCCGCGGCTTCAAGGCAGGCAATTTCTCATCGTTGAACACCGTCGATTCAGTAGCTTATAACCCGGTGGTTCAGGAGAAGCTGACCTCTTACGAACTTGGCGGTCGCGCGGGCATTGGTCGCTGGCTGCGTATCGAAGGCGCTGTGTTCCGATACGATTACGTTGATAAACAGGTGCGCGCGCGGATTTTCGTTGGACCGCCATTCGGAAATATCGGCGGACAAGACACAATCCCCAAATCGAGATTGCAAGGTGCAGAGGGGTCGCTCATTTTGCGACCGGTTTCCGGGCTGACGCTTTCGGGCAGCGCCACGTACATCAAGAGCAAGGTCTTGAAATATACCGGGCAGACCGTTCTCCAGACCAATAGCGTGCTGCGCGACTTCTCAGGCTCCCCTTTCAATTTCGCGCCTAAGTGGAGCCTGAATGGCGACCTGAACTACACTATGCCCATTTCCTCAACATTTGACGCATTCGTCGGCGCCAACGTCGCCTATCGCGGCAAGACCTCCTCGGCCTTCGTCCCGCCGAATCAGACGGCGGTCGAGCAGGCGGGCCTGAAGGTATTCGAGATTCCCTCCTACACGTCGGTGGATGGTCAACTTGGCGTTCAGGCGCACGATGGCAAGTGGCGCGCCTACATCTGGGGCAAGAATATTTTTAATAAATTCTATGTCTCTAACATCGTCCGCGTCACGGACGTGATCGTGCGCTACCCGGGCCAGCCAGCCACATTTGGAGGCACCGTCGCGTACAAGTTCTGATTTCGAACCGAAACGGGGGGCGAAACGGATATAGCCATCCGTCCGCCCCCCCCCGTACGGCAATACATGCTCGGTGTTTTCCGCGCATATTGCTGACGAGCGGATACTCACGATGTTGCGGTCCGTCACCGAAGGGCCGGGGCGCACTGCCAAGCTCTACTGAATTGATCCCGAGCTTTGCAATCTGTCGCCCGAGGAACGTCGGACGGCGCAGCATTGTGAGATCTGCCCCGTCGTCGAGAACCCGCACAGATTTCTCGACGCCACACTCTGACGGATCAGCCACAAGATCACGTTCGCCCAAAACATCGGCTGCGCCCTCACCGTAAGGAGAAGGGCACCCGTTTCCTGGATGCCGGCCGCATCGAACCCGGTAGCAATTTCGTCGGACTCAGCATCCATCCATTGGCTTTTGAAACGCAATATGCCCTATCTCTTGGGCTTCGATGTCGGCCGCGATCACTGGGCGGTCGTCGCCAGCTTGATCCGGGAGGCTGTGGGTAGACACCCTTCCGGATCACCCTATGATGCACATCGTGTCGACCCGAACGAGCATACTAGCACAAAGGGCATTTGCACATTGCCGTCGCTGAACACCGGGTCAGATCGTGGGGGAACCGCCGTCTGCCGGGATCGGGAGCCCATATGAAGCTTCGACGTGTGAAAGATCGAATATTTACCGCTAAATGAACAATTCAGCGAGCTGCTTCACGGCATCTTTACATAGGGTCTGGGAGAGCGCTGAACGAGCATTGATGAATGTATGGCATATGTTCGCTCTGAGAACAGTTTGTGGAAGCGAGATTGTCACGAAGGGAACGCCTGATTACCTAAAGGCATAGTGTGGTATACATGACGCCGCAGATCTAATGCTGTGTATCACTCTAGGGCGGGTAGGGCGCAGCAGACGTCCCTTTCGCGTATCAATGCCAAGGGCTGTCGATAAGACAGTCCCCGGTATTTGGGCCGGGCGGAGGGAGGGATATGTCGTTGCAAGACAAAATCAATTCCCGGATCGATCTTCCCGGCGTTTGCGTCCAAATCGTCGATTATCGTTGGCATCGGGGCGCGGAGATCGTCGAGGTCGAGCCGCATCATCTACTACGCCGCCGAAGCAACCCAACGCAGCTCGGCGTGTCTGCTTTGGTGGACAATTCGGAACGGCCTTTCGGCCAACTTATGTTCTTTCCCGCACATGTGCCCTTCAGCACGAGCGCAGCGGCGAACGACGAGTATGTTCAGACGGTTACATGCCGCTTCGACCGCGACTGGTTTTCCGCCATGGCGAACATACCTGGTGAGTGGGATAAGGGCGACCTCACACGCTGCTGCGACGTCCGGAACAGTCGTATCGACCAAGCTATTCAATGGATGGGCAACGAGGTGGCGGCGCCTGGGCTAGCAAGCACTTTGCTGATCGAATCGCTTGCTTCAGCAGTGGCGGTCGAGATCTCACGCCATTTCGGCCAGCCGGGGGAGCAACTGCGAGCACGCACCCGCGATGGCAAGCTGCAGCCGTCGCACCTTAACCGTGTGGTGGAATTCATCGAAGCGACTATTCAGCGTTGTCCGACGATCGACGAGATCGCCGCGACTTGCAATGTTAGCCCCGCTCACCTGCGTAGAGCTTTCAAGAATTCGACCGGTCACACCATCCACGATTATGTCGAAAGTGTTCGGCTCACCAAAGCCAAGGCGCTGTTATCGGAGACCGATCTTCCCCTAAAGGAAATCAGCTTCCGGCTGGGCTTCGCCGTATCTAGCACCTTCTCCTCCGCATTTCGCAAGCTTCAAGGTGAGACTCCCAGCGGCTTCCGTTTTCGCACGCGACAGTGACGGGCTGTACGAGAGGCAGCGCTCGTTTCGAGACCGGCGGAGGCGTGATGGCACTTCGATCATGCGGGCGAGGCACGGTGATTGCACGACGCGCCAATGCGCTGCCAACCAGTCGATAGGACACGGGCGATGAAGAAATTCATGGCGCTGTTCGAGATGATGCCCCTCCATATTGGTGGCGGTGACATGGTCTCGCCGATCGTGGCGGAGAACAGACGACCGCCGACATGCCTGCGAAGCGGTACCTTCACCGGCGATTTTTCATGCGAAGGGCCTCGCCGGCGTGATTGCGCTCGACGCTGCTATCTCCGGTCACAAGCAGCGCTACGAGTACAAGCTATGGTCGCGGCAGGGAAGTATCACAAGACAGAAGGTTTTTCTGATCCACCGCCTTCATGCCTGATCCTGGATCGATGGCTCAATCGGGCGTCAAATGGACGTCTTTCAAGACGTATAATCCAGAAATTAGACATATTGTGACAACTTGACACTAATAGGCGTATTTGGCATTATTCTCAGCGTAGCTGGGGTGACCCCCGAGACCCATCAAGAGGGAGAGTGCGCGATGACGCAGTGGCGAGAGCTGGACGATAACCTGACAACCTCTTCATATTTCACGACGGGCAAGTTCTACGAAGACTTCCGCCGCCTGCGCGCCGAGGACCCGGTTCACTGGACGAACGGCTGCAACGGGGTTAAGCCCTTCTGGTCGATCACCCGCTACGCCGATTGCGTAACGGTACTCGAAGACCCCCACGCCTTCAGTTCCGAATATGGCGGTATCATGCCGCTGACGGCGGAAGAGCCGACGCCGGAGCAACGCGAGGTGTTGGGTTTCGATGGCATTGCGACCTTCCTCGATCCGCCGCGCCACCTGCTTCTGCGGCAACCCTTCAACAAGCATTTCTCGGTACCGGCCATCGCCCGCCTGCGCACTGCGGTGCAGAGCATTGTCGACCAGCTCCTCTCGGAGGTATTGCCGAGGGGGGAGTGCGACTTGGTCGATGACATTGCTGGCCCGCTGCCAGCCCTAGTCGTGTGTGAGATGATGGGTGTCCCACGCGAAGACTGGGACAAGGTACGGTATTACTGCACCGCCTTCATGGGTGCGCAGGATCCGGAGAATCAGATCGACGGAGACAGGGTGAAAACCCAGCACACGATGGTCAAGGCGCTGTTCGACTATATGTTCGATCTCGCCATGCAGCGGCGCGCCAAGCCCGCTGACGATTTTACCAGCCTAGTCAGCAATATGGTGTTGGCCAATGGCGAACGCATGAGCGAACGCGACGTCGGCTGGTGGTGTTTTTCTCTGGTCGTGGCCGGTTTAGAAACCACGCGCGGTGCTTTGTCCGTAGGCTTTCTTGGGCTCATCCAAAATCCTGAGCAAGCCGCCCGGCTGCGCTCGGATCCGTCGCTTGCCCCGCAAGCGGCGGAAGAAGTCGTGCGCTGGGTAAGCCCATCGAAGCATAAGTTCAGGGTCGCCACCCGAGACTATGAGTTGCACGGCAAGCTCATCCGCAAGGGCGATTGGGTGGTGCCGTGGCTGGCTTCGGCTAATCGCGACGAAACCATTTTCGAGAACCCGAACAAGCTGGACATCACGCGTTCTCCCAACCCCCATCTGGGCTTCAGCATCGGAACCCATAATTGTCTTGGTCGTCATCTCACTCGCATGGAAATGCAGCTCATGCTGTCGGCGGTCGTCCAGCACATGCCCGACCTGGAACTGGCGGGTGGAATTTCTTGGCTGGAATCCGACAACACCAGCTCACTTACGAAGCTGCCCGTACGCTTTACCCAGAAGCGCTCGCTGGCGGCTTGAAATTTGAAAGAGACGTGAAGTGCCGCAAGTGAAATTTCGTTATCCGGACGGTGAAGTGCGGACAGTCGATGCCCTCGCGGGCAACAGCGTAATGTGTGTTGCCGTCGAGAACGGACTGGCTGGCATCGAGGCTGAATGCGGCGGTGCGATGACCTGTGCGACCTGTCATGTCCATGCCGAGGATGACTGGATCGACAGGCTCGTGCCGGCTGATTTCGCTGAGAGCGAGCTGCTGGAAATGGTCGAGGACTTTCGGCCCAACAGCCGGCTAAGCTGCCAGATCATGATTGATTTGCCTTTGGACGGCATCGTCATTGGTATACCCCAATCGAACCTTTAAGATCGCGTTTGGAAAGCATCTGCCTTCCTGCGAAATCAATATCATTATGCCTCGATTGCCTTGCATATTGCTCTTGGGAACCGTGGCATGCGTCAGCTGGATCCTGCTGATTAAGCACGTGATCCAACTTGGCTTTTAATACCAATTACAAGTCTCGTTGGAGCTTCGTCCCTGCGACAACTGGGACTTGCTCTCTCATTGATACTTTTCGCTATCAATCGAGCAGCGCGTCGATATACGCGCGCCAAATGCTTAAATAGCTGGCGATGGGGGCAGTGCAGCGCCAATTATAATCTTGCATTCGCCGCCGCGATGGCCTGAAAGGCCTTGGTTGTGAGTTCTTTCATCTTGCGAGCATTGTTTGCGGTGGTCGGACGGCCTGGCGCTATGTCGTAACATGGCGTTATGTAGGAAACGTCGAAGGCTCACGTTTGAACGGCGATCAATTGGCATCAACATGTGCGATGGCGGCTTTGAAGGGGCGCAGGATCGAGGCAAATAGCAGTACGGCGATAGCGCCAGCCGTAACCACCGTGATCGCAACCGACGTGCCGACCTTGTCGCGGTCGTGCAGAACATGTTCGGTGATCAGCGCCACAATCAACGGTCCACCCGCGGCGCCGACGAAGTTCTGAACCACCATGAAAGCTCCGGTGATCCGTCCCCGTAAGTCGGCAGGCGCGAGCAGTTGGAGGGAGGCGAATGCGCAGGGCGTGAGAGCGGCGACCGTGAACGCGATCACGCCCAGCATGCCTAGGAATGCATACGGGGATGATGCCTGAAACGCGAGCACTGCCGTCACGGCGCCGACACTCATCAGCGCCATCGGAAGGAGAAGCAGGATGTCACGGCGCCCCGCCATGAAGAAGCGATCGACGATGGCCCCGCCGATGAGGAAACCGGATGCCGGGAAAAGGCCCAGGCTGATGGCCAGCCCATATCCCACCGTTTGTGTATCCCAGCCGAATTGGCGATCAAGATAGACGGGGGTCCACGCAAACAGGCAATAGCTGCACAGAGTTGTCAACGCGAATCCCAGCATCAGGAGCGGGAGCATAGTGCCATAACGACGCGCGCACGCGACGAGCGGACTGAAGAATGGCCCCCTGGCGGGTGCGCCGCCTCGACGGGCAGGCTCCCGGATGAGCAGGACGAGAAAGGCAAGGGCTACGCCCGGCAAGCCGGCGAGGATCAGCGCGGATTGCCACGGCCGAAAATAGGCCCCTAGCGGGGCTAGAATGCTGTTCGTATCCATCAGGGAAGCGACAAGGCTGCCGCCGAACCCATAGGAAACCCCCACGCCCAGGCTTGATCCCATTCCGAAGATGCCGAATCCCGCGACGCGTCGTGCAGGAGGCAGGAGATCGCGGATCAGCGAATAGCCCGCCGGCTGCATCACCGCCTCCCCGGCACCCACGCCCAGCCGGCTTGCGAACAATTGCGCGAAACCAGACGCCAGCCCCCCCGCCGCGCAGCTCAACGACCAAGTTATGATGCCCCAGAAGATCACGATACGGCGGCTGTAGCGATCGACCGCCCAGCCTAACAGAAGCGCCATCACCGCATGGAACAAGGCAAATGCGAGGCCTTGCAGGAGGCCGAGCTGCACATCTGAAAGCTTCAGGTCGTCCTGAACCGCTACTGCAAGGAGCGACAGTAATTGCCGATCCATCAGTGAGACAATGTTGAGCACAAGAAGTAGAGCGACAACAGACCAGGCCTGCCAAGAAGGAGGGTACGGATCGTTTGCTGGCTCGCTCATGCTGTGTTCTCCGTTACTTGATAATGCCGGGGTGGATTGTCCGCGCTATTTTACGCAGGCAAGTCTATGCTAACGCCTAAAGAGCTGAGGATAGCCACTAAGCAAACCGGTGCAGCGTAATGCGTTGCTCCGGATGTTCGAACGGACTCTCCGCGCTAGTCCAGCCAATATTGAGGCCCTTCGAGATTGAGTCAGCAACTCGGTACGCCGGAAGTGGCTTGCGTCTCTGACGACTAAGTGCGGCATGGCCCAGGGCGTTACGCATTCGTTCGCCGTTTCAGCGAAATCGCTGGGCAGGTCTTCCACCTGTGCAGCACTGGGGCAAACATGCCGAAGCTGCTAGCGGCTCGGCGGGCGTTGATCATCACCATTGCCCTCCTTCCAAGTGATCGCACACACCCTATCCAGGGTGCCGTCGTCGATCGAAAGGTGATTGGTCATGAACTCATCGGCGTATGCCAGCACCGTGCGTCCTGCTCCGGTCAGATAGGGCACCTCCGTGGGCTTTTGCAAAGAACAGACGAGACCGTCGGTTGCCCGGTCGTCGAACCCGTCCTGGTAGCGGGCCTCCATGCAGGTGCGGCATGGATGTGGAAGGCCATGCGTAGCCGCATGAGTTCGATCTGCCGGGAAACAAGCGCCTGCTCCTCGTTCATGGTGCCATAATACGCTGTGGGCGCTGGGCGATGCGCCAGCAGGTCAAATACCCCCGAGTGATCGCATGCAACCCGTCGGCCGAGATCATCCGACGCAGATCAGGATCCCATTGCTCGACGTCGGTCTTGGTAATTCGACCCATGGCTTCCTCCCTTTTCTATTATCCGCATTCTAGACGTTGGCAGGCATCGGCAATAAGGTCGCTCGCGCCTTCACGGGTCACGAAATTGTCGGCTACGTGTCCCGGTATTAACGTGCGCTCGTGTTGCAGCTGCCTATAGGAACATTCTCCGAACATAGCGCCAATTCTGCTCCCGACCTATCCCCTCGAGCGTCGGTGACGGGTGTGTCAGGGGATTTGGACAAGAATCCAATGTTTTCGACAGTCTCTGTGAGGGTATCGGTCACGGATGTCTCTACTTTGAGAGAGAGACTTTCAACGGAGGCACATGGAACCCATGGCTGATCACAAGGAAATCGACCAAAATATCACGACGTCCGCCTATTTCGCGGGTCGTGATTTCCATACGGACTTCGAGGTATTACGCAAGGAAGACCCCGTCCATTGGACGGAGGGCAACTACGGCAGGCCATTCTGGTCGATCACCCGCCACGCGGATGTCATCCAGGTTTTACACGACGTCGACACGTTCAGCTCGCGTCTCGGTGGTCATCTGCCGCCCGATCCCGAGGAAGTCTTCAAGGTTGACCAGTACGAAGCAGGCTATAATTCGCTTCCAACTTATACGGATGCACCGCGACATATGCAGTACCGGCGGCCTTTCAACCGGCACTTCACGACGCCGGTCGTCGCCAAACTGACGACGGGGGTCCGAGAGCTCTGCCGGGAGATCATTGATGAGGTTGCACCACGTGGGAAATGCGACCTTGTCGAAGATGTGTCAGCCGAACTGCCTTCGCGCTTCGTCTGCGACCTCATGGGTGTGCCTCCCGAAGACATGGGGCGAATGCGCCGATATACCTCCGTCTTCCTTGGTTCGCAGGACCCCGACCATCGGATGAAGGGGATGACTGCCAGCGAAAGCCGGCTTCTCGCGCAGAAGGAGATGTTCGACTATCTTCTCGATCTCGCCATCCAGCGCCGTACGGATCCGAAGGATGATTTGACCACGCTCATCGCGAACATGGCGACCGACGGGACGCCATGGGACGATCGCGATGTGGGCTGGTGGTGCTGGTCTATGGTGGCGGCCGGCCTGGATACCACGCGAAATGGCTTTTCTCTAACCATGCAGGCATTGTTGGAGAATCGCGAGCAATTCGAGATGCTTCGTGCCGACCGCTCGCTTCTCGACAAGGCCGTCGAGGAGGGGTTGCGTTACGGTTGCCCTGCGAAGCACCGTTTCCGCGTTGTCGCGAAGGACATCGAATTCGGAGGAAAGCTGCTGAAGGAGGGTGACTGGGTGGTCGCATGGCTCGTATCGGCCAATCGCGACGAGTCGGTGTTCGAAAACCCGCAGAGCTTCGACATCAAACGAAATCCCAACCCCCATCTGACCTTCGGTACGTCGCAGGGTGATCATTTCTGCCTTGGGCGCAATCTGGCCCGGTTGGAAATGAAATTGCTGCTCGACGAGGTTCTTACCCGCCTGCCCGATATCGATCTCGACGGCCCAGGGAGCTGGCTGGGGTCCACCAATGGCAGCGGACTGAAATACATGCCTGTAAAATTCACTCCGCAAGCGAACGACACGCAGGTCCAGTAAACCTCTGCGTTCACGGGCCGTCGATCACCGGCAGATGATCGACCCCTCTCGGCTGCCTGTGGCGTCACAACTATAATTATAAGGAATGAAAAAATGAAAGAGCTTAACGGAAAGGCCGCAGTCGTCACGGGAGCGGGAAGCGGCATCGGCAGGGCGATTGCTCAATCGCTAGCCGACGCCGGGGTTGCCGTGGTGGTCGCGGACATCGAGTTGCACAATGCCGAAGCCGTGGCGGCGGAGATTGTTGCGGCAGGGGGCCGAGCGATCGGTGTACGAACCGACGTTGCCAAACTGGCTGAAGTCGAGGCGCTTGCCGATGCTGCCTATGAGGCTTTCGGCGACATTCACATTTTGGTGAACAATGCCGGGGTCGCATTCCGACCATTTCGTGCCATTTGGGACACGAGCCATGCCGACTTCGAATGGATGGTCGGCGTCAACATCTGGGGCGTGATCCACGGCATCGAGGTCTTCGTACCGCGCATGCGGGCAATTGCAGGTGAAAAGCATATCGTCAATACATCGTCGATCTCCACGCTGTTGAAGGTTCCGGGCAACGCGACTTACACGATGACGAAATACGCCGTCGATGGGCTGTCGGAGATCATTCGCGAGGAACTCGAGGCTGACAATATCGGAGTCACGATCCTTTACCCAGGGCATATTATCACCAACGTATCGAAGAGTGGCCGGCTGAGATCGGCCGAGGAACAGGCACGCGACGCCGAACTTCGTTCATACGTCAGTTACGCCGAGGAGCGAGGGGATGTCCCGAAAGGAGAAGCTTCGTCGTCTGCCGGCGGTGCGGTCAATCTGATCGGAGCAGGTGACGTGGCGCGGGGTATCGAGGCCTCCGAAGTCGGCCCGATGGTTATCGCGGCCATCAAAGCCAATCGCCTTTACTGCATGACCCATCCAGCGCCCCGGGAGGGTATAGAGACCCGCACCAATGCTCTGCTCGACGGGTATATACCAGCGTAACATGCACGCGGGGCCTAAATGGAGCCCTGAAACCAGCAATTTTACGATAGATGTTCGCATTGAGAACAAGATTGCTATCTCCGTTGCGAGATGCGCTCATTTTATCTACTCCTAGAAGCAACGAAGAGGTCAAGACTACGCACGCGACATTCAATTGGGGGGGCGATGAATTGTCATCACGCCTCACACCCCCGGTTTGAAATCGCGGCTTCAAGGCAAGCGTTTCATAACTTCTGGGGAGGAACAAATGATTAAGCTAAAAAAATCGCGTTGCCTTGAAGGCTCGCTCGTTTCGTTGGCCATCGCGCTTGCGGCGCCCGCGTCTGCTCAAGACGTGGTACAGCCGCCATTGCCATCGACGGCATCTGTCGCGAACGACAGCCAGCTCGAGGACATCGTCGTTACCGCGCAGCGACGGGAAGAAAATATTCAGAAAATCCCGATCGCAGTGACTGCGATCGGCGGCGCTGCTCTTGCCAATCGTGGGCTCGACAATCTCGAACAGGTCAAGACGGTTATCCCTGGCCTAAACCTCAGTTCGAACAACGGGGTCACCCTGCCATTCCTGCGCGGGATCGGTAATCCCGGCACCGCCCTTGGTAACGAGGCGAGTGTCGGCGTCTACGTTGACGGCATCTATTATTCCCGCCTGCCGAGCGGCGTGTTCTCTTTGAACAACCTGAGCCGCATCGAAGTTCTTAAAGGGCCCCAAGGTACGCTCTTTGGGCGCAACTCGTCCGGCGGCGTCATTCAACTCGTCACGCTGGATCCATCCCATGTTGCTTCGATGAAAGGGAGTATCGGCTATGGCAATTACGATACGTTCGAAGCCAATGCCTATGCTACTACCGGTTTGTCCGAGACTGTCGCCGCGGATATCTCGCTGTCGGGGCGTCGTCAGGGCGAAGGGTACGGCAAATTTGTGCCGACTGGCAACCGGACAAACTACCAGGATAATTTCTCGGTCCGTTCGAAGATTCTTGTCACCCCGTCCGATCTGACGTCGGTCGCTCTAGGCGGATTCTATACATACTCGAAAAACAACCTTGCTGGGAATGCTTTCCCGGGAACCCGTAGCGGCTATTCCTCGCAGCCAAATTCTCAGCCGCTGCCGATCATAGGCTTCTACGATCAGGCGAACGACGCCATCTCCGAGTCCTATCAGAAAGCCACGACGTGGGGTGTATCTCTGACCGCAGAGCAAGAGATTTCGTTTGCCGCGCTCAAGAGCATCACGGCATATATGGACACCAATGCACAGATGCTGGCTGACAGCGATTACACCGATCGTGCGGACGGCCTTGCCACGCCTTCGGGTCACGTTCGTCAGTTTACGCAGGAACTGCAGGCGTCCTCGTTGAGCGGAAGCCCTGTCCAGTGGGTAGGCGGACTTTTCTATTATAACACTGTCAGCGCCTACGACAGTCGGACTCGCTTCTTTAGTCCGGCGGGTACGATTGCATCGCTGGGCGGGACGACAGGCTTCATTTCGCTCGGTAGACAGCACGCTAAATCCTACGCGGCATACGGCCAGGCCACCTATGAAATTCTGCCCAGACTGAAAGTGACCGGCGGTCTGCGGTACACGATTGACCGGATCGATGCGAATGGAGGACTATTCCGCCCTGATGGGACAGTATTCGGTCCCCTGAGGGAGCCGGGGAAATTCAAAACTGAAAAGCTGACGTTCCGCGCGGCGGCCGACTATCAATTCACGGACGATGTGCTGGGCTATGTCTCATTCAATCGTGGTTTCAAGTCGGCCGTATTCGCCTTGCTGACCTACAACAGCACACCGGCGAAGCCGGAACAGGTGGATGCCTATGAGGTCGGTCTGAAAGGCGAGCTATTTGACCGACATGTTCGCTTTAGCCTGGCGGCTTTTCATTACAACGTCAAAGATCCGCAGGTCACAATCACGCGAGCACCGACGCTTATTTTGTCGAATGCCGGCAAGTCGACGGTCGATGGTCTGGAGGGCGATGTTCAGGTACGCGTGATGTCGGGCCTGACCTTGCGAGCATCGGCGGCGTACCTCGACTCGAAGTACAAGGACTTCGGTCAGATTATCAACGGTGTTTGCGTTGGTTGTGCACCGAGCGGGATTCCAAATCCGAACGCTCCATTCGGCGCGACAGCGTCGGCTGTCGTGGCGAATGGCAACCAGACGCCCTATGTTTCGAAATTCACTGGCTCATTAGGTGCGGACTATGAATTCCGGACAGGCATCGGCACTGTGCTGATTAGCACCGATTACCAGCATAATAGTGGGTTCTATTCGGAGCCGGACAACTTTCTCCGTCAGAAACCATTCGACTTGTTGAACGGGCAGGTGAAGATTTCGCTCAACGATAATCTGGCGCTCCGTGTCTGGGGACGTAATCTCCTCGACAAGAAATATGTCGACCGGATCAGCACCAATACGACACCGGCCGGTTACATCTATACACCTGCAGCACCAATTACCTTCGGTGGTGCCATCGACTTCAAATTCTAGGATCTTGGGGACATAAAATCCTGTGTGTCAACATCGAGCCGATACGCAATTCCAGAGTGAACGGAGACATCACATGATGAATGACGAAGGTCGGCTGCTGAGTGAAATTGATGCAAGGGCGCAGATCCATGACGTCCTGGTGAAATTGTGCCAAGGAGTTGATCGTCTTGATCGTGACCTGATAATATCCTGCTATCATTCGGATGCTATAGATAATCACGGCGCCTTTGTCGGAACTCCGGCGGATTTCGCTGATTGGGTGATAGGCCGACATGCGGGGCATATACTTTCATGCATGCACTTCTTGGGTAATGAATACATTGAAATTGATGGTGATACCGCCAAGTGCGAGTCCTACGTCATAGCAATGTATCGCTTCATGAAAGACGGGCGACTCTACGATATGACCGCGCCCGGTCGCTATCTGGACAAGTTTGAAAAGCGCGATGGGCAGTGGAAGATCGTCGATCGGCTCGTGTTGTTCGAGAAGGACCGGCACGATCCTGTCATCGAGAAGTCTATCGGACCGCTCACGGAAATGCTGGTCACGAGCCGCCGGGACGAGGGCGACGCGGCCTATGCGTTTTTCGATCGCGTTCGCGGTGATGCCTTGGCCGGAATCAATCCTGGAGGCTGAAGCCACGGCGAAAAGCAAAAAGGCCTTTTGGATGTGCGAGCGGTCGAGGTGGATCTGACAGGCCTCGCTACCGGGATATCCGGACCTTGGCCAGACTGTCCGATCCAGCGGTGCCGCGCTTCTGATACTTAGCCGTTCTGGCCTCGGGTTTGGCTTGGGCAATATATGTTTCGTCGGGGACAATCTGACGTTTGCGTTTAATACAGTCTATACTGGGAGGTTTACTTGCCAATAGTTAAGTTCATTCTGCCGAGCGACGAGGTGAGTGAGATCGACGGCACTGTCGGCGAATCAGTCATGGAGATGGGCAAGCGCGCCGGGATCGAGCAAATGATCGGCGAATGCGGCGGCTCGCTGAGTTGCGCAACGTGCCACGTCTACGTCGAGAAGGAATGGTGGGACCGGCTTCCGCCCGTGTCCTACGATGAAGCCGATTTGCTGGAGGTGTCTCACGAGCCAGGCCCGACCAGCCGGCTCAGCTGTCAGATCTTCATGACCGAGGAACTGAATGGACTGACCGTGACAATGCCGCTGTCGCAAAGTTAACGAGGGGCTGTCTGCATCGGACATCCAAACGTCATGTCTGTCGATCCGTCAGGACGCCGGCTTGCAGGACTGCGGATCGGTGGGACTGGCTGGGATAGCTTCGAGGGAAAAAGAGCATGAGTGTCTATCTCGTCATGGCGGTCGAAGTGAAGGACTCCGAATTGTATGCGAAATATGTTGCCGGCGCTGCAAAGGCGTTGAAGCCGTTCAACCTGACGCGACTCTCAGCCGACAGCGAACCGACAGTCTATGAAGGTGAGCAGCCTGCCAACAGGCTGGCCATAATCGAATTTGAATCTCAGGAAAAGTTCGACGAATTCTACCGCTCGGACGCGTATCAAGAGGTCATAGGCCTGCGTTTTGCCTCCGCCGATACAAAATTCATCATGACGATGAAACCACCTGCAGGCTGACGGTATCTAGGCAAGCCTAGTGATAATTTCGTCGGGCCGGCAAAATCTCCAGTTAAGGCGTAGAAGAGGAAACTGGTATGCAACGACTGGACGGCAAGACGGCGCTCATCACAGGGGGCACCACGGGCATCGGCTTCGCATCAGCACGACGCTTCATCGCTGAAGGGGCTCGTATTGCCATTACCGGGCAAAACGCCGATCGTCTTGCCGCCGCCGTGGACAAACTGGGCGGCGAGGTTGTCGCCATCCAGGCGGATGCGTCGAAATTGGTCGATGTGCGTCGGATAGCCGACGAAGTTGACGATGCATTCGGCGGCCTGGATATCGCTTTCCTCAATGCGGGTACGGGAAAGTTTCAGTCTCTTGCCGATATAGACGAAGAAACGTTCGATGCGGTGTTTGCGGTGAACGTGAAAGCTGTTTTGTTCGGTGCCCAGTCTCTGTCCAGAGTGATGCGGGATGGAGGTTCCATGATCGTCACGACATCGGTTAACAATCAGATGGGGATGCTCGCCTCGGCCGTTTATGCTGCCTCCAAGGGCGCCTCGTCAGCGCTGGTTCGGGTCTTGGCGGGTGAGTTTGCGGCGCGCGGTATCCGGGTCAACAGTGTCAGCCCGGGACCGATCCAAACGGAGATGGGCCCCAAGCTTGGTATCCCAGATGATCTTCGGCCTACATTCCTGCGCGTCCTCCAGGAAAGCGTTCCGATGAAGCGCATCGGCCAGGCGGAGGAACTTGCCGCTGCCGTTGCGTTCCTGGCGAGTGATGACGCTTCTTATATCAACGCCATTGAGCTTATCGTTGATGGAGGATGGACCGGGGTGAAGCGCTGATGAGATGGGCGGGGTGCATCCTGCTGCCTGCGATGCCTCTGACCCGCGCTTGTCCCCCGTCCACGCCGTAGAGCCAGGAGTTCGAGCGCGGACTTGGGCGGTCATTGCACGCGTTTACGCATGACGCACCGATATCGAGCGGGGTATTCTTCCGCGATGCCCCGCTCGGTCTGGTCCTAGTATCAAAACTTAAAGTCCACCGCTCCACCGAACGTCAGTGGCGGTGCCGGGCTCCAGGGATACCCCGCATATCCGTATTGCGAAGCCGCGCCCGCGACGATTCTTTCATTCGCGAGGTTTCGGCCCCAGATGCGAAGCCCGACATTCTCATTGGCCTGTATCCGCACTTGCGCATTGACAAGATCGTACGCGCCCTGTCGCAGAAACTGATCGGGCTCGAATGTGTATCCGCTATTGTGGAACCAGTCCGCCGTGAGCGTTACCTTTCCCGCGGGTGTGTCTAAGGAAAAATCGCCTCCAATGTTGAAGCTCCATTTTGCTGCGAACGGCAGGCGATTGCCGGAAGCGTCGATGTTTGGCAACTGAATCGAACCACCAACGACGAAATCGGGGCGACCTGCGGGCGCATTCTTATAATCCGTATACTTGGCATCCATGTAGGCGATACTGGCCCGAAAGGTGATCCCTTGTGTGGCCTTGATGCTCAAGTCGGCTTCAGCGCCCTTTACCCGTGCGGCCCCGGCGTTCGACAGAAAGGTAGTGCCGTTCTGAATGAGTTGCACCTGCGGGTTCTTTATGTCGTAGTAGAAAGCAGCAGCATTCAGTCGAATCCGATTGTCGAGGAATTGTGATTTGAAGCCGATCTCATAGTCGTCGAGTTGTTCGGGAGCGGTCGGCGTCGAACTGTAGGTCAGAATGTTGTAAGCGCCCGATTTGAAGCCATGTGCGAACAGCCCATAGACCATCACGTCACGCGCTATCTGATAGTCCAGCGCAGCTTTGTAGCTTGCCTTATCGACCTTGGTCGTGTCGGGTGCAAAGACTTGGATGCCGCCAACAGTGCCCTCGGCCGAAGTTTTATCCCACGTATAGCGAAAGCCGACAGTCAGATTCAGGCTCGAACTCAGGTGGTAACCTGCTTGGGCAAAGGCTGCGTAGGTTTCCACTTTTTGCTGCGCCGGCGCACTCAGTGGCGTGTTTCCATAGAACAATGGAATATCGAAGACGGTATCTTTAGTGTATCTTGTTTTATTATTCAGATAGTAAAGTCCAATGATCCAATTAAGTGGTGATCCTGATTGGCTAACTAGTTGAAGCTCTTGTGTATAAAGATCGACCCGCGCATATGCGGGAACAAGAAATTCTTTAACAGGAAGATATTCGGTATATTGACTGTCCTGGGAAACATGCGAATATCCGGAAATGCTTACGATCTTGGCAAATCCAACGTCCTGATCAAGGTGGACAGATCCTCCATAGGTGTGGAATATATCTTGTTGGTCTGGATCGCTGATGGAATTATAAAATCCGATTTCATCAGAGGTGTAAACGCCATTGTCGCTTCGGTCGACATAGTAGTGCGTAAGCGTCGTGCTTGAGGTGCCTGGGAAGGCGGCCTTGTTTCCTGAGTTCTTCGACCAGGAATAAAATCCGGCGATCGTGATTTCTGTATTGCTTGATGGCTCCCATAAGAGTTTGGCGTTGGTAAGCACGCTGTCCTCATAGCCGTAACGATGGCCATTAGCGGTGTTTTTGCCAAACCCGTCGCTCGTCTTCCCGACGATGGATAGTGAAATCGCCGCGCTGTCTCCGAGACCGGTCGTGGCATACAGGTTGCCGTCAACGGCATCAAAGCGGCCATAACCGATCGTGCCGCTTACTTCAGTATCATGTGATGGCTTTCGCGTGATCACGTTGATGACGCCGCCGGTCGAATTCCGACCGAATAAAGTGCCTTGTGGCCCCTTAAGAACCTCCACGCGTTCGACGCTCGCCAAATCAAAAAAGCTAGATGGGAGGCGGGAAAAATAGACGCCGTCGACATAAACAGCGACACTCAATTCGACACCTGCCGTCGACGTGCTGGAGCCGATCCCACGTAGAAATGGTTGGACAATTCCATTGAACTTCTGAACCGTGAGACTAGGAATTTTTCCGCCCAGATCCGCAACCGACCGA
The DNA here is from genome assembly GCF_035818615.1 of Sphingobium sp. CR2-8. NCBI lineage: Bacteria > Pseudomonadati > Pseudomonadota > Alphaproteobacteria > Sphingomonadales > Sphingobiaceae > Sphingobium > Sphingobium wonjuense. Next base: position 884,201 of record NZ_JAYKZY010000001.1, on the reverse strand, counting down.
ATGCCCTGCGTCGCTAATTGCTCGGAACTCAACGCCGTAATGGAAAGGGGAACCCGCTGGACATTCTCCGCGCGACGTTGCGCAGTCACAATGATGTCACCCTGGCCTTGTTGTGCGCCGAGCGCCGTCGCAGGATCTAGAGTGCTCTTTACTTCGTCTGGCACCGTTGTGATGCCTGCATCCTGCGTTAACGCAGCCGCTATCTGTGCCGTTGCCGGATCGCAATGAGCGCCTATCGCCATACCCGCTACCGAAGTGGTTAACATGAACGTTGATAGTCTCATCGAATGGTCCCTCCCATTGCTTTGCTCTGAAACAAGCCTCCGCAGCCCGGCGTCGTTATTGGCCAACGTCCTCGATCGATGACGGCGGCAGCGGTCACAATCCAAAGCATCCGATCATTTTGCAACGCGTATGACCAGAATGTTCGCAGAGAGAACGGTTGCAATTAATGCGGTGCTTTGGCACCCGGGCGCTTCGCTGCCACGCAAACTCGACCGTTTTTGCCCATAGGTCGCGCGTTGCGTGTTGTCCGTATAACTGCGGCACGGAGTGAAAGAAGTGATAGACGCAAGCCAGCAGGCCGGCGATCGCGAACGAAGCGCAATGACAGGCGGAGGAGTGCCCTTTAGTTCTAGGAGTTTCGGACATTAGCTCATCAATCCGATCATTAGATAAATCTTGGTGCCCAACCCCGCTGCTAACGAACTCCATAACCCAAGCCATGTCTTGGTATGTTCTGCCGCTTTCCGGGCCGTTTTGCGCGGCAGCGCGCCGGTCGCCCGCGACATCTTGTCGAGTTGCATTTACAAGAGGCCGGTGGCACACTTTCTCAAAACATAAAATTGATGGAGAGAAGGCTCATGGTAAGTGGCTGGACGCAGGAAGTGGTCGGTGAAGTCGCCTTCCCAGGCGTCGTGGCTCAGGTGGTCGATAGTCATTACGAAGCAGGTGCCACCGCTTCGCAATGCGATCCGGAGATTGTTCTACGCTGGCGGAGCGCCCCTAAGGGGCGCATCCGCGCATGGACAGAAGGACGCGATCCTAGGTCAGTAGGGCAGATGATGTTGATCCCATCGCGAGTGCAAACCAGCGCGATGGCTTGCGACGGCGCGGTTGACACGCGCAGCCTCGCGCTTCGTATCAAACCGGAATGGCTCCAGGATGTCGTCGGGGTGACAGCCAGGTCGCTCGACTATCCTGCACTGGCGCTCTTCCAGTTCAAGGAGACCAACATTGAATATGCGATGAGGCGGATGTTCAACGAAGTGCTTTCCCCAAGCCCGCTTACGCCATCCATAATCAAGTCGTGCAGTACGCTAGTTGCATTCGATCTCGTGTCTCGGCTGAAGCAAGGCACTACGGACTTACGAATGCACGATCCTTTGTCCGAACTCAGGACTCGGCGCGTCGAAGAATTCGTGATGACGTACGAGAGTGGTTGGCCCTCGCTCCAGGAGATTGCTGACAGCCTGGGAATCGGCGTCGGCCACATGAGGCAGGTGTACAAGAATTGCACGGGCCGCAACCTATTTGACTATATGGAAGAGGTCCGAATTTCGCGGGCGAAAACGCTGCTGGATGAATGGACGATACCGCTTAAAGTTATTGCCCACCGTCTTGGTTTTAGCACGCCTAGTGCCTTTTCCTATGCGTTTCGCCACAAAGTCGGATTGACGCCGCGGGAATATCGCATTGCCTCACTTCGGCGATCTCATATCACGTCTTGTTGATGCTGACCGGGCAATCCGGCCGACGACTTTCTGCCTCGCCATCGGCGCCGGATGGAGTCTCGCGAGACGGGTGCGAAAAGAAGCTCGATCTGGCAGCATCATGCCTTCGCGAAGCGCGGGATTAGCTCGCGGCCGAAGAACTCGATCTGGTTACGAAGATTGTCGTAATGCGCTCGGTGCGCACCGCGACCGAAGTCGACGACGATGTAATCAGGTTCTGTGGCCTCAATGCAGAGCTGCAAGCCGGCGGCGCATTCGTCGGGCGTTCCCGCGATGATCTGGCCGGGCGGTAGGTCCGCGATCGCCAGTAACACTCCCGACGCAGCTTGTCGGCAAATTCATCTTCGCAAGGCACGCCCAGCTTCAGATAGTCGCGATAGGTATCGAGGATGGGCGGCAGCCATTTGCGCTCCAGTCTCGCCTTGTCGCGATCGATCCCGACCTTGCCGGTTGCGTACCACCATTCGGCGCGTCCGGCCGCGCGCGATTGCGTCCGGAAGCGCGCGACCTTGGGGCCGAGCAGCGCCGCACTCTCGATATTATCCGTCACCCAGCCTTGCCGCGCGATCGATCGCCGCATCAACCTACGCACCGATAAATATCGGCGGCCCGGGCTTCTGAACCGGCTTGGGTGTCCCGTTTTCGCCTGTCACGGTGAAATGCTTGCCTACGAAGTGGATGGGATCATTGCTCCATGCGTTGCGAAGCAGCATGATCGCTTCTTCGAAGCGGCTGACCCGTTCCGTGAACACCAGGCCGATCTGCTCGAACTCATAAGGGCGATATCCGATGGCGACGCCCAGCATCACGCGTCCATCGGACAATTCCTCGACCATCGCGACCTGTTAGGCGACGTCGATCGGGTTGTGCGAGGGCAGGATCAGGATGTTCGTCATGAAGCGCATCGTAGCGGAGCGTGCGGCGAGCGCTGCGATCGCGACCATCGGCTGGGAAGAGTCTATCCGATCCGTCGTGAAACGATGATGACCAACCGTACCCATTTCGAACCCGAGTTCCTCTGCCAGGGCGACGATTTCGAAGCTTCATGCCCAACGGGTGCGCCATTCACCGTCCTCTGGCTCCGGGGAGCGAGGGAATCCCGTTATCGTGGGGATCGACAGGCCGAACTTATATCCGTGGCTCCTCAGGCTTTTGCGGCGTGTCTCACCGATCCGGCGGGCCAATTAAAGCGCCGGCTCTAGCCTCTACCGGCGCGGCAGGTCCGCGAAGGGGCGGCATATGCGCACCGTATGAACGGTTACGAAGATCACACTCCGCCGGAATCAGGATATCGTCCGGTGAGCTTCTTGTACCGTTGGATGTCGAGTATTCTCAACGGCTCGAAATGGGCTTCGATGATGGGAAGATGTAGGTCTTTCTGTTTGATAGTCTTTCGGATTTCTGCCGCCTGCATCGGCTGTTTCCGGACTATATGTCCCTGACGGGCAAGGTCATCGAAAAAACTCCAGTTCTTGACCACAAAACTGCTCCCGCTCCCAACACTCAGCACCTCGAGCAGATCTGCTTCGGCAACGCCATATGCCTCAGCGAGCTCAATGGCCTCCATTAATCCAGAGCGCGTAATGCTGGACACGGCATTGTTAGCAAGTTTGGCGATCTCGCCGCCGCCCACTGTCTTGAGGTAAATCGGCCGCCCGATCAGTTCGAGCAGCGTCGCGATATGACCGATATCCTCGCGCGCTGCGCCTGTCGGCACGGCCAAAGTGCCATTTTGCCGATCCCTGTAAGTTCCACTTACGGGAGCATCGAACAGCCTTACGCCTTTCAGCTTCGCCTTTTCAGAAGCATCGATAACGACTTGGGGAGAAACCGAAGACTGAATGATCAGAGTCTGGTCGGGGCGCACGAACTCGAGGATTTCCTCGATCACCGTCTCTACTGCTGGCTCCGGATCTACGCAGATGAAGACGACTCCCGCATTTTGGACCAGATCGAAAAGCGATGCCGCGGCCCGAGCGCCTTTTGCGACCAGCCGAGCGATGGCGTCATCATCCAGATCAAAGACGATAAGGTCGATGGCAGCATAAACCAACCGCTGGGCAATGGCGCCGCCCATGTCTCCCAGACCGACATAGCCGACAGATCCCGTAAACTTGCCGTTCGACACGGACTTATCCTTTCGTCGCGATTATAGGTTCTGCGCGTAACGATGGTAAGCTTGAACCGAAGATCTGTTAAGGGAAAGCGACGCGAGACACCCGTGTCACCTTGTAGTCCAGAACATATTCACCAACGATTTCCAACGACTTTCGTTCTGGGTCGGCATAGTAGCGCTCGGCGACCTGATCGATGTCGTCGTCATGTCGGACGGCCCAGGTGAAGACATTCGCTTCCCTGTCTTCCAACGCAAAAAGTACCTCAAAGCCGAACCTACGGCGTACGGCAACGATACGCCGCCAGATTTCCAGAAACTGCTCCCATCCGTCCGGCTTGATGTCATAAACGCGCAAAAGTGTGTCGAGCTTGGGAATCGAACTCTCGGTCATTTGATTTCTCTCCTGTTTGCGCCGCTCTATGTCGGTGCAGCAACGTTTTCGCAGTCTAATAGGGCGGATTTAAATCGAGGAGTCATCAGGTGGTGCGGATTTCGCTAAAGAGATGCACATTTCGACAATCATCGCGATGTCGTGTTTGCGCTTTGCGGCCTCTAATTGATGAGATTGAACGAGACTTTATGGAGTGTGTGTATGGCGCAGACAATGGCGCAAAAGATCCTGGCGCGTGCCGCCGGGGTAGACGGGGTTGCGACCGGTGAGGCAGTCCTGGCGAAAGTAAGCCATATGACCAACCTCGACGGGACGACATTCATCGATAGTTTTCAGGAGCTGGGGCTGAAAGTGTGGGATCCCAAGCGGATCATTTTCTGTTTCGATCATATGTTTCAGCCTGAATGGTTCCCGCAGGTCGCGGGTAAGGAGCACCCAAAAATCCGGGCTTTCGCCAAGGCTCAAGGAATACCGGCTGAGAATATTTATGATCTCGGCCGCAATGGGATCTCTCACCAGATACCGGTGGAGCAGGGGTGGGCGCTGCCCGGCACGGTGGTGATTGGCGCGGATACCCAGAGCGCGACGATGGGCGCGGCAAATTGCTTTGCCTTGCCTGCACTGTTCGGTGTCGATCCGATCATCATGACTGGCGACATTTGGATGATCGTGCCCGAAAGCGTCCGGATCGATCTGTCCGGCGCGCTGCCGCTAGGCATGACGGGCAAGGACGTGGTCTATCGCCTGATTGCCGATCTCGCCGGGGTTCTGGACGGAAAGGTGATCGAATTTGCGGGTCAGGGGGTGGAGACGCTCTCGATGGACGTTCGTATGGCGATCGCCAACGGCGCAGTGCAGATTGGCGCGCTCACCGTGATCTTTCCTGCGGACCGCATCCTGCTCGACTATTTCGATGGCCGCGCGCGGGAGGCTTTTGAACCGGTAACCGCCGATTCAGACGCCGATTATGCGGCGACCTACAGATATGACCTTTCAAGGATGGGGCACTTGGTTGCAGGGCCACACGACATCGAAAAGGTCCGCTCGCTGGCTGATGTCGTTGGCCTGCCGGTAAACGCCGCTTATGTCGGCTCTTGCGCAGGCGGTCGGTTGTCGGATCTTGCGCTTGCCGCCAAGGTTCTGCGCGGACGGAAAGTGCACCCGTCAGTTCGCCTGATCGTGACGCCGATCTCCGCAGACACCGCCCGCGAAGCATCGGCTGCCGGTATTTACCAGGATTTACTCGATGCTGGAGCAGCAATTACCCAACCGGGCTGTGGTGCGTGTTATTCCGGAAATCTGTCGCCACTCAAGCTCGGCGATGGAGAGCGCTGCATTTCGACTTCAGTGGAGACGCTCCGTGGGCGCATGGGGAGCGCGAGTTCCGAAGTGATGCTTGCGGATGCTGCCGTGGTGGCAGCCTCGGCCATAGAGGGGTGTATTGCCGATCCCGCGCAGTATCTCATCCGCGAATTGGAGGTTTTGGCATGAAGCTTCGTGGAAAGGTCTGGAAGTTTGCTGATGGGATTGGCGCGATGGATATTTTGCCCGCGCGCTATGACAAGCAGGGCATGAGCCGCCAGTGGAAGGAATGCGCCAAGCATCTGTTTGAGGATGTGGCTCCGGGCGTCGCGGAAAAGATCGCGCCTGGCGATATCCTCGTGGCGGGTACGGGCTTCGGCACCGGACATGCGCACTACTATACGGCGGCGATCATGGGCAGCGTCGAAGCCGGCCTGTCCGCTTATCTGGTCGAGGGTATCGGCGGCTTGTTCCAGCGCGGCTCGATCGACTTCGGGATGCCGGCCTGCGTTGTTCCCGGCATCACGAGACTGGTCGAGCATGGTGACAAGCTGGAGGTCGACCTTGCCGCCGGTCATGCGATCAACATCACCAGCGGCGCGGCGATCGACTTCGTGCCTGTATCACCGCTCATTCTTGATATTCTGACGGCAGGTGGCAGCCGGAACTGGGCAATGGGCCGTATTGGCGCGCTTCCCGTCGAAAGCCGGAAGGAAACCGCATGAGAATGACGACGCGTTTGCGCGCGCTACTGCGCGATAAAATGGTAGTCGCGCCCGGCTGTTTCGATCCGCTCTCGGCGCGCCTAGCACAATTGGCCGGATTTGAGGCTGTCCACATGACCGGACTGGGTGTCGAGGCATCGCAGTTGGCGGCACCCGATCTTGGTCTATTGAGCATGCGAGAAATCGCGGACCATTCAGCGCGAATGACTGCGGCGCTCGATATTCCAGTTATGGCGGACATAGATACCGGATTTGGCGGCGTGCTGAACGTCCAGCGGACGATCCGCGAGATGGAGCGTGCCGGCGTCGCTGGCGTCCACATCGAAGATCAGATCATGCCGAAGCATTGTCCGCTTCTGGCCGGACGCAGTGTCGTGTCGCGCGCGGCTGCGCTGGATCGGCTGAAGGCGGCGCTTGATGCACGCACCGATCCCGACTTCGTAATCGCCGCGCGTAGCGATGCCGATACGATCTCGTTCGATGAACTGGTGGAAAGGTCGAACCTTTACCTTGAGGCGGGTGCCGATCTCGCCATGCCGGTCCTTATGACGGTGGAAGGGCGGTCCTTTTTTTCGCTCTTGCCGGCTGAGCAGATGGAATGGAATCGGAAACTCGTAGCTGCGATTGATGGCCCCGTCATGGGCATGGGGTCCGGACCGCCACTGGGCTACACCGAAGCCGATCTGGCTGACGCGGGCTTCAAGCTGATCATGTACGCCGCGACAGCGCTCGGCGTGGCGGCGAATGCGATGGCCGCGCTTTTCCGTGACATGAAAGCGCATGGGACGGACAGTCTGTTCATCGCCGCGAACCCGGGCGCCTATCACGACCCGCTGGAACTCATGCGCGCGGCCCGGCTGGACGACTATGTCGCTACTGAGAAGCGGTTCATGAGCGCGGAGGACTGACGCGCAAGCCCGCAACGGCCATGATCTGGCGACTGTCGGCAACCGACGGTTTGAACGGGTGCGAAACGCCATGCAGGCAATTGCGCGTTCAAAAGGAGAAAATTTATGACGACAAAGTTCATGGTTCTGCTGAAACGCAAGGAAGGACTGACGCCGGAGCAGTTTCGGGATCATTACGAGAATAATCACGTTCCACTGGGCGAAAAGTTCATCGGTCACTTGTTGACCAGCTTCAGCCGCCATTACCCAGGGACGATGGCCGATTTCACTTCGGATGACTGGACGACCGGACGGATGGGCGACGGAGATGCCGGGTGCGCGTACGACGCCATCAGCATTTATGAATTCCGCGATGAGGGGGCAATCGCGGAAATGGCAAAGATCCTGGCGCAACCAGAAGTCTGCGGCGCTCTCAGCGAGGACGAGCGACGTTTCCTCGATCGGTCAGCCTGCCGAATGGGTCTGTGCGACGTCATGGAGGGAGAGGGCATGACCGCTCACGCATGATGACGGTGGGTACCTCTGCGGTGTTTAACCCTTGAAAGCCAACGCCCGGCTGAGATTTCGACATTCAGCAACGCTCAGGCTGCAGTCCGGCCCCGAACTCCGGATACGTCCCGTTGGGGCATAGCCGATCCTACCAACGGCATTGTTGGGCGGCAGGTGCATCAGATGATTTATGCTTTCGGTCGTCCGGATCCTATTGCGGCTGGTTTGACAACGGGAGTATCAGTGTGAGCCGAAACATATCCGTACTCAAGATGAACGATGGCTTCACGATCCCACAATTGGGGCTGGGCATGATGTTCATGCCGCGCGACGCGCTTGGGGAACTGATGCTGCAGGCTATGCGTATTGGCTATCGCCAGTTTGATACCGCCACCCATTACGGCAATGAGGCGTTAATCGGCGACGCGCTGAAACGCTCTGAAGTGGATCGCGAGGAACTGTTCATCACCTCAAAATTGCCTGATGGCCAACATGGCTATGACGCGGCCATGCGGGCGTTTGACCGGAGCGAAAGAGCGATAGGGCGCATCGACCTGTACCTGATCCACTGGCCGCAACCCCCGAAGGGACTTTATCGAGAGACCTGGCGAGCGCTGGTAAGGCTGCACAAAGAAGGAAGAGCGCGATCAATCGGCGTTGCTAACTTTACGCCGCCCCTCATCGACGAACTCATCGACGACACGGGCACGGTGCCCGCCGTAAATCAAATCCAACTCCACCCACGGTATCAACAACGCGATGTGCGCGACTACAATGCCCGCCGACGGATCATCACGCAGGCCTGGAGTCCGCTGGAACATGGCCGTGCGCTAACAGACCCTATCATCGGGCAGATCGCGAAGCGTCTTGGCCGCTCACCCGCTCAGATCGTCCTCCGGTGGCATGTGCAGAACGAGCTGGTCGTAATACCCAAGGCCGCGAGCAGCCGCCATCTCGCCGACAATGTCGAGATATACGATTTCGTGCTCGAAAAGAGCGATATGGCGCTGATAAATGGTCTGGACAGCGTGTCCGGCCGCATCGGCCCGGATCCTCTTGAGCATGTGAGTGACCGGGGTGGGGACTAAACGCTCCAATGGGCGGGCAGCTCAAAACGAGCCAAGTCGGTTGGCTGTCCCTCAAAATGATCTCGTAAGCAGGCTTTTGTTTTGGCTGCTCTCAGCCCAATCCTTTCTGACATTTCATTCCATCGAACAAATTCACAATGGGGACTGAACAGCGATGGAGGGAAAGGAAAAAGGCGCGCTAATCACTCCCCGGCGGCAAAGCCAACATGCCGGATTGATCACCATAATTGCGACGATGAGCCTTTTCGGGCCGCTCGCCATCAATATGAGCCTGCCCGGCATCGTCCAGACGGGCCAGGATCTCGGCACCACCACTGCCGCTATCCAGGCGACCATGGCGGCCTTCATGCTTGGTTTCGCTGCGGGCCAGTTGGTCTGGGGAGCGCTGGCCGATCGCTGGGGGCGCCGATTCCCGGTGCTGCTTGGTCTTAGCATATTTCTCGTTTCCTCGGTGGTATGCGCACTGGCGCAATCGCAGGAACTGTTGTTCGCGGCACGGCTTATGCAGGGCTTCGGATCCTGCGCGGGCATCGTGTTGGCGCGTGCTATCGTCTCGGATAATTTCGCCGGTAAAGAGGCCGCGGTGATCTTTAGCTGGCAGCATCTCATCATGGGGATAGCGCCAGTAATCGCGCCGCTGCTCGGCGGCGCCCTGCTGCTGATCTCCAGTTGGCGCTCGATCTTCTGGACGCTGGCTGGTCTCGTGGCGGCTACAATTCCCTTCTTGATCGCCAAGTTGCCCGAAAGCCAATCGCGGGAAGCCGCCGAACATGCCCAGAGCGAAGGACGAATTGCGGCGTATATGGCGTTGATCGGCAATCGGCCCCTGCTCGCGCATGTGCTGACCAGCGGGCTGTCCGCGTCGGCGCTGATGGTCTGGTACAGCGCTGCCAGCCCGCTGTTCCAGGAAGATTTCGGCTGGACCTCGCGGACCACCTCGATCGTCATCGGGGCGCTCGGCATCACCCTTATCAGCGCGACCCAAATCAACCGCCGTCTGCTCAACCATTTCACGCCTCGCCAGATTATCGAGGCGGCTTTGCTTGGCGGCATCACGGTGCTGGTCGCCGGTCTGCTGCTCACGCTTACTCATGTACCGGGGGCAAAGATTTTCGCAACTATCAGCGTGGTACTTGGCGGTTCGACCTACAGAATGCTTTCGGCCAACAACCAAGCATGCGCGCTTGCGCTGGATCGCCGCCGAGCGGGATCTGTGGGCGCACTGATTGGCGCGTCCAACTATGGCATCGGCGCGGTATTCGCCTGGTTAGTAAGCCAACTCCCCTCAGCGCATGGGATCACCATGCTGACGATGATGGCGGCACTGTTCATAGCGGCACGGCTGGTGTTGGGCCTGCTGAACCCGCATGGATCGCTATCACATCAAGCCGAGCAACAATCCTAACTGTTTCAAACTGGAGCTCCGGCAGGGATATTTTTCATAATAAAACAAGTGATCGTGCGGGCTGGTGCAGATTGAAAAGGACCAGCACGGCCACGGCACGGGCGAGGGCGCGCTCTCTAACAGCGGCCTTCATCGGGCTTTTGTTCTGGAGCTTAAAGCATTGTGGATTTCAGCCATGCCACGCGGATCAACGCCAAAACACTCCTCGGCGTATGTCTCCGCCAGATCCCTGCACAGTCCGTTATCGCGATCCAGAATGATAAGCGGGGAGCGGGGTTGGCATGGCGAATGTTTAATCGTTTGGCCGGGCAGGGATCGCCGCTCCGGCCATTTCGAGCCATTTGCACACAGGCTATGCCGATTTCGAATGGATATTCCCCGTTCGTCTTGAGAAAAATTTTGTGATCTTGATTGCGCAATCGGGATGCCACAGCAAAAATTGCGCAGGATCAACGCGCACGTTCAACCTCGAGGGCGGCTTTTTTCGCAATAGCAAACCATAGACGGGGAGAAGCGTCTTGCGAGCCTATCATTTAATCAACACCGGGTCCGATTTAGCTTCCGGCTTAAACTACCTCCGCATCGTCGATCTCGAGATACCGCGTCCGGCTCGGGGAGAAGCGCTCGTGCGACAACATGCGGCGAGCCTGAATTATGTCGATCTACTTGCCGTTAGTGGCCAATATCCGCCGTCAGTTCTGCCACAAATTCCCTTGATGGACTCAGCTGGAGTAGTTGTGGAGCTGGGTGAAGGCACAGATGGTCCGCCCGTCGGCACGCGCGTCGCCATCCATATGTTGCCCGATTGGCTATCGGGACCGACGCCACAGTTCGGCACGCCACGCGCCCGGGGTTTCAACATGCCTGGAGCTCTCTCGGAATATGCGGTGGTCCCCTCCGCCGCACTGGCACGGCTGCCCGATACGATGAGTTTTGCGGTCGGCGCGACTTTCTCAACTGCTGGAACGACGGCCTGGAACGTCGTACGAGAGGCCAATGTCATGCCCGGGTCAACCGTGCTGATCCTGGGCACCGGGAACATCAGCCTTTTCGCCCTTCAATTCGCCAAGGCTCAAGGAGCGCGCGTCATCATCACGTCGTCCTCCGACGAAAAACTGGCTCTGGCACGCGACATGGGGGCGGACTGCGGGATCAATTATGTTGCAACACCAAATTGGGACGGGGTGGTTCTGGACCTGACCGATGGCAAAGGGGTTCAACTGATCGTTGAGACTACCGGTGCCGAGACATTTGCGAAATCTATACAAGTTGCTGCCGTCGAAGGGATCATAGCCTCTGCCGGGTGGCGCACCGGCGCGACGGTTTCCTTCCCGATCAACCGGGTGCAGCAATATAATCTGCGGATTGTGGGCGGCATGGTCGGGTCTGTTGCTGATTTCAAAGCTATGATGCGTGGTGTGGCCGCTACCGGTATCGCGCCGCGGGTCGACAGGTGTTTTGACTTTGAAAACGCTTCGGACGCGTATCGTTGGCTGGCCCGTGGCGGCGGCTTCGGCAAGGTCGTGATCACGATCTAGGGCCCTGCTGCATAAGTGTGAGCGCACAGGAAGTATGTGGTGTTTCTATCATGTGCAGCGTGCGTCTGATTGAGATGAACTGCGGTGCTACATCGCATGAAGCCGGTCACCGCAACCGCCACGGATTCTTGCAACACGGCGTTCGATTGCGTCGCACGATCCGCGCTGCTGGCGCGGCAGAGGAGTCCGTCGCGGGGAGGGGGGCGGACCCGGTGCTGATCACAGGACGAATCCTCAGTTCACTCCACAATCCAGGGGGGGCGCGCTTGGAGCGAAGGCAGTTATCCGAAACGGACCAGGCGCGATGCGTTTTTGCGCGCAGAATGAACGCTCGACGAATGATCCCATATCTGGGCTGATCATTGCCGCGACAGTGAGATGGTCCGATCCCGTTTTTCATATTCGGATGCCCGTGACAGGCGTGAACATGAATTGCCGGCTACTTCGCTCGAAATATCGGATATCCGCTCCCGCGTTGCAGCGACGAACATCCGGCCGGAGCGCGTGACCAGAGGTTCGCCGAGTTCTCACCGTTCATGTGCCGGTCCATGATGTTGGGAACGTCTGTGCGGCGCTTGGCTGCGGCCTTCGCCCATTAAATTGGCGAAGGCCTGCGACCATGTGCGATTAGCGCGGATCAAAAGTCATCCATAATTGTGTCAAACCATAGGCAACATAAGTCGAGGTATAGCTGTAGCTCTCCTGTCCACGCGTCACTCGGAAATTGTGCATCCGGTCCACCAGCTGGCGGAAGGACGCGCGCATCTCGCCGCGCGCAAGCTGGTTGCCGATACAATTATGGATACCACTTCCGAAAGTCAGGTGATACTTCGCGTTCGGACGATCGAGGTCGAGGGTTTCGGGGTCTGGGAACACTTCCGGATCGAGGTTCGCAGCGCCGAAGCGTGTCTCTATGATCGACCCGGCCGGAATCGCCACACCGCCGATCTCGGTATCGGCGGTAGCCCGGCGGAACATCGTCGTTGCGGGCGTCTTGATCCGCAGCACTTCCTCGATGAACACATCCAGCTTTTTGGCGTCGCCCCGGATTTCGTCGACCAGCTCTGGCCGATCAATCAGGATTGCCATGCCGCCGGCTATCGCATTCGCGGTGGTCTCGCCGCCGGCAAGGAACAACAGCCACAGCATGCTGACGAGTTCCTGCATATTGAGCGTCCGACCGTCTACCTCGGTGTGCACGATCGTACTGAGCAAGCTATCGTCAGGCGCAGCGCGAACGCGCTCGACATTCTTTGCCAGATACTGCTGAAGCTCGATAACGGCAGGCACCAGTTCAAGTTCGCGCTCTGGAGCCAGCGCCGGATTCGACGTCTCCAGCGACATGTCGTTCCACCGCTTGAATTTATCAATGTCGCGATCAGTAACGCCCAATATTTCGGTGAACACTGTAAGCGGCAGCCGCATCGCGAATTCGTCGAAGAAGTCTATCTCCTTCTTGTCGATGAAGCCGTCGATCATCTCCTTTACCGCTGCTTCGATTTGCGGCTCAAGGCCGATCACCTTATCGCGGGAAAAGGCTTTATCGACGACCGACCGATAGGTGCGATGATCGGGGGGGTCGTTGGTCACAAGCGTGTCAACCGGCAGGTAACCTTGTTCTTCGAACATCTTATTAACCTGGGCGCTGATAGGCGTCTCTCGCGTCTGGATCACCCCGGTCTTGCATGAAAGAACCTTGACATCCATTGCCGCCTTACGGACGTCGCGATACTTTGTGAGGACGTAATTGCCGCTCACGGGATCCTTGTAGACCGGCTGCTCTTCCCGAAGCTTATGATAAGCGGGGAACGGGCATCGGCGCGTATCGGGATTCGTAAAGGTGATGGGGGCCCCGTCAAGTTCGACCGGGCAGGTCGCCGATACGTTGGCGGCGTTTGCGCTCGCATCCATGAATTTTCTCCAGGGTTTTGAATTGGCCTAGATCGATCCTTACGCGCTCGCGGTGTTTGGACTCAAAGCTAGCGGATTTGCCATTCCGCACATTATAAAGCCGGACCGTGCAAGTACCCGCTTTGGGAGGAATTTCCTTTTGCCCGAGCCGCCGTCCGGCCCCGCCTCACACGGCGCGTAGGCGGACACGACCCATGTTGTTATCGCGGTCGACCTACCCTATATTCGTAGCAGATAAATAAGGCATTCTGCGACGAATGGGTCGGAGCAAAAGCGTGCTGGGAGCCGGTGTCCGGTGACTATTTCGTTCCGCTACTGTGCTCGGATCATGAAGCCGGCAGAAGGTATGGCCGGACCGCGGTTAGTAGGAGAGCGCTTCCATGTTTGCGAGCCCATGCGATATTTTGGCAGAGATGGACCTGTCAGGAGTAAATGTTCAGATCCTTGATTATCGGTGGAGTGCAAACGAGCGAATTTGGGATCGCCAGGATCTGTTCGTGCTCCGGTATCGCCCCGAACTAGCGCCGATCAGCCTTTCCGCGCATCTGGACGACGGGCGGGTTCAGGATTTTGGGAGGGTAATGTTCTTTCCTGCGCGGACCAAAGTCGAAACGACGTCGGCGAAGGTGACAGAGCGGACGCGCAACGTGATGTGTGCCTTTACCGACCAGTGGTTCCGACAGATATGGCCTGAGCGGCCCGACTGGAGCGCAGCCGACTTGGCGCGATGCTATGATCTGCGGAACGTGCGCATCGAACAGGCCATGCGGCAGTTGGGCGAGGAAGTCGCCAGCCCAGGCTTCGCGAGCCAACTCATGGCGGAATCCCTCACACGGATGATTGCGATCGATGTCGCTCGCCATTTCAGGCCCGAAGATCGCCCGATGCGGGTACGCACATCGGAGGGACGGTTGTCGGAGCGTGAACTCGGTCGCATCTACGATATCATCGATAGCGCGAGCAACAAGACGCCGACGACGGAAGAGCTGTCGAACGAGTGCGGGATAAGTTCGGCGCATCTGCGTCGCACCTTCAAGCGAACGACCGGGGTTACGCTTCACCGCTACGTCGCCGACGTCCGCCTCGGCAAGGCCCGGGCACTGCTCGCAGAGAGCGACCTATCACTAAAGGAAATAGCCTTTAAACTTGGTTTCTCCGGCCCGTGCACATTCTCCTCCACATTTAAAAAGGCATCGGGCGAGACGCCGGACGGTTATCGGCAGCGGCTGAGGTCGCTGTCATGACCATAGCTAAACTACTCGGAGGCAAGGACCGGTGAATTGGCCCCTTGCTGTGTAGGTCATTGGGTCGGCTTAATTCTTATTCGAGTACAAAAACCTTTAGGGAATCGTGCAATTGATCAAAGTAAGCGCCAACGGAACGCGATATCGGCTTCTCGGAAAAGCTCACACGAAATCTTCCAGATTAGAAGCCGTTCTCCATAGCGTCGACGGTACGGATCTGTAATTCAGCTCCTATCTCACGCCCTGTGCCAAACGATGTCAATTTCGCCATAACGCCATACCGGGAATGGGGAGCAGGGTTCATGCGGGAACGTCTAAAGCCGTCAACTTCCGCGTGTGGAACTTCCAGATATTGTCGACACGTTGATACCGGTCTTCATAGACGCCGATAAAGCCTAATCTGAGTTTGTCGGAGCCGATCCTGAACTCTGTGTAGACGAAGCCGCGCGCATCATCCGGTCCGTCCATTTCAATTACATGATTATGTGTAAAGGGCCAGGGGTCCATCGACTCAAGATTGTCCCGGAATGTTTCTTCGATAGCTTGTTGGCCAGATCGGACTCCCCCGTCAGCCATGTTCGCGGGCATGTCGAATACGCCATCGGGCGTATATAACTGCAAGATCGCACTCACCTGGCGGGTGCGGACATAGTGGCAATACCGCGCAATGAGCTGGCGAATTTCTTCATGGGCTACGCAGCGTTCAACGGCGGATTCCAAATTCGTCATATCTTTTTCCTCAATTGGCATAATTGGGATGTACCCGGTCCAAAAGGCGGAGCATCGCGTTCCATTCCAGGCTGAGATCGTTCGCATAGCGTGGGTCGCGGGCGGCCTCACGGACCTGTATCGACGTCTCGCGGGGCGCGAGGATAATGTCGGCGGCCGACATTGTGTCGACCTGAATGCGACATGCATTTTCGAACTGATAGGCCATCAAAAACGCATGGCGAACCGATCGCCCAACCATGAGCGTACCGTGATTATGCAGGATCATCACATCATTTGAACCCAGGTCGGAAACGAGCCTTTGTCGTTCCTCGAGATTGACCGCAGCCCCCTCGAAAGGATGATAGCTAACTTGCTCGAAGAACATCATCGCGCTTTGCGAAATCGGCAGTATGCCGCATTTCATCGCGGATACCGCAGTTGCGGCTCTGCTATGAGTATGTATTACGCAGCCGGCGTCATCGCGCCCCATGTGAACGGCGCTATGGATCACGAAGCCGGCTGGATTGACGTTCAGATCGGCATGCCCGCGCAGCACGATGTTTCCAGAAGTGTCGATTTTGTGAAGGCTCGACGCAGTCACCTCTTCGTACAGCAGCCCATATGGATTTATCAGGAAGTGGTCCTCATCTCCCGGAACGCGCGCCGTGATATGATTGTAGATGAGATCGGTGAGCCCGAAGTGAGCCATCAGACGGTAGCACGCCGCGAGTTCGACCCTGATATCCCATTCACCCGACGATACGGTTTCCCGCATAGAGTCCTTGCCCGGAGCGGCAACGCTGGCCTGATCAGCCATGGTGGCGATACACCGGGAGCGATGCCTCCCCGAGCGAACTGCTGTCGTCTTTTGTCGATACCCGCCGCATTTCCCGACGCTCCGACAGGTCAAAGCGGCGACCGCGATGCAGGACAGAGCGATTGTCCCACATCACCACATCGCCCGGTGACCATTTGTGGCTGTAAACGCGCTCACGCTGTCCAATATGTTCGAGAAGCTCATGCGCAAGCGCACGGCCTTCGGGCACTGACATGCCAGAAATCTCTGTCACCTTGCTATCGATCCACAACAGTTTTCGACCCGACCCCGGATGCGTCCGCACCAACGGCCAGCGTACTGGGGGATAGGCCCGATATTCTTCCTGACTATCTTCAATACCCAGTTGGATACGGGTATTGTGTGAGTAGAAGACAGCGCTTCGGTCTTTGATGAGGTTCTTCGTGCGTTCGTCGAGACTATCGTAAGCGTCGCGCAAATCCGCGAACTGAGTATGCCCGCCCCAACTGACCGCCGTTACGGCAGCGAGGATAGAGTAGCGAAAGGGCCGATGCTCATAAGACGAATCGGTATGCCAAAATGCATTGCCGACGTTCAGAAGAGTCATCTTGTGCGTGCGGGCCGCGACGTCGCCACACGCATCTACATTGGAAATGTCGGTCACGGCGTCATTGTTGAGCCGCGTCGCAGTCTTGTTCATCAACTTCGTTTGCAATCCTGTGTCCAGTGGTCCGAAACCACTCGCAAAGGCCACCTGTTGATCCAGTGTGATTGGCTGGTTGGGGAAATACAGCACTCCGTATTTCCAAATGGCCCGCTCTACCGCCTCGATCTCGTCCGGTGATAATGGCTTGCTCAGGTCAATTTCCCGCACTCTGGCAACAAATGACTGGTTCAGCGGCTCTATTTTTAACGACACGATTTTCTCCTGCTAATATTTTTGATCGCACGTTGAGTGCGGCTTATTGACGTTCGAAAATCAATCCATGCGTAAACGGTGGCGGCGCAGGCCCACGAAAAGCGATGTGTCACGTTTCCCTTGGCGATTGTGATACGCGGCTAACGGCGTCCACGGCGTTCAGTTGCCGAGGACGATCCGTCCCACGCCATCTTCGATTTCTATAGCGGTGCCATAAGGTCTGCTCAGTTCGGCGAACTTGGCCAGGATATGATCTGCATGATCGACGTCAGGTTTCAACGGTAAGCCAGCAAGGGCAGATCGGAACGCAGGCTTGTCCACCAGACAGAAGTCTCGCGTAAAGGGGTGCAGTTCCACGCCACGCAATTGACCGGCGTCATATTCGAGGACGACCACGGCGCCACATGGCTCCCAATCGCCGAAATACCCCCCCTTGGGCGTGACGGGGGTGGAGTAGGCATGAAGCGCAGCGTTGCCATCTATGGGTAGCGCTTCGTCGAAGGGCACGCTCACGCCTTCCGAGTGGCGCTCATAAAATTCACGGGGATATCGGGTGATATCGCCTGTCATAAGGAAGAAGTCGCCCGGATCATAAAAGATTGGCTTGCCCTGGTAGATTTCGATGCCCCTGATCGGCGCGTGGCTACCCTGCGCGACGACCACATCTGCGCCTGCATCGATAGCTTGCCTGGCGAACTCTTCCAAGAAAGGCGGCGGTGTCCTGAGCGAGCCTGAAGCGATATCCCATTCGTGGTTGTGGATATGTGCAATCAATATGTCGGAATTCGCGCGTGCATTTCGCATGGACCTCAGGTTTCCGGCTACGTCACGCGCATCAAGTACCATCCGGATGCCAGGTTCGTTCGTGACATGGTATCGGGTGAAACTATTATGCAGACCGGGAAGACAGGTTTCCCACAAGTCTTCCGCTATCCGGGCAACCCACAAACCGTGCCTCTTCGCCATTTCGATTACAGTATCGATGCTCTCTCGCCCTACGGCATAGTGCCAACCCAGTGGATTGAGGCCTGGCCTGGCCTGCACACCGTCAAACGGGTCGCTGGCGCGACTTTCGCGAGTTGCCGACGTTGACATGGAAACGAGAGCAACGCGCGCCGTCGGACATTCCAGATAGGCCGCAGCACGCGCTTCGGCGAGACTGGGCCCGGTTCCGGCGTGCGTTATTCCCGCCGCTTCCAATGCGTCATGAGTCGATTCAAGACCGCCATAGCTATAGTCAAGCGCGTGATTATTCGCCGTCGCCACCAATCGCGCGTTTAACCGCCCCAATTCGTTCGAGACAGCGACCGGCGACCGCATGGCAACCATCCCGGTTTCGAAAATTGGGAAAATCCCCTTCCCTCTATAGTCGTGTAACGTCGTCTCACAGTTCAAAAAGGCCACATCCGCCGACCGCAGAAGATCGAAGATCGCCGTCGCGCGCGGGTGCGAGATTTGCGAGACGGGGCGCGTCAGTATAGCGTCTCCGGCAATTGCCACTTTCATCTACAACTCCTGCGGCCCCTAGCGTGGACGACCCACCGGTTAAGCTAGGCAATGCCATAGATGACAGGAGCACTCGGGGTTTGAGAAGGGCGATCATCAGTCGTGGCAAGTATGATGCACATCGGAAAAGTTTTTGCCATGCGGACGAATTTTGGGGCGCGCCGACATCCCAGGATGGAAAGCGCCCTTTATCCATTTGCCAACCAATCGTGAATCACTTGCTCTCGTTGTGGAACAGGCAGGACAAGGCCGAATGGGATAACCGTTCACCAAATGAACACCTTCATTATACGTCGTTGATTCTCCAAAATGATTGCGCAATTAAAAAGGGAAAAAATGGCAAACCAAGGAGAGGCAGCGTGGTCACTGGATGGACTGAAACAATGCTGACACACCAGGCGCTGCCCGGCATCAGCGCACGGCTAGTCGATAGTTGCTACATGCCCGGCGGTCATGCGTCAAAGCGCGAAGAAGACATCGAGTTACGTCTGCGCCTTTCATCTGGTACATCGCGGATCACGGCTGGTCGCCTCGGTGGCGCTTTGAAATCGACCGGCAGATTGATGTGCATTCCTCCGAACACTGAAACATACGCGATCTCTGATGCGGCTCAGAACGTTCGATCTCTGTCATTGAAGATTGATCCGCTCTGGATCGAGCGCGTCATAGGTGAGAAAAACCGCGCATTCTTCGATGGGGAATTGCTCAATTTCAATTTCCACAACGATTATATTCATCGCGCAATGCATAAGATATCTGCAGAGATCGTCTGCCCGAATGAATTCAGCAGTACCGTTATCGACGCTTGCTGCCGTCTCATCTTCATTGAACTGTTTCGCGCGTCAGCGAACGGGAAGGGAGCGAACGAAGAACCGCGCGAACTCATCGTCAGGGAGCGCATCAAGGCCATTGAGAATTTCGTCTACGATTTTGGTGATGGCTGCCCAACATTGACTAATATAGCGCAAGAGTTAAATCTTGGTGCTGGTTATGTCCGGCAGATTTACAAAAAGGTGATGAATCGAACTTTGTTCGATTTTATTCAGGAAGTCCGCATCGCGCGCGCCCAGTCGTTTCTGGCCGAGAGCAACCTGTCGCTGAAGACCATCTCTTACAAATTAGGCTATTACACCCCGAGCGCCTTTTCGGTCGCTTTCCGCAAAGTCACCGGCCTGACGCCCCGAGAATATCGGGCGCGAACTTCCCGTGACATGCGGCTGCAGCAAGACGCCGGCCTTATGGCGTCGAGACCCGCGAGAGGCTGACCCTGGGAATTGATGAACCGCGCAAATGGTCCATCATTCCTAATCGTGGTCAGCCGTGGCTCTTCCAGCTGTACTCGGCCAAGCCTGACCGATAGCGCTCTGCATATGAGCCATTCCTGATATCGTCGATGACATCAATGTGCTTGGGTGCCCATCCCAGTTCGGCGACGGTCCGCTTGGCGATCGACCGGCTGTTTACCGCAAGTGCGATATCGACCCAGAACGGACCCCACAATTCGCAGGCAGCTTCGTAATCGAGGCTTTTGGCTTCGCAGCCCGTAACTTGCGCGACCGCTTCGGCGATCGTGCGGAAGTTGGCTTCCCCACTGACCGCATGATATAACGCGCCTGGTGTACCTTTCTCTATTGCCAGGCAATAGATTTCGGCGAGATCCTCAACGTGGACAGCGGAATAGAGATTAAGGCCGTGCCCGAGATAGCAGGCGGAACCGGTCAACCGGGCGGACTCGAATATCTGCGGAATCTGGATGCTACCACCATTCCCATAGATGAGCGGTGGTCTGATCACATAGGTGCTCAAAAGATCACCTGATGCCTGCCGCACAAGATCCTCCGTCAGGATCCGGACAGCGCGATTTGGTCGGGCAGGGAAGGGAAACGGGTCGTCTTCCGCAAACGTATATTGCGACCAGCGGCCATCGAGCGACTCAATGGAAAGGACGCCCGAGCCGGACGTGAAAAGGAGGTGGCGGCTTCGACCTTTTGTGCAACCGTCGACCAGCGCGCGCATCAACTCCAGTTCGAGATCGAATGGCGCCATCGCCGCCATGACGACGACATCGAAATCGGCGACCAGTGTAGCAAGATGGGATAGATCATCGAAGCTTCCGCTGACGGCTCCGAAACCTTCCTCGCGCAGTTTTGCAACATTGGCATCTGTACGGGCGAAGCCGGTAACCACATGCCCCCGATCGCGGAAAGATCGGGCAACGTGGGAGCCGACATAGCCTGTCGCCCCAATCACCAAGACATTCATTTGACTATCCTTTCTTTAACAATCGATGCTCGCGTCACACCGTCGGTGCGCGCAACGGCTTCTCGCGGTGAACGACCACTTGGCCGCCAACACGCTGACCGGATCAGACGATTCCGCCGTCGACGACGATACTTTGGCTGCTGATCATCGCGCTTTCGTCGCTCGCGAGGAACAGCGCGAGAGAAGCGACATCGTTCGGCTGGACCAGTCGTCCCATACGCGCCATGCTGGCCATTCCGGCGAACCATTGCTCGATGTTCACGCCGCCGGATCCCTCTGGAGCCGATCGCTCGAGCATTCTGCTTCGCACCGGTCCGGGATGGATCGTGTTGCACCGGATGCGGCGGTTCGCAACGTCAAGCGCGACAGACTTCATTAGCCCGATCTGGCCTGCCTTGGAGGCGGAATATGCGGAATAGGCGGGGAACGCCGTCATCGCGGCGATCGACGATGTGAAGATCACGCTGCCATCGTCGGCGACGAGCGGCAGGAAATGCTTGGCTGTCAAAAACGCACCGGTGAGATTGACCGCAACAACCCGCTCGAATGTTTCCTTATCCATCTCGGTGACAGGCACGTAGGATTGCTCGATCCCCGCATTGATAAACAGGGCGTCGATCATGCCGAACTCGGCGCGAACGGTGTCCGCTGTCCGCTTGAGATCGTCTTCGCTCGTCACGTCGGCCTGAAGCAACAACGCCGACGACAGTGATCCCGCAGGCTTTGGCAGGCCATCGCCATCGCGGTCGATCAGTGCCAACCGTGCGCCCTCATCGGCGAACCGTAAAGCCGTAGCTTTGCCGATATCGCCGGCGCCGCCGGTTATGACTATCTTTTTGCCTTGAAGCCGCATGTTTTTAATCCTCGCCCGACAATGTTGTTCGATTTATATTCCCAGCTTGACCGGTCCGGTGATCGGCACCGCAATGATCAATCTCGCGTAGCAAAACCCGCAATATCAAACCGGTTCGGTCCTTCTTCACGGGTATCGGAGGGATCGCTTTCCTAAGTGATAGTTCGCGGTTGGATCTCGATCGCCAGATGCAAACGCGTTAGCCGGATTCGTTCGAACAGCCAGCGATCACCTATCCGACGGTAGCGTTCATGATAGTGCCCAGCGCCTACGATCCGGCTCGCATTGGCGAGGCCCTCGACGCCCGGTGGAAAGAAAAGGCGATCCTGCATCGCCCAGATCCCCGTTGCTTCAGTGGGGCTGGAAAAGGTTATTTCGGGCGAGTGAACGTGATGGATGCTGATGCCGCCCGCAAGCGCCGGATCGACACCTTCAAGGAACTGCCCGATCGGAACCCAATCGGAATTGTTCTCAGGGAAGCTCAATATCGCATCCGGCGTAAACAACCCGGCGAAACCCCTCCAGTTCTTGGTGTCGACATAGCGGCAATATTGCGCCTTCAGGACACGAATATCTTCCAGTGCGGTGAGCCGAGCGACCGGATCCATGTCGAATGCCTTTGCCATCGAGATTTCAGCCTTTCAGAAAGTCGAGGAGGATCGCATTGACCTGTTCTGGCTGCTCAAGCTGCGCGCAATGTCCCGCTCGTGGAATCGTAACCGCAGCCGCATTTGGCATTTTGCCGGTCAGTTCCTTCCACCAACCTAACGGTTTGATCTTGTCGTTCTCGCCCGCGATGATGAGACTTTCGGCCTGGATCCGGGCATAGTCGATCCCACCGCTGGGCGCGCGCGTTTCCTGGAAGCGTTCGGGGCGGCGGAAGCGGGCCGCAGCGACTGCTTCCCAAGCGCCCGGAGCGAGGCTGGAAGCACGTCGCCGTTCGACATAGGCCTCGTCCGCGGCCCATTTCTCGTCGTGAAATAACGCCGTGACAATATTCTTCATCGCCTCATACGAGCCGTCGTACGCAAACAGCGCCTCGATATGCGGCGAATCGGTCAGCAGCGCTCCGCCGCCGGCGATGCTGACGATCTTGCGCGGCCTGAGCAGCGGTTCGGGCGAGGCGGAGTCGAATAGTGCCAGCATGCCACCCATGGAGTTACCGACCAGCGGCGCGCCAGTTGCGCCCATCGCCTCGACGAACCGGGCGAGGTGCCGTATCCGACGCATACGGCCGTCTACGAAGTCTACAACCTTTGCCGTCTGGCCGAAGCCGAGCAGGTCGGGCGCGATCACCCGGAAATGGCGGGCCAGCGACGGGATGGTCAGTTCCCAGCATATCTCGGCCTCGCCGCCGAACTCGCCACCGTGAAGCAGTACCAGCGGATCTCCGGATCCTGCCTCAAGATAGCTGCTTTCAAGCCCGTCGATCATGATCTCCCGTCGTAAGAACGGTTTTTCGTGGTCGTTTTTTGTCATGATAGTCTGGCCTTCTAAGCGGATGTGTTTCGCGGGATGGTGGATCGCTAGCGCGTCTCGCGATGCGATGACGGCGCGTCGCCGACCCCCGCAGCATGCATGACTGCAAGATACGCAAAGGTCAGCGCGGGGCCGATCGTGATCCCGCCGCTAGGATAGAATCCGGCCATGATGGAATTACGGTCGTTCCCGCACGCATAGAGGCCGTCGATGGGGTTTCCCTCGTTATCGAGAACCCGTGAATGGAGGTCCGCCGCAAGGCCACTCGCTGTCCCGATATCCCCGGCATAGACACGGATCGCATAATAAGGACGCTTCTCGATCGGGCCGAGACAAGGATTGGGTGTATGGGTTGGATCGCCGAGATAGCGGTTGTACTGGCTTTCCCCCTTGTGGAAATCCTTGTCGACGCCTCGCTGGGCATCAGAGTTGAAGCGGTGCAGCGTCTCCTGCAATACTTGGCTTTCTACGCCGATCTTCGTAGCCAGTTCGTCAATGCTGTCGGCTCGAATGAGATAACCCGATTTTACGGCGCGGCCGCGATCGGCGGCGAGCGGGGGAACCGCGCCGAAGGCATATTTACGCACGAACGCATCGTCGCAGATTAGATGGACGGGCTGCTGATCCTCATTCCGGAAACGGCCGAGCATCGCCCGGACAAAGTCATGGTAATTTTCGGCTTCGTTGTAAAAACGCTGACCGAACTTGTTGACGGCAATCAGGCCAGGCTTCGCACGATCGGCCATCAGGTGCGGAAAATGGGCGGCCGAACCGTCTTTGCGCTTGCCGATGGACACGGGCGTCCAGAACGCCCCTTCGACGTTGTCACGGTCGAATTTGGCGCCGTTCGTCATGGCGATCGCAATGCCGTCACCGGTGCTGTCAGGACTCGTGGCGGACACGCCTGCCGGCACCTCGTCCATGAAATCCTCGCGCAGCTGCTTTCCCCAGGGAAACCCGCCGGTGGCAAGGATCACTCCGCGCTCCGCCATCAGCGTTTGCATCGTGCCATCCCGCCTGACGACGACGCCATTGACGCCTCGATCGTTCCTCACAAGATCGACGATCGGCGTATTGCGAAATACCGGGATATTGCGATCAAGTACTGATTTATAAAGGTTCGCCACCAGCGCGTTGCCACCTGTCAGGCGTGTTCCCCGCCCATAGCGGCGGTAGAACAGCCGATCCCGAAGGTCGCGCATCAGGAGGACGGAGGTGTGCACCGCCGATTTGAAAGAGCGACGGGCGTTGAGCAGGTGATAGACGTCCATGAGCTCAAGCATCTGTCGCCCGAACAGGCAAAGTTCGGGCAGGGGTGGACGGATGTCGAGAAAATGGTCGCCCAGCGTCCTCCCGTCAACACTGTAAGGGGTCATTGCCCGTCCCTGCTGCGAGGCGCCTTCGGTGTCAGGAAAATAGTCTGGAGAGTTGCTTGGCCTGACGAAGAACAACGGCCGCGTCACGCTTTCCAGATATGCGAACGCTTCGGGGCTACGCTCCAGATATTCCCGGCGAGCGATGCGTTCGTGCTGGGTGGTTACGGTGTTATCGAGGTAGAGCTCGGCCCGATCGACGCTGTCGTCAGCCCCTTTTTCGATATTCTGACGGCTGTTTGGAACCCATGCCACGCCGCCGGAATAGGACGTCGTGCCGCCGACCCACTCCGTCTTTTCAACGATAGCGACACGCAAACCTTTGGAATGAGCGATGATCGCCGCTGATAGGCCCGCAGCGCCCGACCCGGCGACAACCAGATCATAGGACTCAATCGACATATCTTCTCCCGTTCAAAGTCATGTCGATCCACTGTTTTCTGGCACACGTCGGCATATGCTCTACTTGATCGCCAGAACATTGACGGGTGCGCCCGTGGCCTCTGTGACCTTCAGCGGGGCGGCGGTGTAGAGGAAAGTCCACTGCCCGTCGGCGTGACAGTCCTTGTTAAGCTCCTCGAAGTTACAGACCTCGTTGAACGTGATCCCCAGGTTGCGCATCAACGCGCAGTGAAGCGGTATTTGAACGCCGATCGCTGGATCGATCTCGGTTTCGTTTGAGATGGTGTCGGTCGATAGGCATGGAATCTCCATCTTATGGAACCAGTCCACAAGTTCCGGCGAGTAGGTCAGTCCCGGCTCCAAAAAGTCTTTGTAGAATGTCTCTGGCCCTTGGACGCGCAGAAGCTGGAGAAAGCCGAGCCGGAGGCAAAGGATATCGTGCTTTTCGATTGTGACGCCTTGCCGTTCGGCACATCCGACTAGATCATCGAGATGAAGCAGGTCGCCCTTGTCGAGAAAATCCTTCCCCTTATACGCCGCCATATCGAGAAGGATGCCACGCCCGACAACACCGCGCTGCGCGATCGGCAGGATCGAGGCTTTCTTGAGACCGCCATTCGACGCGCTGGACGGATAGCCGTTCCACATCTTGTCATCGTACCAGACATGGCCAAGCGCATCGAACTGGGTCGATCCCTGCAGGAACATCTCGATGCGGTCGTCCGTAAATTCGGCGCCGCCGGGTAGTGTGGCCATGTCGCCGCGGTCGTAGCTTGCCTTGTCGATCACGGTCTCGTGCTTGGCCGGTGCCCGCCCCGGCCAAAGAGGATCACCGTCCGGATGGCCGATGACCTCGCCACAGGTGAATACCTTGCCCTGGCGCACGGCGCTGACGCCGCGAAGAACCTCTTGGTTGGTCAGAAAGTTCAGTGAGCCGACTTCGTCGTCCGCGCCCCAGCGTCCCCAATTGGTAGGCGCGCCGGAGAGAAGCTGACTGACGCCCTGCGGCGCGCCATGGCCGTGATTGTCGCACATGTTTTCAACCTTTTTCTTTATGTCTCCACCCGAGGGCAGCGGCGCTTTGCGATAAGCCGGGAGCGCTACATCAACAACGGGAAAGGGAGAATTGTTCTCAGCGCGAACGATGTGCGTGGAGCGTAGCGGTAAGGGAACAGGCGGACATTGGTCGGTTCGATCACGCAACTGAAGAAACGCGAGCTGCTGGCCGAATATCGCGAAGCGACGCCGGAAACGCTGCGCGCGAAATTTCGCTTGCCGTATCGAAAAGCGACGACAGGAACACGCTCAGATCCGAAGCAACGCCGCGCAAAGAGAGGACGCTTATCGAGAGCGCGGCTACCACCTCGCCGTTATGATCCCTAACGGGAACGGCAATGCAATTTAGCCCGATTGCAAACTCTTCTCGATCGGAAGCCCAGCCGCGCATGCGCGTGTCCTGAATCTCGGCTCTTAGCTGATCGGCGTTGATGATCGTGTTGGTGGTCAATGCCACGAATGCGCTGCCCGCGAGGTAGGTGTCGAGCGCATCCATCGGCAATGCGGCGAGCAGCACTTTCCCCAGTGCCGAACAATAGGCTTCCAGTTCCGCCCCTTCAGCAGAATGCAGACGCTTTTTACCGTAGGTCTGCTTGACCAGATAGATGACCATGTCGTCGTTCAGTGCTCCAACATGAACATGGTTGCGCACCTTGCGGGACAGCTCCTTGACGGGCTGGCGCGCTGCCGCCGAGAGCAGGCCGTGGTGGGAAATGCCTTGAGAAAGCGCAAGAACCGCATTCCCCAACCGGTAGCGCCCTTTGACCGTTCGCATGATGAATCCCCGCTCCACGAGCGTTTGCACGATCCTGTGGGACGTCGTCATCGGCAGCCCGCACCATGACTGGATTTCGGGTAGCGACGGGCATCCCAACGCGCCGACGGCTTGGAGGATGTCGAGAGTCTTTTCGGTCAGTTGCGGATTCGGCATGGAGACCCTTCATGGCGTTTAGGCATCAAATTGCCACTGTACGGAAGTTGTTTAAAGTATCCAAGTTGATCTTCATTGCGCAACCTTCGATGCTCGCGCGAGCAGGCCGCCCAGAGACAGCGGCTGATCTACACGACACAGGAGGAGATGCAGATGTCGAGGGTGAAAGCAGTCATCATCGGATCGGGCAACATTGGCACCGATCTGATGATGAAGATGATCAAATACCCAAAGAACATGGAGTTGGCGGCGGTGGTCGGTATTGACGCCAAGTCCGAAGGTCTCGCCATGGCGCGTTCACATGGTATCGCCACTACACATGAGGGAATAGAAGGGCTGAGGGCGCTTCCCTGCTATCCCGAAATTAGGATCGCCTTCGATGCCACCAGTGCCTATGCGCACAAGGAACATGATAGGGTGTTGCGCGCCGATGGCATCCAGGTGGTCGACCTGACCCCCGCAGCCATAGGTCCCTATACGATCCCGACTGTGAACGGCGAAGCCAATCTGGACGCGGGCAATGTCAACATGGTGACGTGCGGCGGTCAGGCGACAATCCCGATGGTCGCGGCGGTGAGCCAGGTCGCGACCGTCCATTATGCGGAGATCGTGGCGTCTGTGTCGTCGCGCTCCGCTGGCCCCGGCACTCGCGCCAACATCGACGAATTCACCCGAACGACCGCAGGAGCGATCGAAAAAGTCGGCGGCGCGGCGCAGGGCAAGGCGATCATCATTCTTAATCCCGCCGAACCACCGATGATCATGCGCGATACGGTCTTCACTCTGTCCGAAGGTGCCGACGAAGATGTAATTCGCGCCTCGATTGAAGCGATGATCAAGAAGGTGCAGGCCTACGTGCCCGGTTATCGATTGAAGCAGGAAGTGCAGTTCGAACGCTTTGGCGACAATAATAAGCTAAAGATTCCCGGTCGAGGCGAGTTCACCGGAATAAAGACCATGATCCTACTCGAAGTCGAAGGGGCAGGGGATTACCTCCCGAGCTACTCGGGCAATCTCGACATCATGACCGCAGCAGCCAAAGCGACCGGCGAACTGCTGGCACAACGCATTATTGCAGGAAAGGAGGTGCTCGCATGAACACGCACTTCAACGTCGAGGCGGGCGACAAGCTCTACGTTCAGGACGTCACTTTGCGTGACGGCATGCACGCCATCCGCCACATGTACGGCATCGATCATGTCATGGCGATCGCCAAGGCACTGGACAAGGCAGGTGTGGATGCGATCGAGGTCGCCCATGGCGATGGCCTCAATGGCGCCAGCTTCAACTACGGATTCGGCGCACACACCGACTGGGAATGGCTCGAGGCCGTCGCTTCGGTGCTGACGAAATCGGTTCTGACCACCTTGATTCTGCCCGGCGTGGGCACCGTCGAGGAGCTGCGCCGCGCCTACGACATCGGTGTACGATCGGTACGCGTCGCGACGCATTGCACCGAAGCGGACGTATCGAAGCAGCATATCGGTATCGCCCGCGATCTGGGCATGGATGTAGCCGGTTTTCTGATGATGAGCCACATGATCGAGCCGGACGTTCTCGCGCAGCAGGCGCTACTCATGGAAAGCTATGGCGCGCAGTGCGTCTACGTCACCGACAGCGGTGGTGCGCTCGATATGGACGGGGTGAAGGCGCGGTTCGAAGCCTATGATCGTGTGCTCAAGCCCGAAACTCAGCGCGGCATGCACGCTCATCACAATCTGTCGCTCGGTACGGCCAACTCCATCGTCGCGGCACAATGTGGTGCGGTGCGTATCGACGCCAGCCTTACCGGCATGGGTGCGGGCGCGGGCAATGCCCCGCTCGAAGTCTTTGTCGCCGCCGCTGACCGCAAGGGCTGGAACCATGGCTGCGACGTCAACGCGCTGATGGATGCGGCGGAAGATCTGGTCCGTCCGCTGCAGGTTCGTCCGGTCCGCGTCGATCGCGAAACCCTGGCATTGGGCTATGCCGGCGTTTATTCCAGCTTTCTGCTCCACGCGGAAAAGGCGGCCGAAACATACGGTCTCGATACCCGTACGATACTAGTCGAACTCGGCCGCCGGAAGATGGTCGGTGGACAGGAAGACATGATCGTCGACGTGGCGCTGGACATGGTGAAGGAACGGGACGCCGCATAGCTGCGGTAAGCAGAAGGGCGCGGCGGTGCCGCGCCCTCCCTCACGCGAACTGAATCTCTGCGGAGCCAAGACCTTCGATCCTGGTCATGAACGTGTCACCGGCCACCGCCGGAGCGAGCGGGACGAGCGATCCCGACAAGATCACGTCTCCGGCTTTCAGGGCGACGCCGTAGGCGCCGAGCGTATTCGCCAGCCAAGCAACGGCGGTTAGCGGTGACCCCTGCACCGCCGAGCCATAGCCTTCCGATATCAATTCCCCGTTCTTGTAGACCTCGCACTTGAGAGCAGGCAGATTCAGATTGCGGGGATCAACCCGCTTGTTACCAAGAACAAAAATCCCGCAGGATGCATTGTCCGCGATCGTATCGACGATCCGGATGTTCCAGTTCTCGATCCGGCTGTCCACGATCTCGAAACACGCACACACGGCTTCCGTTGCCGCCAAAACATCTTGGTCTGTCACTCCCGGACCCGTCAGATCATCCTTCAGGATAAACGCGATCTCGGCCTCTGCGCGCGGTGCGACGAGATGGCCGGCGATCGTGACCGTTGCACCGCAATCGACGCGCATCGTGTCGGTCAGGAAGCCGAAATCCGGCCGGTCCACGCCCAGCATGTCTTGCACCGCCTTTGAGGTGACGCCGATCTTCTTTCCCACGACACGCTCTCCCCCGGCCTCACGCCTGGCGAGAATTCCAAGAGAAATGCGATAGGCATCGTCGATCGTCAGTTCGGCTTGCTCATGGAGTGGTTTGATCGCGCGGAACTCGCGCAGCGCACGGAAAAGCTCTTCCGCATATCGATCTACTAGAACGTCGTTACTCATTGCATCTTCCTGAATTTGATCGGGGGCCAAGCGATGCTGAAGCGCGTAAAAGCCAGAAGGCTTGCTGCCGCTAGACCGGCTGCGCCACCGATTGCCCTTTGATGATCGTGCGGAGCTGATGAGTGGCCGCATCAAGTTCTTGCGGCGAGACGATGCCGGCCACGAAGCGATCAGGGCGCATGATGACGATCGACCCATCCATATCCTGCGCTGCGAACCACTCGTGCAGAGTTTCATCCACATCGCCGATAAGTTGGGTTCCTTTCAGCACGGTGCCGCGAAAATTCGTGACCTGCGTGGGCGGGACGATCGCAATCATTTCAGCGCCCAGGTCTCGCCAGAACTGACGAACCTCTTCCGACATATGCACTTGCGGATCGCTACCCCACGAAAGCACGGCAAAGCGTAGACCTATCACGTCATCAAGCCGACGCTTCTGGCCATCCCTTGTGACAACGTAGGGCTGGGGGAACAGGCGTCCTGTGGCCTTGCGGTCCGGCTGGCCGCTGGTGCTAGTCAGGACGACGCCGCGGGTGAACCGGGGCATTGGTTTGAAGCGCATTTGCACGAAATACCGCTTGATCGGTGGGATCGCGTTCAAAGACATGGCAATCCGGTCGCGTAACCAGGCGACCGCCTTGTTCGTGGGCGCGAAGACGCGACCGGCAGTGACCGACAGGTCGATCATCGCCTTGGCATGTCCACGCCGTTCCGCTTCGTAGCTGTCCAATATATCCGGTGACGCGTCGCCGCGCACCACCATTCCCAACTTCCACCCTAGGTTCGTCGCATCGCGTATGCCGCTATTATAGCCCTGACCTTGCCATACCGGCATCAGGTGCGCGGCGTCACCAGCGATAAAAACGCGGTCCTGCCTGAACTTCAGTGCCAGGCGGGCATTGTGCGTGTAGACGCGGCTGCGCAGCACGTTCGCCTTCTTGGGGTACGGCAACGCGCGTGCCAGCAACTGCTCCACGCCTGCTGGCGAGCACAATTCTTCCTCCGTCTCGTCGCTCAAGACCATGAACTCCAGCCGCCGCATACCATGAGGCAATGCGATGGAAACGAACGGTCGCGAAGGTACACAGTGCAGGTAGGAATCCGGAAGGCCGACGGGATCGTCCAGAATGTCGATAACGACCCATCGCGTGGCATCCGTAATGCCGTCGAACGGTATATCGAGTTGCTTGCGGACAATGCTGCGGCCACCGTCGCATCCGATAAGCCACTTCGCCCTGACCGAATGCTCGCGTCCATCGGTCTTGACTGAAAGTACGACCTGTTTCGCATCCTGAACGAATGTGTCGACCTCAGAATTGAAGACGACGTTTACGCTATCGAAACGATCCAAGCCGCTGTAGAGAATCTCGTCAGTCATCGGTTGAATAAATGAGCTTCGCCGCGGCCAGCCGAATTCTCGGGTTTTCGGATCGATCAGCGCGAACGTCTTGCCAGTCGCAGTGACGAACCGCATTTTCTGGCCCGGCGTCGTGTGCGCTGCGACCGCGTCACCCAGTCCGATCGACTGGAAGCTGCGCAGGCATTCGTCGTCCATTCCCACGCCGCGCGGATAGTCGATCAACTTTTCGCGCTGTTCAAGGATCAAGGTCTCGACCCCCATGCTCCCGAGATAGTTCGCGATCGTGAGACCAACTGGTCCAGCGCCGACGATCGCGACATCGACGTCTCTTGCTGCCTCGTGAGCTCGTGATATCATCTTTATTTCCTAAGGCTTTACATCGAAGTAATTATCAACCTGGAGCTGATCCGAAGCAGGCACGGGTTGACGACTGCATGGCTTGTGACCCGGCCGACGTTGCGCGATGAAAATGATGGCGGCTGGCCAACCCCTTACTTGCCAAGAAGGAACTCGGTGTGAATGGCATTGAAGCGATCGGCATCCTCAAATTGCGGCCAGTGACCGCACCCGTTCATCACCTCGTAGCGAGAGTGAGGCAATAGGTCTGCGATCCGCTTGCCCTCCTCGGGAGACGCCGTCGGGTCGTGCGACGTCCATAGAACGAGGGTAGGGGATGCGATCCGCCCCGTCTCTTCATCCGAGAACATGTTGCGCCGCCGGATATTCATCTCCTGCATGCACAACACTTTCTCCATCACGTCGGGGAAGCCGGGCTGGGCGTAGATCGCGCGCCTGGTTTCGACGAGGTCGTCGTTCACCTTGGATATGTCATGCATCAGGAACTCAAGCCGACTGCGGATACGCTCAGGCGTCGGATCACGTGTGGCCTCCATCGAAAGGCGCTTGATGCGCTCCATCACTTCGGGATGGGCAGTCCATCCCCCTGAAGTGTTTAGCACCAGCCGATCGACTTTTTCAGGATGATGCAAGGCGATCCAGGCCGCGACCCAACCGCCAAGCGATTCTCCTGAGAAATGCGCCTTGTCGCGGCCGAGCGCCTTCAGTACTGCCAGCACGTGTCTTCCGTAGTCTGGAATCTCATATCCGCTATCGGGCTTGTCGGTCCAGCCATGCCCAATCAGATCAATCGCGACTGTCCAGAAATATTCGCCATGTGCAGCGAAGTTCCGGCTGTACGCTTCTGCGTGTCCGCCCGTGCCATGAAGCAGGATGAGAAGCGGCTTGTCGGGCGAGCCGGACGATAAGAAACGCGTTCTGATCCCGTCGGCATCGATATAGCCTTGCGAAAAGGACGCCTTGCTCAGGTCTGACCAGATTGAATTGTAAAACTCGGACATATGCCTCTTTCAAAATAATGTCAGTGGGCGTGGTTTACGCAGGCGTTTGGGTCGGAGTACCCCAGAGAATGCCCATTCCGGTGATCCATTCGTCAATCGCCGCATAATATAGTTCGGTCGTGGAATAGCTGTTGCCCAGCGCAGACAGGGCGGCGACCCAAGTGCGCGTCTCATGTCCACCGCGCCCACCGGTCTGGCTGATCGCGATATCGGACCATTTGTCGAGCACGGATAGGTCGCCCGACGCGAACGCGTCGAGCAGCATTCTGTCCCACTCGGGGCTAGCGGGTAACAGCGTCGATACTCCCGCGGCCATGCTATTGCCCTCATTGCGGGCACGGCTTTGACGCGCAAATCGCGCAGCATGATCGAGCGGCGCCCCCGATATAAGACGGTGACGCATCTCAGGGGGCGCCGTTGCGAGATCGGCCATCGGCGGGTCGTGCGATAGTCCGCCCGAGCCCACGATCAGCACACGCTCTGGTGCGGCGCGCGCCCAAGTGCCCACCGCCCTCCCCAGAGCCCGCGCACGGTCGAACGTTGGCAGGGGCGGTGCGGCGCAGTTGACAAAGATTGGTATGACGCGGGACAGCGGATATTGGGCCGACAGCCACTCGATGGGCTGCATGGCGCCGTGGTCCACCTGCATGTTGTAGGAGATCGCGGCATCAACGCCGGAATCAAGCGTCGAGCGCGCGAGATCGGCAGCTCGCGCTTCGGGCACATTCAGTTTGCCTGCAGCAGTGCCGTAGTCTCCGATCGACGTAGCCTCCGTCGCAATGCAGAAAGACGGGAGAAGACCGTAGAAAAAGCCGTTGATGTGATCGGGGTGAAATATCACGGTAATGTCGGGCCGCTGCTCGGCGACCAGTTGCGCCGCTTTCGATACCGCAGCATCGAATTCGGCCTCGACTGCGGAATCCGGTCGATTTTGGTCTTTCAACGGACTGTGCGAAAGGCACATGGCGCCGACGATCATGCAGTTGTCCTTTAGCTTTTCCGCCGCACCTTGTGCCTGATCCGTGCGGGTTGTTGGAGGAAACCATCGATAAACGCTTGACGCCTTGCAACATCATTTCCAGAACTGTTCCCCAAGTGAACAAAGGATCCCCAATGAGTGAATTGGAGCGAAGCCCCTACAAGGATGTCCGATCGCTTGTACGAGGCCTGCAGATCATAGAGGTGCTCAGCGAGCTCGGTCCGGTTAAGATGGGCGAACTAAGCGAAAGGGCTGGCATCGAACGCTCTTCGGCGTATCGGCTGGTAAAGACGCTGAATCAGCTCGGCTATGTCTCGCGCCGCGATGATGATGGGGCAATCGGGCTGACGCCAAAGTTTGCGTATCTCGCAGATGCTCTGAAGGACGACGACGTCGTCACGCAGTTCGCCTGGCCGCCACTTTTCGACTTGAGCAAGGACGTCCTGTGGCCATGCGATTTCGCCAGCTTTGACAGCGGTAAGGTCCTGATCCGCATCTCGACCCACAAGATCAGCCCAATGTCGATCCACCGGGCAATGGTCGGTAAAGAGCGTCATTTGACCCGCTCGGCACTAGGACTCGCAATCCTGGCCGCTATGACCCAAGAGGAACTCGAAGCTTCCCTCGCAATCATTGAAGCGCTGGGCGGACCGGCGGCTGACGACGTCCGAGATCGCGAAACTGTGCGGCGTCTGAGTGAAGCGGTACGCACGCGCGGCTATGCAAGCTCGGCGGGGCAGACGGAAAGCAAGATCAGCGCTATCGCACTCCCCGTAATGGCGTCTCACGGCCGTGTCGCTGGTGCTGTCAACATCATCTTCTTCCGCAGTGTGATGACTACGGAGCAGGCGGCGCAGCGCTACCTGCCCAAGCTGCAGGAGTGCGTTTCGAAGATTGAACAGTCACTTCAAGACTTCGCGGAGAGAAAGAATGCATCGTAGCTGGCAACATCTTCGATGAATCAAACGCAGAAATGAAATTAGCAACCTTTCGCCGACATCAGCGTGCGGTAAGCCCTCCATCCACAACGATAGCCTGCCCTGTAATAAAGGAAGCCTGTTCGGACGCAAGAAAAGAGACGACCGCGGCGATTTCTTCCGGACGGCCCCAACGACCCATGGGAACGCGCAACGTGCCATTGATAAGCGCGTCGCTCTCGGCCGGCGTCGGCGCGAATTTCGCGGTCATGGGCGTTTCGATGTACCCAGGACATACCACGTTAACACGAATCCCATCTTTCGCATGTTTGAGCGCAGCGTCCTTCGTCGCGCCGACGACTCCGTGCTTGGCGGGGCCATAGCCAGCCGGCCCGATGGATCCGGTGACCCCAGCGATGGACGCGATGTTGATCAACGATCCGCCGCCGGATTTTTGCAATAGGGGCATCGCGGCGCGCATCACGCGCCAAGTGCCGAGCAGGAACATATCGACGTTACGTTCGAAATCGTCATACTCGTCCGTGGAGGTCCTGCCGGCAGAGTTCACGACGACGTCGAGCCTGCCAAATTGATCGACGGCAGCACCTAGGCTCGACCTCACAGACAGGTCGTCCAATACATCGACCCGGCAAAACGCGGCCTCGCCGTCGTAACTTTTTATGTAGGCGATGGTCTGAGCCGCTGCGTCCTCATCGACATCGGCAATCAGCACTTTCACACCGCTGGCAGCAAGCGACAGGGCGATCGCGCGCCCGATGCCGCTCGAGCCGCCCGAAACCCAACCGACCTTGCCGCGAAGGCTGGGGTAGGTAATATCGTCCATGCAATTTTCTCCCTCATGTGCCGCAGCTCGTGCGATGCATCGTCCCAGGCTAATGAGCGCGATCCCGCTGGTATGTGCCCCAACTCTTACAGGCACCATCATACACAGGGCAACGAGCATCCCTAATCTGTTCTCCGGGCGAACTACCGTAGCTGGTTTCCGCAATCCGTTCGATCAACGCTGTGCCTGGCAAGTGCAACGTCACCAAGAGTTGGCAGTGTTTGCCGCGAGTCGCAATAACTGACCGGCAATGTTCGCGCAGTGAACGATCCAATCATTCGTGATTGCGAAGGCAATAAGCAGCATTTACGCCACAACAAAGCACGTCGCGCTGAGCCTGCGGCCGGGCCTCCCCTGGAGGCGCTGGGCCTCATCATCTCCGAAGCGCCCGGTGTCGAGTTAGGAATAGGATGCGTTCATGAATGATCTTCAAGTCGAGACCGAAGTGGTCGAGTGGGTTTCGGCACTCGAGGACGCAATCGCTTCACGAGATGCGGCCAAGCTGAAGGATCTGTTCAGCGACCCCGCTTATTTCCGGGACAATGGCGCTTTAACCTGGGATTATCGGCAGTTCCATGGACGCGATGTCGTCCTCTCGACCTTGCTCGGTCTGGCCGACGAGATGCAGCCGCATCGCTTCCGTATCTCGAGCGAATGGCCTGCGCCGAACCTGCAGGATCGCGGAGGCAATGAGATTATTGAAGCCTTCTTCGACTTCGACACAAAATTCGGCAAGGGCGTTATGGTGCTGAATGCGGTTCGCGACGGTGCGTCCTCAAGTTTGAGGGCCCGTGCGATCTTCACGCGTTTGGAAGCTCTCCATAGTGAGGAAACTCCGGCGCGTCATCCCGCTGGACGTGGCTATGTAGCTGCGCATCCAGGCCAGACCTGGAAGCAGCACCGTGATGCCGCCCGGCAATATCTGGACAGGGAACCGGAGGTAGTCGTCGTCGGCGCCGGACAGGCGGGGCTGACGACTGCAGCGTGCTTACGGCGGCTGGGCGTGGATGTACTCAATATCGACCGGTACGATCATGTGGGTGACAGTTGGAACAAGCGCTACGCTGCTCTTTACCTGCACAATCCCATTGAGATGAACGGCTTTCCCTTCCTGCCCTTCCCGCCACACTATCCCCAGTATTTGCCCAAGGACCTGATCGGGGATTGGCTCGACATCTACGCCCGCTACATGGATCTGACTGTGTGGACCGGAACAGAATTTGTCAGTGCGACCTACGACTCAAGTGCAGACCGCTGGGATGCGGTGGTTCGGTTGTCCGACGGAACGGAACGCGAGTTGCATCCCCGCCACATCGTCTGGGCGACCGGCGGCATCGGCGGCAAGCCATTCGTTCCGACCTTGGACGGTATCAGCGCGTTTGCCGGGAAGGTCATGCACTCGTCTCAATTCACCGACGCGGCAGACTACGGGATCAGGAAGGCGATCATCATCGGCGTGGCGACGAGCGCGCACGATATCGCCCGTAACCTGCATGACGGCGGCATCGAGGTCACAATGTTCCAGCGCGGCCCAGTCGTCGTGAACAATGTCGATACGGCCAATCTCGCTTATGCCGGATATCTCGACCCGACGATCCCGACGGAGCTTGTGGACCTTCGCTATGGCATCGGCCTCATCAACCCGCTCCGCGAAAGCGCCAGTCGAGCCTATCACACAATGGCGCAGGACATTGACCGCGAACTGCTCGATGGGCTGAAGGCTGCCGGACTGGAGCTCGGTGATGGCGTTGATGGCCAGGGCTGGCTGGATCTCTTCCTGCGGACGGGTGGCGGCTATTACCTGAACACAGGCACCTCAGAGCTCATTGCCGCAAGGAAGATCAAAATCGAGCAGTTCAATCGGATTGTTGAATTCGTGCCAGGAGGCGTGAAGCTTGATGACGGCTCCATCGTCGAGGGCGACATCATTGTCCTCGCCACCGGCTATCAAAGCCGCAAGTCGGAAGTGGCGGGGGTGTTCGGTCAGGACATAGGAGATCGTGTCGGGGAAATCGCGCGGCTCGATCCCGAAGGCGAATGGGCGAGCATGTGGGGGCAGACCGGGCAGCGTGGTCTGTGGTTCAATGGCGGCGGCATAAATCAGATGCGGCCTGGTTCGCAACGCCTCGCCTTG
Organism: Sphingobium sp. CR2-8; assembly: GCF_035818615.1. NCBI lineage: Bacteria > Pseudomonadati > Pseudomonadota > Alphaproteobacteria > Sphingomonadales > Sphingobiaceae > Sphingobium > Sphingobium wonjuense. Next base: position 846,507 of record NZ_JAYKZY010000001.1, on the reverse strand, counting down.
CTCATCAAGGCTGATCTGGCGGGCCACATCTCCGAGACGTTCAGAAGAAAAGCGAATGGTTGAAAGATCTGCCCGACCCGCGACGCGACGGGATGATTTCGCTCCCAGGAGATCAGGCACCAGCGCCCGGCCACAGACAGATAAATTGTCAGCATAGCCGGCACGCACTTCAGCCGACGAGGTAGAGAAGGGCGGAGACGGAGAATAGCATGGTACACAGATACGACGTCGTGATCGTTGGAGCTGGGCACGGAGGTGCGCAGGCGGCGATCGCGCTCCGGCAAAACGGGTTCGCCGGCACCATCGCAATGATCGGCGACGAGCCGGAACTCCCCTATGAGCGTCCGCCGCTCTCGAAGGACTATCTAGACGGTCAAAAGACGTTCGAGCGCCTTCTCATCCGACCGCCTTCATTCTGGGATGAACGGGGCATCGTTATGCTATTGGGCCGCCGGATTGTTGCGGTCGATGCCGCAAAACACAATGTGACCAGCGATGACGGACTGGTCGTCGGTTATGGCAAGCTGATCTGGGCGACCGGAGGGGCAGCGCGCAAGCTTGTCTGTTCCGGCCACGATCTTGCTGGCGTCCATACCGTGCGGACACGCGCCGACGTCGATCGGATGAAGGCCGAACTGGGCGGCATCTCGCGCGCCGTGGTAATCGGTGGAGGCTTTATCGGGCTGGAGGCAGCGGCCGTGCTAGCCAAAAGCGGCAAGCGAGTGGTCGTGCTTGAGGCGCTTGACCGGGTTCTCTCACGTGTGGCCGGGGAGGCGCTGTCACATTTCTATGAAGGCGAACACCGCGCCTATGGCGTTGATGTGCGTGTCAATGCCAAAGTCGATTGCATAGAAGGCTATGGCGACAAGGTTACGGCAGTCCGGCTTCAAGGCGGCGATACGCTGAAATGTGAGATGGTTATTGTGGGTATCGGTATCGTCCCATCAGTGGAACCAATTCTCTTGGCGGGCGCGATCGGCGGAAACGGTGTGGCTGTCGATGAGCAGTGCCGGACCAGCCTTCCTGATGTTTTCGCCATCGGAGATTGCGCACTTCACAGCAATGGCTACGCGGCGGGCGCGCAAATTCGGTTGGAATCGGTCCAAAACGCCAATGATCAGGCGACAGTCGCGGCGAAGACAATCGCCGGCATTGAGACGTCCTACGATGCAGTGCCCTGGTTTTGGTCGAATCAATATGATCTGCGACTACAGACGGTCGGCCTCTCGACCGGGTTTGATGCGGTCGTACAGCGTGGCGATCCCACGCAGCGCAGCTTCAGCCTGATCTATCTCAAGGCTGGCCAAGTCGTGGCCTTGGATTGCGTCAACGCGACGAAGGATTACGTGCAGGGGCGCGCCCTTGTCGCGGGCGGTGCCGCGCCCGATCGCCACTTGCTCGCGGATTTGTCGATGTCGCTCAAGGACATCGTGGCCGTTTCTCGGACGCGAGAACCACAATAGCCGGAGCAGTTTTTTCGCTGGGCCGAACCTCGGTATGGAGTTGATGGCACCGGCGCCGACCAGTTCCTCATCCGCACGGCCTGTCCCTTGCAGACGGTATCACAGCCCTACTAGATGGCGCAGTCGGCGATACGCGCGGAGCGTCGCGGGGCATCTGACAAGACGGTTTGAGCCGACGCTGTTAGCCTCGCCGATTATGCGTGGATCCTTATCAAGTGGGCGATCGATCCGTCACCTGTATCCCCGGTCGACGCAAACGAAGCTAGTCCCAGAGGACGTCCGCGCAAGTCGCCTGAAGCGGTGAGAGTGCCAACACGGCGCGAGCAACGGTTGTTTCCCGGGAGGTGGTGTAGCTTCCGCCGGTAGCGAAGCTGACCAGACGCGCGCTCATCGATAAAGCGCTGTAGCGGCCGGTCAGTTTCGCGGGTGGTCATCGGCGAACTTCGGTAAATTTGGGTTGCAACACTCAACTCAAGGAGACCACCGATGACCGCCGACAAGATGGACCTGCACACCCTGGTTGGGAAGAGTGCGGACGGCGATTTTCTGCGCGACATGATCGGCTTTGCCGCGCAGCGGCTGATGGAACTGGAAGTGGGCGGCCTGACAGGCGCTGCCTATGGCGAGAAGGATGCCGAGCGTCTCGCACAGCGTAACGGCTATCGCGACCGGGATTGGGAGACACGCGCCGGCGCCGTCGAGCTGCGGATCCCCAAGCTGCGCAATGGCGATCGGCCATTCCGAAGCCGAGGTCTTCTGGACCGACTTCCTGCGCAGCCTTGCCCGCCGCGGTTTGCGCGGCGTGAAGCTGGTCATCTCCGATGCCCACGAGGGTATCAAGGCATCCGTTGCCAAAGTGTTCAGCGCGACCTGGCAGCGCTGCCGCGTCCATTTTATGCGTAACGCCCTGGCCCATGCAGGCAAGAGCGGTCGCCGGGTCGTGTCGGCGTTCATTGCCACCGCCTTTGCCCAGGACACCCCGGAAACCACCAAAGCCCAGTGGCGCAGCGTTGCCGATCAGCTACGGCCCACCGTGCCAAAACTCGCTGCTCTGATGGACAGCGCGGAGGAAGATGTGCTGGCCTACATGACGTTCCCCGCACAACACCGCACCAAATTACACTCCAATAATCCGATCGAACGGCTCAATGGCGAAATCAAGCGGCGTACCGACGTCGTTGGCATCTTCCCCAATGAAGAGGCCATCACCCGCCTCGTCGGCGCTATCTTGCTCGAACAAAATGATGAATGGGCGGTCCAGCGCTCCCGCTACATGACATTTGAGAGCGTCTCGGGATTAAGCGATAATGCCATCATCACGTTGCCTGCCATGGCAGCATGATCAACCCGGCTTAGCCGGAGATCGCCAAAGCTACGCTGGCGAACCTACACCATCAGGTGGGACACGATCCGAGCAACTTAGAAAACATTCCAAGTTCTAGGGTCATCCCGCCTTTTCACGATGGCAGTTTCAAGGCTCGCGGTTGTTGATCTTCGAGATTTGAACCCGCATGGCGCAGCGGAGCCCCGTATTCCTGCTCTGATCAGCAGAGGTGGGATAGTGGGAAAAGAGACGGCTCTACCTCTGAATGATAGCAATCAGGGGCGCACGTGACAGGCCTTGCGTTTGGCGAGCAATTGCATATCGCCTATGGTGGTGAAAAGATGGCCGAACGATTTTCAGGCTGACGGCTGGAGATGGCGGACGGCATCGCACGGCTGATCCTGGCCCGGCCGCAGGCGCTGAACGCCCTGAGCCGCCCGTTGCTTGACGAGTTGATCGACGCGCTGGATCATATTCGCGGATCCGGGCAGGCGCGCGTGGTGCTTCCGACGGGCAAAGGTCGCGGTTTTTCAAGCGGGGCGGATCTCAGCAGCGGCGGGTCGCCCGCCGGCGAGGCCAGTTTTGATGCCGGGCAGGTATTTGAGGAATATTACAATCCGCTGATCGAACGCATGTTCGATCTGCCGGCGGCGATTATCGCCGGCGTGCATGGTGCGGTGGCAGGGGCCGGCTGCATGCTGGCGCTGGCCGCCGACATCAGGATTGCCGCAGGTTCCGCTTTCTTCTTGCAGGCGTTCGCCAGGGCTGGCCTGGTGCCCGACGCGGGCAGCATCTGGCTGCTGCCCCGGCTGGTTGGCCGTGCACGTGCGTAGGCAATGATGCTGCTGGCCGAGCGAATGCTGGCCGAGACGGCGTGCGACTGGGGAATGATCTACGAGGTCGTCGATGACGCGGCGTTAGGCCATCGGGTCGAAGGGCTGGCGAGCATGCTCGCGACCGGCCCGACCCGCGCCTATGCGTTGATCCGGCAGGGGGTTCGCCAGGCGCTCGAACAGCCGCTGGTCGAGGCGCTGGCGATGGAAAGGCGCGCCCAGCGCGAGGCAGGAGCCAGCGCGGATTTCAGAGAGGGGATCGCCGCATTCCGCGAGAAGAAGCGCCACCCCGCCTTCACCGGTAGATGATCGACACAATGGAGACGAGCCAAATGACGAAACCGAGCGGACCGCTGGTTGGCGTGAAGGTCCTTGAATTCGCCGGGCTGGGGCCCGGACCGTTTGCAGGCACATTTCTTTTCGATCTGGGTGCCGATGTGGTGCAGATCGCCCGCGTCGGCGCGCCTGATCCGCCCGCAACCCGGTTCGACGCGCGCGGGCGTAGTACCATCGGGCTGGATCTGAAAGTGCCCGCCGATGGGGCTACGGCGCTAGCGCTGCCAGAAAAGGCCGACCTCGTTTTTGAAGGAAACCGACCTGGCGTAATGGAACGGCTGGGCCTTGGACCAGAGGCGATGCACGCCCGTAATCCGGGCTGGTCTATGGCCAGATGAGCGGCTGGGGACAGCATGGCCCCTATGCCATGACGGCCGGGCACGACATCAACTATCTCGCGTTTACCGGTATGCTTCATGCAATCGGCCCGGCGATCGACCGGTCGCGCCACTGAACCTTGCCGCGGATTATGGTGGCGGGGCGATGTTCCTCGTCGCTGGCGTGCTCGGGGCTCTCCTCAACGCCCGCGCAACCGGCATTGGTCAGGTGGTGGATGTCGGGATGACGGACTGCGCGTCCTATCTCGGATCGCTATTCTACGGGATGAAGGCGGCAGGTGAGAGGGTGGACCGGCGGGAGGCCAATCTGATCGATGGTGAAGCGCATTTCTACGGCACCTATCGTTGTGCCGACGACCGCTGGGTTGCCATTGGATCGATCGAACCGCAATTCTATCGGTTGCTGGTGGATACGATGAACCTCGGCGATGCCTTGCTTGGCCCGCAGATGGACAAGATGGCATGGCCGGCCCGTAAGGCCGCACTGGCGGCCGCGTTTGCGACAAAGACGCGGGACGAATGGTGCGCACTGATGGAAGGGACGGACGTCTGTTTCGCGCCTGTTCTGTCGATGGAAGAGGCACCGCGCCATCCGCACAACGTTGCCCGCGGCACCTTCGCGGAGATCGGCGGTGTGACCTTGCCAGCGCCCGTGCCACGTTTTTCCGCCACGCCAGGGGCGGCACAGTGGCCACCGGAGCCAGCGGCCCTCGATCCAGAGCCCGTTCTGTCACGCTGGCTAGGCTGACCGCCTAACAGCCCCGCCAGGCAGGCTTGCATATGGTTCTGCGAGCATATCTTGAGGCGCTGGGCCATTACGGCATCGAATCCTTTGCCCGAAAAGGCGGAATTGCTCAACGCAAGCGCGTCGGGCGGCGATCTCAAGATCAGAACCTGCCTCCATCATGGCGTTGATCCTGCTTTGGTCAAAGTGGCGCTGAGTGACGACGACACAGCCTAAGGTTCGTCATGCGGGCTCCTGCTCTTGAACCGTGCAAAGCAACCGTCCGAATTCCTTAAAGTCGGCTTCGCACGCCTGACCGATTTGGACGGGGTGAACGCCGGTGAGCGCTCCAGTACTGACAATCTGGCCTTTGGTCATCGGCCGCCCCAAGCGTGCCGCCTCATTGAGTGCAAAAGCGAATGCAGGGAGCGGTCCATCTGGACCCGTCCAAAGGGGGCCTGCACCCACGGATTGCACGTCGATCAAAGCTTCACAGCTTCCGGAGATCATGGTCGCGTCGAGACTTATGACGGGTCCGAGCAGGAGCCCGTTGTTGTTGCCGAAACCGGAAATGGATGCCAGCGGCCCCAGGGCGGTTAAAATCCCGAGCGGGCTGGCCGCGAATTCCACAGCCATGTTGACCTCGCCAACTAGCAATGCAGCATCATGGGATCTCCAGTCCGTGCGTCGTGGATCCGCGTCACACGCCAAAGTCAGCGCAAGTTCGACTTCGAAGGCAGCCTGTCCGCCCCTGTAGGCGGGAAAGATGCAAGTGTTGGCATCCCTGACAATTGTTTCATCGAAAATCGGGCCGATGAAGCGATCCACTCCGAGCGGGTCGCGCCATGGGTCATTGATCTTCGCAACCTTCCACCCGGCGAGTTCTCCCCGCCAGGCATCGATAGCCAAAGACTGGGCACGATAGGCTTCATCGATCGACCGGGGGACCTGGCCAGGAAAGGCGGCTATCGAACGCCCGGCACGGCGTGCCTCCACGAAAGCCCGAACCACTGCATGTAGATCGATGTCGGCTGGCGGCAAGCTCATGCGGAAGAACCAGCAGCTGCGGTCTGGGCGCTCTCACTAGCAACAAGCGCAGTCATGTTGACGATGCCGCGCGTGGTGGTCGAGGCTACAAGCACGTGGATCGGCTTCGACATGCCCATGAGCAGGGGCCCTACGGACAAACCGCGGGTCACCGAGGTCGCGAGGGTCAGGGCGATATTAGCCGCATCCAGCGAGGGCATCACCAGGAGGTTGGCCGCCCCGCCAAGAACCGACGTCGTCACGCTGCGTTCCCGGATAGCCGGGTTGAGCGCGCTGTCGGTGTGCATCTCTCCGTCCACCAGCAGTTCCGGCGCTTTGGTGCGCAAGATAGCAAGAGCTTCGCGCATCTTACGTGCACTCGGCGAATTGGATGCACCGAAATTGGAATGTGACAGTAGCGCTGCGGCAGGTGTGATACCAAAGCGGCGTACCTGCTCGGCAGCCATGATGGTGAACTCGGCGATCTGCTCGGCATTCGGATCGATATTGAGATGGGTGTCCGCGAAAAACAGCGAATTTTGTTCATGGATGAGGGCCGTCAATGCCGATACGCGGGCGACCCCGGGAGCACGCGGAATGATTTCCAGGGTCAGGCGGGTTTCCTCCCACCAGTCCGTAGGCGTGCCGCACAGGGCCGCATCGACGAGGCCAGCCTGCAGCAGCATCGCTGCCGTGACTGTCGGGCGAAGTCGAACCCGCTTACGAGCAGCCGCAGGCGTAACACCGCGGCGCTCGACCAGCTTGGTGTAGGCATCGACAAGCATCTCGAACGTGTCGTTCTCCAGCGTCGGATCAAAGACTTCGATGTCCTCGCCAATCCGGATGCGCAGGCCCAATCGGTTCAGCGCCGCTTCCATGACGGTGGTCCGCCCGACCAGAACTGGTCTGGCGAGCCGCTCATCGACCACGATCTGTGCGGCACGAAGTACGGAATCGGCTTCACCTGCTGCGTAGGCTACCCTGCGGGGCTGACGCCGTGCTGCATCGAAAACCGGCATCATGAGCTGGCTGGACCGATAGGCATGCCGCCCGAGGCTGGCGCGATAGGCGACCATGTCGGTGATAGGGCTGAGCGCTACCCCGGTGCGCGCCGCGGCCTCGGAGACGGCAGGCGCCACTTCGAGGATCAGGCGCGGGTCGAAGGGCTTGGGAATAATATGATTATGCCCGAACAGCATTGGCTCACCGCCATAAGCGTTGGCCACGGCTTCGTCTGGCTCTGCGCGGGCCAAGGCGGCGATCGCTTCGACCGCTGCCAGCTTCATCTCTTCGTTGATCTCGGTCGCCTGGCAGTCGAGTGCGCCGCGGAAGATGTAAGGGAAGCACAGCAGGTTGTTCACTTGGTTCGGGAAGTCCGAGCGGCCCGTGGCTATGATGGCATCTGGCCGGCCTTCACGCACAAGGTCAGGCATGATCTCGGGCTGCGGATTGGCCATCGCCAGAATGACGGGCTTGTCCGCAAGAAGCGGCAGCCACTCAGGCTTGAATACACCCGGCGCGGACAGGCCGAGGAAGATATCCGCTCCGCTTACGACTTCCCCAAGGGTTAGGGCATCAGTCACCCGAGCGTAGCGGGCCATGTTGGGCGGCATGTCGGCATTGCGGCCGGCGTGGACGACACCGTCAATGTCGGTCAGTGTGACGTTGTCGACCGGGAGGCCCAGCGAAACGAGCAGATCGACACAGGCTAGCGCGGCTGCGCCTGCGCCCGATGTGACGAGCCTGACATCCTCGATCCGCTTGCCCTGCAGCAGGAGCGCATTGCGAACGGCCGCTGCCACGACAATCGCCGTACCATGCTGGTCGTCATGAAAGACGGGAATGTTCATCCGCGAACGAAGCTCAGCCTCGATCGCGAAACACTCAGGCGCCTTGATATCCTCGAGGTTGATTCCCCCGAAGGTGGGCTCCATCGCCGCCACCGCGTCGCAGAACGCCTTGGGATCGCTGGCATCGAGCTCGATATCGAAGGCGTCGATCCCTGCAAACTTGCGGAAGAGGACACTCTTGCCTTCCATCACCGGCTTTGAGGCCAGCGGACCGATATTACCCAAACCCAGTACCGCCGTCCCGTTGGTGACAACAGCGACAAGATTGCCGCGAGCGGTAAAATCCCTTGCCGTGCTGGGATCGGAGACGATCGCCTCGCACGCTGCCGCCACGCCTGGCGAGTACGCCAGTGCAAGATCGCGCTGGGTTTCCATGCGCTTGGTGGCCTGGACTGCCAGCTTTCCGGGTTGAGGAAGGCGGTGATAGTCCAGCGCGGCCTGCCTGAAATCGTCGTTCATGCTCATCTGGAGGTCTTCTTTCTTAGAACCGGAAGCTCACCCATGCGCCGGCATAGGATGAGCTGTGATAGCCATTGTCAGTGAGGCCGCCGTGGGCGAGCAGGTGTTCCAGCCGTCCGGTCACGGATAGCCGCGGTGTTAGACTCCAGATTGCCTGCAGCCGGGCGACGTCGCCGGTCTTGCGATCACCACGTCCCGACGTGCCGGTGAAGGGTAAGCCATTTGCCCGATAGATCGCGTCACGCGTAGTCGCTCGCCATGAAAACTGATATTCGCCGGTCACACGCAGCTTCTTGGTTGGCATGACCGTAAGGCTTGGCGCGACGGCAATCAGATTCGTCGGCGTGAGGAAGCCGGCATAGCTGTAGTAGATGTTGTTCCCGTATGGCGCGAAGGCGTTGCGCAGCTTACCCCGGTCATAGGCTCCGCCGCCACTCGCATAATCGACATGGAGGCCGAGCCGGGGAGCCGTGTTGGATTTTCCGAGACGATAGGTCTGGGCGAGGAGGATCTGCCATGCGTCGAGCGTGCGCGAGCCATAGCTTCCGCCTTGGTGATTGACGGTCCAGTCCAGCGTCAGCGGGCCGACGTCACCCCACAAATGGGCACCGGTGTAGACACGCTCCTCGCGAGCCGTCTCCGCGCCCCAGGTGGTGTTCCGATTGCGCAGCCGCCAGACGAACGGATCGAGGTAGAGGCGGGATTTGCCGAACAGGTTGGTCGGCAGGACGTATCCCGCCGAGACGCCACTGAAACGCCGGTCATGGTCGGTGGGGTCGTCGCCAAATCCGCCATTGCCGAAGTCTGTATAATACAGGTCGAAAACATCGACGCGGGCCTTCGATCCCAAAGCCCAGACGCGAACGCCAGTGAGGCTGGTCTGGACCGTATTGTTGCCGCGGTTGGCGATCAGGAGATTCGCACCGTCGATGAAGATCTGACGTCCAACGCGGACACCGACATCGAGGTTCGCGACCGATCCGGTCACGTCGACGAACGCCTGCTGAACGAGAAAGTCATTGCGCAGCGTACCGGACAGTGTTCCGAGATTGCGGCCGGTCATGACCCCGCGCGCCAGTTCGCCATAGGCACGCACATGCTCACCAACATGCAGATCGGCGCCGAGAAACACGCGATACGCGTCCTGGCGCTGGTACGGAAGCTCGCGAGCCTGCGGATTGCTGGTAGTGTTCATCCGCAAGCGCAATTCACCAGACACCGTCAAATAGACATCGTCCGAGCCGAGCGGAATGTACTTGATATGGTCAATCGGATCGTCGCGCTTCGCAGGGTCGCGCATCTTGGTCCAGTCTTCCGCCCAGCGCAGGGGATTGTAGCCGTTCGAAGTGTTACCGTCGCCCGCCGCAGCCGTTGGGTAAGCAGTCACGATCGGCGTCGCAGGGACGCGGGTATCTTTTGCTTCCAAGGCGCTGATGGGCCGTCTCTTCATGCTTTCCCGTGCTTGTACGCTGGTCGCAATTGTCAGGGCTACGACCGCGCAGGCCGTAGCTGCGGCGTAACCGTAGCTTTTCATGCTTCTCTCCCGCTGACGGCTCTGCGGCCGTCTGGCTGTGATGCTTCTAGAGCTTGAGGGAGCAACCGATCGCAACGTTGGTCTCGCTGCGCGATAAAGGTGCGAGGCGATGTGGAAGAGCCCGGATCCCCCTTTAGGGCATCCGGGCCGATCTCAACTTACTCCGCGAGTTCGCGCATAACCTTGATAAGGTCAGACTTGCCTTCGAAGCCGATGCCGGGAAGCTCAGGCATGGTGATATGGCCGTCGATGACCTTCACGCCATCGGGGAAGCCACCATAGGGCTGGAACAGGTCGGGGTAGCTCTCGTTACCGCCAAGGCCGAGGCCGGCAGCAATGTTGAGCGACATCTGGTGACCGCCGTGCGGGATGCAGCGCGAAGGCGACCAGCCGAACTGCTTGAGCACGTCGAGGGTGCGCAGGTATTCAACCAGGCCGTAAGACAGCGCGCAGTCGAACTGCAGGTAGTCGCGGTCGGGACGCATAGCGCCGTGGCGCAGCAGATTGCGGGCATCCTGATGCGAGAACAGGTTCTCGCCGGTGGCCATCGGGCCGGGGTAATATTCTGAGATCGCGGCCTGCAGCGAGTAATCGAGGGGATCGCCGATTTCTTCGTACCAGAACAGCGGGTAGTCGCGCAGCATCTTGGCATAAGCGATGCCGGTCTCGAGATCGAAACGGCCATTGGCGTCGACAGCGAGCTGTGCCTCGTTGCCGATTTCCTTGAGCACGGCCTCGATGCGGCCCCGGTCTTCCTCAAGCGAGGCGCCGCCAATTTTCATCTTCACGACGTTGTAGCCGCGATCGAGATAGCCACGCATTTCCGCGCAGAGCTGGCTATTGTCCTTGCCTGGGTAGTAGTAACCGCCAGCAGCGTAAACGAAGACGCGCGGGTTGGCTTCACGGCCGTGGCGGTCGGCCAGCATGCGGAACAGCGGCTTGCCTTCGATCTTGGCGACTGCGTCCCAGATCGCCATGTCTAGCGTACCGACGGCAACCGAGCGCTCGCCGTGGCCGCCGGGCTTCTCGTTGGTCATCATCGCGTCCCAGACCTTAGAGGGATCGATGTTGGTACCTTCGTCGTTCAGCAGGCTCGCGGGATCGGCTTCGAGGATCCGGTCCTTAAAACGCTCACGGATCAGACCGCCCTGGCCGTAGCGGCCGTTGGAATTGAAGCCGTAGCCAACAACACGCTTGCCGTCGCGGACCACGTCGGTGACGACAGCCACCAGGCTGGCGGTCATCTTGCTGAAGTCGATGTAGGCATTGCGGATGGGGGAGGAGATCGGCTTGGTGATCTCGCAGACGTCAACGATACGCATTGGTTGCTCCTGATTTGAACTGGATGTGAGGTCGGGTGATTGTCTGGTCGCGCCGTCAGTGCTGGACTTCAGGCTCCGGCGTCGTGTGCAGAGTGATCTGGCGGGGGATTTCGCCCTTCTGTTCGGCGATCACCGCGTTCACCGTGTCGCGGTCGATGGCGCCTTCCCACTTGGCGATGGCGATTGTCGCCACGCCATTACCGATGACATTGGTGACGGCGCGCGCCTCGTTCATGAACCGATCGACACCAAGCAGCAGCACAAGTCCGGCGACCGGGATGGAATCGAAGGTCGAGAGGGTGGCCGTCAGCGTGATGAAACCGGCACCGGCCACGCCTGCCGATCCCTTGGAGGTGAGCAGCAGCACGCCGAGAATGACGATCTGGTGCCAAAGCGTAAGCGGGGTATTGGTCGCCTGGGCGATGAAAATCGCAGCCATGGTCAGATAGATGCAGGTGCCGTCGGCATTGAAGGTATAACCGGTCGGAAGCACCAGGCCGACAACGGGCTTATGGACGCCCAGGCGCTCCAGCTTGGCCATCATCCGGGGCATCACCGCTTCGGTTGAGCAGGTCGCGAAGGTGACCAACAGCTCGTCCTTGAAGTAGCGGAAGAAGTGCATGAGCGGGAAGCCAGCCCAGCGAGCAATGCTACCAATTACGACGATCACGAAGAACGCCGAGGTCAGGTAAACCGCGAGCATAAGGTGGCCCAGCGCCCACAGCGAGCCGACCCCATATTTGCCGATCGTGTAGGCGACGCCAGCACCTGCGCCAATCGGAGCAAGGCGCATGACCATGCCGACGATTCGGAACAAGGCCTGAAGAAGCGAATCGATCACATCGATCAACGGCGCGCCGCGCTTGCCGATCGAGACTAGGGCTATGCCCATGAGCAGTGCGACCAGAATGACCTGGAGCATCGCACCACTGACAAAGGCATCGGCCATGCTCTTCGGGATGATGTTGAGAAGGAAGCCGACGAGGCTGTGATCTTCGGTAGCAGCGGCCTGATACTTGGCGATGCCAGTGACGTCGATGCTCTTTGCATCGATATTCATGCCTGCGCCCGGCTTCATCAGATTAACGACAACGAGGCCGATCACGAGTGCGAGCGTCGAGAGCACCTCGAAGTAGATCATGGCGCGCACGCCGATCCTGCCCACCTCCTTGACGTTGCCCATCTTGGCTATGCCGAGCACCACTGTCCCGAAAATGATCGGCGCAAGCAGCATCTTGATCAGCTTGATGAAACCGTCCGCAAGGGGCTGAAGCTGTACAGCAATGCTGGGCGCGAGAAGACCGATAGCACCGCCAACAATGATGCCGATAAGTACTTGAATATATAGCTGGCTGAGTAACCTTTTAGCCATCACATCTCTCCGTTTCCGGCGAGCGCATTTGCATTGCGACCCGGCCCTCATTGGGGTTTGGGAGGCTTCTAAATGCGTGGACCCCATTGCATCCAATGCTGATGCAGTTTGTCGTTATGCCGATATTGCATTGCGATGCTTGACACCCTGAGTTTATCGTTCGTCCATGGAGTGAGAGAGAGGGCAGTCAGAATTATGAATTTGGAGTGGCTTGAAGACTTCATCGCATTGATGAAGGAGAGAAATTTCTCTCGTGCAGCTCAGCGCCGGAACGTAACGCAGCCGGCATTCAGCAGGCGTGTTCATTCCTTGGAGGATTGGATCGGATCGCCGCTGTTCATCCGCTCTCCTCAGGGCGTGCAGTTGTCAGTCGCGGGCGAAGCTTTCAGTGCCACGGCCGAGGCCGTCGTGCGTGATCTGTATCGAGCAAAGGCAGGAGCGCTGGAAGCTGCGGGGCGGGCCGAAACAACGCTACCGCTCGCTGCCACGCACGCCTTGTCCTTCACATTCTTTCCGGAATGGATACGTCTCCACGCGCCGCACGAGACATTAAATCTCATGTCTGACAGCATGGAGGCTTGCGAGCAGATGATGCTCCGCGGCGATGCGTCATTTCTGTTGCACCACAGTCACCCGTCGGTGGAAACCGCGCTTAACCCGCGCCAGTTCCGGACCGTGAAGGTTGGCGAAGATGTGCTGATCCCGGTGTGCCGGCCGAGAACTGACGGAACACCAATATGGCTCCTTGGAGATGGGCAGGATGAGACGCCATTCCCGCATCTAGCCTATAGCAATCCTTCCGGATTAGGCAGAATCCTGAAAGCCGACTGGGCTCAGAAGGGACATCGCTTTTTGCCAGCAGTGGTAATGACGTCGCGCTTAGCGGCTGCGCTACTTACAATGGCTCGAGACGGTCATGGGGTTGCGTGGCTCCCCAAATCCCTGGCTAATGCGGACATCACGGGGGGTACTTTGGTTGAAGCTGGTGAGAGCATATGCACGACGGTTGTAGATATTGCTTTGACCCGTCCGGTCGCACGCCTCAACTCTTCATCGGAGCGTTTCTGGCAGACATTTTTGTGAACACATGTCGACGATTAACAATAAAATTCCTCTTTTTTATATTTTCACTTTATAGATATTTTGTGGCAATAAAGTTTGTCAATTCAGGGGTTAAGGCACAAGACATCTGACGATAATCAAAAATCTTGAAGGGATTGTTGTTCGTGACAGTATTCAATTTGGCTTAAATATATCTAATTTTTATTATAATTTCTGTAATAATTTACGATTTATTATATATATAATATAATGCACCAGCGGGTCGCGCTTTAGTTTGCCGCGGCATGTTCTGCGAGTGTAGTCTCCTCCAGCAGCCTTGCTGCTTACCCAAGCTACGGTCAGCCCTCCCAGAAAGGTATCACGCCCGGCCAACGCGTGCCTTGCTCGCCTCCTTTCTTGTTCGGCGCGCGAAAAGCCACTCAGTCGCCTCGATCGCAGGTTCAATCGCTCGTCATAACAATCATAACTGGAGGTCATGCACTTGCCCCAAAGCATCTGCGGCAGAGGTGGCAAAGCTTGCGCTGGATCGACTGATATTATGGACATCGCCTTTTCGGCACCATTGCCCAAGTTGCGTCTGCTGGGCATGAGGCAAACGACCATGCAGCCATCGACAGCCTCGAAGTCGTTGCATGGCCCAAGTGCAAAGCCAGCCGGGGAAACCGAGGCGCTTTACCTCCCACAAAATGTATTACTTTCACATCATTTAACGTCGGTCGGCTGACATCCCTCCCCGCAACGAGTGGGATGGAAGGGAGCTGCGGCAAGCGGCAAGCGCGGCGTCCACGCATTTTCAGTCCCCTTTAGGCCAAGCATTGCCATGTCTATCTGGACTTGGCGCCGGAGGTGAACGCAAAGGTGTGGGCGATTTAGTTCAGCGACGATTGACCGTAAGCGGTAAAAATCCCCCACATTTTCATGATTTGGCGATTTGGTAATTAGTGCGCCTTGCATTTGCGAGGTTGCGATGAGTGGTGATTTCGAAACGGGTTTCGAAACTGAAAGGGCTGAGAGGGTAGGCAAGGCCGAGCGTCTTGATGTCATTCCCTTGTCGAATGGCAACCGTGGATGGACTCCGGCGGCGAAGGCGCGGATCATTGAGGAGAGCTTCAAGCAGGGAGCGAATGTGTCTGAGGTGGCGCGGCGTCATGGCATGCTCCCGCAACAGCTTTATAACTGGCGAGGGCGTTTCCGAGAGCGGGCCGAGGGGATGGCCTTTGTTCCCGCGGTGATCGAAGACCCGGCTGCACCTCCCGTACCGCCGCCATCTTCCGGGCCACCGGCGCCCTCAGTGTCATCGTTGCCCGCGAGCCTGAGGAGTGGCGGTGAGATCGTCATCGAGACCCGCGGGCTGTCGATCCGCATCCCGTCGCACGTCGATGCCGACCATATCGAGCGGGTGCTCCTGGCCGCGCGGGTGACCACGTGATCATCCCGCCCGGGCCGTTGAAGGTGCTGGTTGCAACCCAGCCCGTGGACTTCAGGAAGGGCATGGTAGGCCTCGCCTCACTGGTGCAGCAGGAACTGCGGCTCGACCCATTCTCAGGCATGCTTTTTGTCTTCCGGGCACGCCGGGCAGACAGGATAAAACTCCTGCTATGGGATGGCACCGGGCTCGTACTCGTGACGAAGCGGTTGCAGGATGGGAAGTTCCGCTGGCCCCGACCGGGAGACGGCGTGATGAAGCTGTCGGCGGCCCAGGCTTCGGCGTTGTTCGAGGGGCTGGACTGGTCGCGCATGCATGTGCCGCGCGTGCCAAAACCACTTCATGCACAGTAGATCGCACGCCTGATTCTGTCTGGCGCAGGGGTGTTCCCAGCCGTGCGAAACCGGCTAGAATACGGGCGTGGCGGCGCATCCTGAACCCCCTCTCGAGACCAGCCCGGAGGCTGGATATGACGAGCTTCCCGATAATGTGGAGCAGCTCAAGGCGATGGTGCTGGCCGAGCGCGCTCGCGCGGCGCGGCTTGAACATATCCTCAAGCTGATCAACCGCTCGACCTTCGGCAAGCGTTCGGAAAAGCTCCCGGTCGATCAACTGGCATTGACGCTGGAAGACCAGGGCGTCGCCCTTGGCGAAGCCGATGGCTTGCAGGACAAGACCGCCGAGGAGGCCGAACGTTATGGCCTCAGGCCGCGTCGTCGACGGGCTCCGGATGCCGAGCGCGCATCACTGCCAGCGCATCTGCCGCGCTTCGAGACAGTGATCGAGCCCGAAAGCCTGGAATGTGCCTGTGGCGGGGCGCTACACAAGATCGGTGAGGACCGGTCCGAAAGGCTCGACATCATCCCGGCCCAGCATCGTGTGATGGTGACGATCCGACCCCGCTATGCCTGCCGCTGCTGTAGCGACGGCGTTCGCCAGGCGTTGGCACCGGCACATGTCGTGCCGGGCGGCTTGCCGACCGAAGCGCTGATCGCCGATGTTCTGATCAACAAATATTGCGACCACTTGCCGCTTTACCGTCAGTCGAAGATCTTCGCCCGGCAAGGCATCGAGATCAGCCGCGCCACTCTGGCGAACTGGGTTGGTCGCGGCATCGCTGCGCTGATGCCGATCACCGACAGGATGCGCGCCGATGCGCTTGCCCGTGCCCGTCTGTTCGTCGACGAAACTACGGTCAAGGTGCTGGCACCGGGAACGGGCAAGACGAAAACCGGCTACATGTGGGTCATAGTGTGCGACGATCGCGCTCATGGCGGCGTCGATCCGCCTCTGGCGCTCTATACCTATATGCCGGGACGCGGAAAAATGTGGGCCAGGCAGTTGCTAGGGTCATACCAGGGCATCCTACAGGTCGATGCCTGGCAGGCTTATGACCAGTTCGGCAAGGATGATAGCGCCGACGCCGGCGTCACGAAGTCCTTTTGTTGGGCTCACCTGCGACGCGGCTTCGTCGATGCAGGCAGCGATGCCCCGGTCGCGCAGGACGCCTTGCAGCGCATTGCCGAAATCTATCGCATCGAGAAGGAAATCCGGGGGCGCGCGGCCGAGGAACGCCTTGCCGTCAGGCAGGAGCGAACCCGTCCACTGGTCGACAAGCTCCATGCCTGGTTCGCCGCCACCGCACCGCGCATGATGGCTGGATCGGCAACGAGCGATGCGATGAAATATGCGCTCAAGCGCTGGGCGGGCTTTACCCGGTTCCTCGACGACGGCAGGATCGAGATCGACAACAACGCCGCCGAACGGGCCGTCAGGCCGGTGACTCTCCAAAGAAAAAATGCACTCTTCACCGGCCACCAACTCGGCGCCGAAAACTGGGCAGCGATCTCCTCGCTGGTCGAAACCTGCAAGATGCTGGACGTCAATCCCTACGCCTATCTCTGCGATGTCCTGGCCCGGATCATCACCCGCGCAGACACCGATCCCATCGACGATCTGTTGCCGTACAACTGGCTCGATGCCAACGCCGCCCAAGCTTCGTTCGAACTAAGCAGCATCGCAAGCGCCGCCTGATCACTCAGATGACAGCACCGCTCCCAAGGCCACGTGGGGGATTTTTACCGCTTACGATTGACCGTGTGCATTAGCGAGCCAAAGCGGGTCGCAGACGCCCCGGGGCGGTGGACTCTTTGTTCGGAAGGGCAACAGGCTGACCAGTGGCACTGCAGGGACGGGTACGCCAGCATGAAGATGACGATGGAGCCGGACGATCGGCCGTGACAAGGTTGCCGTAGTCAACCTGAGCGGGACTCTTTGATGCGTCCCGCGAGTCCGAAGCAGGCCCCCGTATGCGTCGGCCTGTAGCCTTCGTTCAACCAAGGACATCTATGCATTTCATCGGCGTCGGCGGGATTACGCAGCCCGTGTTATAATCAAAATGCCATCCTGTGCGTTCCGAGAGAGCGGCGAGCGAATTACACGCCTACGGCTTCCAGTAGTATCCGGGCCGCATGGCGATTGGCGGCGCCTATGTCTCGGTCAGACGTTGCCTGGGCCATTACGATTGCGCCTTGGATAAGCGAGAGGATCTGAATGGCGGTGCGCCCGGGATCAATCAAACTCAAAGGCTTTATGAGTTCCGTAACGAACCTGTGCAAGCTCTCGAAATACGTATCAATCATCGCTTGGATCTCGGGGGCGTCTGCGTCCGGGCCAAACTCTGCCATTCCCTTCACGAATGGGCATCCACGGAACGGCCGCTGCTGAAAAGATGCATCGAGCGCGTCGAATATCGCGAGCACTTGCTCGACAGGGGAGAGCCCGGGACGCTGGGTTGCGCTTACAAGCATCTGCATCCAAACGCCGGTCTGGCTTTGGAGATAATCGGCAATCAGGCATGCCTTGGACGGAAAGTGCTTATAGAATGTCATCTTGGCCACGCCGCTTTCGGCGATGATACGGTCGATGCCGACCGTGTGGATACTGCGCCGGCAGAACAGGTCTGACGCGGTCTTCCGGATACGCTCCCGAGGCGGAAGGGCGGAAAGCGGACGTTCGCCCGGATCGTTCAGTTGCTGCATGTCATGGCTTTCATAAGAGCTACATAGTGGGTTTCGACAGGAAAAATAGACCAACCTGTCTATTCCACTTGCATAAACAGACAGGTCTGTATATCTGATCCCAGTCGTTTAGCGAAAATGGGATTTGAAATGAGCAAAAAGGTAGTGGTGGTCACCGGCGCGAGCAGCGGCTTCGGCAAGCTCACGGTTTTGGAGCTGGCACGTCAGGGGCACACGGTCATCGCCACCATGCGGGATGTCGACGGTCGTAACAGCGCGGTGCGCGACGAACTGATCGAAACCGCCAAGAACGACGGCAAAGCGTTGCAGGTTATCGAGATGGATGTCGCCAACCAGGCATCAATCGAAACTGCCATTGCCGAAGTCATGACGCGGCACGGACAAATCGACGTGCTGGTCAACAACGCCGGGCTGATGCCGATCGGGGTTACCGAGGCTTATACGGTTCCAGACGTTGAGCGGCTTTTCGCCGTTAACCTCTTCGGCGCCATCCGTACCAATCGCGCCGTCCTGCCGCACATGCGTGCCGCCGGCAGCGGGTTGCTGGTGCAGGTCACGTCGCTGATGGGGCGGTTCACCATTCCCTTTTTTGGCGTTTATGCCGCCAGCAAGTTTGCGCTTGAGGCGCTGGCCGAAACCTATCGTTACGAACTCAGCAGTTTCGGGATCGATTCAGTGATTGTCGAACCGGGCCCGTTCCCCAGCAATCTCATTACGTCCAGCCCGCAGCCGTCCGATGCCGCAGTGCTGGAATCGTATGGCGAAATCGCTGCGATACCTGGCCAGATCGTGGCCCATTCCGATCAGCAGTTCGATCCCGCCAACCCGCCGCGCCCACAACTGGTCGCCGATGCGATCGCAAAGCTGGTGGGTACGACGGAGCGGCGTCCACTGCGCACCGTTGTGATGCCCGACGGCCTGGATTTCGGCGTTCAGCAGATCAATGATGCTGTCGCCCCGATCCAGAATGGCGTCCTGAAAGCTATGGGCATGGAAGCCATGATCTGACGATCATCCATATCATCAAAAGCGTGAATTGACGCTTGGAGAACTCGGATCATGCGTATCGTTGCTTTGGGAGAGCATGTGATCCCCTGCAGGCCCGTGATACCTGCGACGTCGCACTGGATGTCTAGAGCAGAATCCGATCACTCTGGCTCATACCCGATGGCTGTGAAGTAGTTTGCGCATTCTTCGGGAGCGAAGCGTGGCAACGCGTCACGTATCGCATCCCATAACTCCGGAATGGTTCGGGCGGCGGCTTTTCGCAGGATAACCTTAAGTTTGAAGAAGGCGTTTTCGATGGGATTAAAGTCGGGGCTATATGGCGGCAGGAACAGCATGCGCGCTCCATCCTCTTCGATGGCTTCACGGGCAGCCTTTGCCTTATGCGCCGGCAGATTGTCGAGGATGACAATATCACTAGAATGCAACGGTGGCGTCAGTACCTGCTGGGCATAAGCAGCGGACCATTCGCCGGTCATGGGACTGTCCAATACGATTGGCGCAGTGATGCCGTCAGGCGCAGCTCGCCGGTGAAAGTGGTGTTTTTCCAATGGCCAAGCGGGATGGGAGACCGACAGCGGGTGCCCCGCCTTGCCCGTCCGCAGTAAGAGAGGGCGACGCGACGCATTGGTATCGCTCGCCGCTCACCGTGAGTTTCTTCGCGACACGTGCGGCTTTGTTAGCAATGGCAGGCGCCCACCCTCTCGCTTTCTTGGCCACAAAATTACCGTTAATGGGGCCTCACGTCGCCCCGCTGAACCGAATTGTGATCTGGACCGGCGTTTTCGGATGGACTGACGCGCTTTTGATTAGCGCGCATTCGGTCCATTCAGAGGCCGAAATACCTCGGTGATCCAGTCGATGAAAACCCGGAGGCGGGACGCCAAATACCGGTTCTGCGGGTAGAGGATGAAGACCGGCAGAGCAGGCGGAGGCGCAGTAGTGATGACGGGAATGAACGCACCCGCTGCGATCTCCTGGACGACCCAACTATGCGGTATCTGGATAAGTCCCAAACCGGCAAGACCTGCAGCCGAATAGTTCTCGGCCCCACGGGCCTTGATCTGAAAGGGCAGAAGAATCTCGCGGTACTGCTGGCCCGCTCCGAATTTCAGCGGATAGGGTTTGCCGGTCGCTGACGCTGTATAACCGACCATTAGGTGGCCCTCGAGGTCATCGGGCGTCCGGGGTTCGCCGTGATGCGCGAGATAGGCGGGGCTCGCCAGGGTGATCTGGTTCAAGCTTGCGACCTTTCGTCCGACAAGGCCGGAATCGGGAAGGTCGCCCACGCGAAGGACGCAATCCACGCCTTCGGGGATGAGGTCCACAATTCTGTCTCCTTCGCTGATGCTCAGGGCGATGTCCGGGTATCGAGCGACAAAGTCGGGGAGGGCCGGCATGACAAACCGGCGCGCGAGCGTGCTCTGGAGATCGACCCGCAGCGGACCTCGAGGTTCGCTTGCGCGAAAAAGGGTCTCGGTGTCGTCCAGATCCGCGAGCAGTTGAATGCAGCGATCCCGATAGAGCCGGCCTTCAGGCGTTGCCCCGACGCTGCGGGTGGTACGGTCCAGTAACCGCACCCCCAGATCCCGCTCCAGATGCTGGATCGCAGTTGTCGCCGTTGCCCGGGGCAAGCCGAGATCTACCGCCGCAGCGGTAAAGCTACCCCGTTCTACTATCCGAACAAAAAGACGCATGATGGCAATTCGATCCATACCCCATAATAGAAGATTGTTCGTTCCTGCGGAATAGTGCTGTCAAAACTCTTCGACTAGTCGGAAATCACAAAAGAACTAGAGATCGAAGCCTGATCCATACCACCGGAGGCTTTATGTCCGAGCACGTTTACACGCAGACGATCAACGGCGTGGCGGCACCGATCACCGACACGTTCGACGTCATCAATCCCGCGACCGGCGCCGTCTTCGCGCAGGCGCCGGAATGCACACCCGAGCAGGTTGAGGAGGTCATGACCGCCGCGCACGCGGCGTTCCAGACCTGGCGCAATGCGGGGGACGCGCGTCGCGCGGCGCTGTATGCGGCAGCCGACATCATCGAAGCGAACACCGGGCGGTTCGTCGAAATCCTCGTGAAGGAGCAGGGCAAGCCCAAGGCCGATGCGGGTATCGAAATCTTCGCCGCAACGATGGTCTTCCGCTACTATGCCGACCTCGCAATCGCCCCTGACGTCATCCAGGACGACGAGGTGGCATACTCCGCCGTCATCCGCCAGCCGATCGGCCCCGCCGTCGCCATCACGGCCTGGAACATCCCAATCATCCTGGCCACCTGCAAGATCGCGCCGCTGCTGGCTGCTGGCAATACGGTGATTCTCAAGCCTTCGCCCTACACCCCGCTGACCACTCTGCTCCTGGGCGAGTTGCTGCGCGGCGTGTTCCCGCCCGGCGTGCTCAATGTAGTCAGCGGTGGCATGAGCTTCGGCCCCGAGCTTACCCAGCATCCGCTCACCCGCAAGATCACGATGACCGGTTCGACCGCCACCGGTAAGAAGGTGGCTGCCGCCGCTGCCGCTGGCATCAAGCGCGTCACGCTCGAACTTGGCGGCAACGACGCGGCGATCGTGCTCGCAGATGCCGATCCGAAGGTCATCGCGCAGCGCATCTTCTGGGGCAGTTTCCGCAACTCCGGTCAGCTTTGCATCGCTGCCAAGCGCATCTACGTCCACGAGAGCATCGTCGCCGATGTGACCAAGGAACTAGCTGCGATCGCCGAGACAGTCAAACTGGGGGACGGCATGGAAGACGACACCCAGCTAGGTCCCTTGCAGAACCTTGCGCAGTTCGAGAAGGTCAGCGAGATTGTCGAAGATGCGCTGGCCAAGGGTGCGAAAGCCGTCACCGGTGGTCACAAACTGGATCGCCCGGGCTATTTCTACGCACCGACGATTCTGGCCGATGCGCGCCACGGTATGCGTGTTGTAGACGAGGAGCAGTTTGGACCGGTCATGCCGATCATCACATTCTCTGACGTCGAGGAAGTGCTGAAACTGGCCAACGACACCGAGTTCGGTCTCGGCGGTTCGGTCTGGACGAGCGACTCCGTCCGTGGAGCCGAGCTGGCGCAGCGGCTCGAAGCCGGCATGGTGTGGGTCAACACGCATAGCGACAATGTGTTTCCGACCCAGCCGTTCGGCGGCGTCAAGCAGAGCGGAGTCGGTCTCGAGATGGGGCCATGGGGTTATATGGCCGCGACCGATGCACAGACGATCTACGAATCCCGCCGGACCGACACAATGTCGAAGCAGATTCACGTCGCATAAGGCTCGTCCGTTGACCTCGCCGAGGCAGCCAACCGTCTATAATGCGATAGGTGAGCGAGTTGGCGAGCTGCCAATTACCCGGATGAAATTGTGTAGTGGGCAAAGCTGCCGGCAGAACCATTCGGATACGATCGTCCAGATCGCTGCGCTCCTGTTGCGGCCCTGGACGATCATTTGAATCCACACCCCTGGAGAATCAAGATCATGCGTATAGTTGCCCTGGAAGAACATGTGTTGCTGCCCGAACTAGCTGACAGAATTCCTGCATCGGAGGTAGCCGCATCCGGATGGGTGCCAGCAGGGTGGGCGCCAACCGGTGATGGCGAGAAGCTAAGTGCGCTCGACCGGGCGTTGAGCGATACGCAGGCGGAACGCATCGATTCGATGAACGAAACCGGGATCACGTTGCAGGTGCTCTCCGTTGTCGGCCCTGGTGCTGAGATGCTGGCAGGTGAGGAAGGCGTGCGCTTTGCGCGCGAATATAATGATCGATTGGCGCAGGCGGTCGAACGGCATCCGGATCGTTTTGCGGCGTTCGCCCATCTTCCCATGAGGGAACCCGAGGCCGCCGCCGACGAACTGGAACGGTGCGTGAAACAGCTCGGCTTCCGCGGTGCCTCGATCAATGGGACTACCGATGGACTGTTCCTCGACGACCCGCGTTTCGCGTCGATCCTGTCCCGTGCGGCAGCCTTGGGCTGTCCCCTCTATATCCATCCCGGCCCTGCGCCGCGTGCGGTTCGGGATGCCTATTTTCAGGGACTGCCGGACTTTACCTCTTTCATCCTGTCCAACGCCGGATTCGGTTGGCACGCCGAAACCGGCCTACACATCCTGCGGCTCGTCCTGTCCGGTGCGCTTGATCGCAATTCAAGTCTGAAGCTCATCATCGGCCATATGGGCGAGATGTTGCCGATGATGATGAAACGTGTCGATGCCATGTTCGGGACAGGTGCGGCGTTGGGACTGAACCGGGACGTGTCGCAAACGATCCTGGATCAGGTGTGGATCACAACCAGCGGCTTCTTCGACACCGCCGCTTTTCTTGCAGCTTTGACGTCGTTTGGTGCGGATCGAATTCTGTTCTCGGTCGATTATCCCTACAGCCCCAATGATGAAGCTACGGCATTCCTCAACAACCTGCCGGTTTCTCCTGCAGATCGGGCCCGCATCGCTCACGGCAACGCCGACGCGCTTCTCGGCTTGTCATAGGCCAACCGCCACGCGCTATTGATGAGCCGCCCGCGCGCCCCTTAGGCTGCGGCGGCCACGATATGCGGGTCGCGCATCATAGTCGGTCCGTATGACCCTGAATGAGATTCGGAAATCGAAATGTCGTTCAGGGCATACCCGCATTAGGTATCGACTGATCTAGCGATGGTGGATCTGATGCAGGCCCAACAACTTTCTTCCGCGATGATGGTCGATCGACACTTTGCCTGATTCGGAGAGGCGGACTTCTGCGGGCGCTAATTTCCGCGAGGAAATCCACGCTAGAACATAATCCGATCTCATTGAAGGTCGTGCTCCTGGTGGTGGTGTAGGTTTTGAGGGTTAGCGAAGCTGACCGGACGCGCGCTCATCGATAAAGCGCTGTAGCGGCCGGTCAGTTTCGCGGGTGGTCACCGGCGAACTTCGGATAAGTTGGAGTTGCGAAGCTCAACTTACGGAGACCACCGATGACCTCTGACAAGATGGACCTGCACGCCCTGGTTGGGAAGACAGCCGACGGCGATTTTCTACGCGACATGATCGGCTTTGCCGCGCAGCGGCTGATGGAACTGGAGGTGGGCAGTGTGACCGGCGCTGCCTATGGTGAGAAAGATCCTGAGCGCTTGGCACAGCGCAACGGCTATCGGGATCGGGACTGGGAGACGCGAGCAGGCACGGTCGAGCTGCGGATCCCCAAGCTGCGCAAGGGAACATATTTTCCCCGGTTCCTGGAGCCCCATCGCTTGGCGGAGAAAGCGCTGACGGCCGTCATTCAGGAAGCCTATATCCAAGGCATTTCAACCCGCTCGGTCGATGATTTGGTGAAGGCCATGGGGATGAGCGGTATCTCAAAGAGCCAGGTTAGCCGGCTGTGCGTGGAGATCGATGAACGCGTGAAGGCTTTTCTCGATCGTCCGATTGAAGGCGACTGGCCCTACCTGTGGATGGACGCGACCTATATCAAAGTGCGGCGGGCCGGTCGCATTGTCTCGGTCGCCGTCATCATCGCCGTCGGCGTCAACAACGATGGCCGGCGCGAAGTGCTCGGCATGGCGATCGGTCATTCCGAAGCTGAGGTCTTCTGGACCGATTTTCTACGCAGCCTTGCCCGTCGCGGTCTGCGCGGCGTGAAGCTGGTGATCTCCGATTCCCATGAAGGCATAAAAGCTTCCGTCGCCAAAGTGTTCAGCGCCACCTGGCAGCGATGCCGGGTTCATTTCATGCGCAATGCGCTGGCCCATGCCAGCAAGAGCGGACGCCGGGTCGTGTCGGCATTCATCGCCACCGCTTTCGCCCAGGAAACTCCAGAGGCCGCAAAGGCCCAATGGCGTAGCGTCGCCGATCAATTGCGCCCTACCGTGCCAAAACTCGCTGCCCTGATGGACAGCGCCGAGGAGGATGTGCTGGCCTACATGACCTTCCCAGCCCAACATCGCACAAAGTTGCACAGCAACAATCCGATCGAGCGGCTCAATGGCGAGATCAAGCGGCGCACCGATGTTGTCGGTATCTTCCCCAACGAAGAGGCGATCACCCGCCTTGTTGGTGCTATCCTCTTGGAACAGAATGATGAATGGGCCGTGCAGCGATGCCGTTACATGACGCTTGAGAGCGTCTCAGGTTTAAGCGATAATCCCATCATCACGTTGCCTGCCATGGCAGCTTGATCAGCCCGGCTTAGCCGGAGGTCGCTGTGACTACCGCAGGCGAACCTACACCACGCCTTGGGGCACGATCCCATTGAATCAAGGGTCTTTCCTTAGACTGGAAAATCTAATTCATCATGTCAGTTGGACGAGGAGGCCAGCCTGGCATGACGAAGTCCATCTCAGAGGATTTGCGTTCGCGGGTGATTTCGGCGGTCGATGGCGGTTTGTCACGGCGCGCGGCAGCCGAGCGTTTTGGAGTTACGGCGGCGAGCGCGGTTCGCTGGGTTCGCGAATGGCGAGAGAGCGGATCGACACGGGCGAAGCCCCAGGGCGGCGACATGCGGTCACGGCGGATTAAAGCCCATCGCGATGTTAGTCTCGGTGCGATCGACGAGCAGGTGGACATCACGCCGGTTGAACTGGCCGAGATGCTGCGATCGGAGCATGGAGCCGTATTTGCACCGAACACCATCTGGCGCTTCCTCGACCGTCACTCGATGACGGTCAAAAAAAACCGCGCACGCCAGCGAGCGGGAGCGGCCTGAAGTTCTCGGGTGGCGGCGCGCATGGTTCAAGGCGCAGCCTGATCTCAACCCCGAGCAGTTGGTGTTCATCTACGAGACCGGCGCGTCAACGAAGATGGCGCGTCTGCGCCGACGGGCAAGGCGCGGCATGCGATGTCGGTCGCCAATCCCGCACGGCCATTGGAAAACCACCACCTTCACCGGCGCGTTGCGCTTGACGGGGATGACTGCGCATGGTCCTGGACGGCCCCATGACAGGCGAATGGTTCGGGGCCGATGCCCAGCAGCTTCTGGCCCCAACGCTGCGCCCCGGCGACATTGTCATTCTCGACAATCTGCCGGCTCACAAAACAGCGGCAGCCCGCGAGGCGATCGAAGCAGTTGGCGCGCGCATGCTCTTCCTCCCGTCATATAGTCCCGACTTCAATCCGATCGAGAGGGCATGGCGTTGGAACCTCTGAGTCACAGGTTCATTTAGTGCCGCAGGTGGGCCATGGCGCGCTTTTGAGCTAGGTCCGTTGGATTGCGAGGCATGGCGATTTTATATCGGAAGAACATCCATTGGACAGATCTGCCGACGGATCGACGCCGGCGGCTTGTGGTCATTTTGGGGGAGCTGATCCAGCGACAGCTATCGCTTCCGCGGGAGGCAAGCCATGACAATGGAACTCACCAGGGCGCTGGCTGAAAAGGTCCTGCCGCGCCATCCAGAGCGGCAGGTCGTCGTTTATGTCCGTCAGTCGACGCCGCGGCAGGTAGTAGAAAACAGAGAGTCGACCCGCTTGCAATATGGCCTTGCTGATCGAGTTTGTGGGCTCGGCTGGCGGAGCGAGCAGGTGACCATCATCGATGATGACCTTGGACGTTCTGGATCATCGGCGCTAGACCGGCCGGGCTTCCAGCGGCTTGTCGCGGAAGTGGGGCTCGGCCATGTTGGGTTGGTTCTTGGGATCGAAGTGTCGCGCTTGGCACGATCGTGCTGCGACTGGCACCAACTGCTCGAAATGTGCGCTCTGTTCGACACGCTCATTGGCGATGCCGATGGTATTTATGATCCCGGCGCTTACAATGATCGCCTTCTGCTTGGGCTCAAGGGAAGGATGAGCGAGGCGGAGCTTCACATCCTCAAGGCCCGCATACACGAAGGCCGATGTGCCAATGCCCGTCGTGGCTAACTCTTTTTGGGCCTTCCGCTTGGCTACGTGCTGAAGCCTTCGGGCGAGGTCGCACTGGATCCAGATGAGGGAGTGCAGCGTGCAATCCGCTTGGTCTTCGCTGTCTTCGAGCGGGGGCGATCGGTCAGCGGTGTGCTGCGTTATCTCGTCGACCATGACCTGCAATTGCCTGATCGCGTGCGGAGCGGGCCGAACAAGGGAGATGTCTGCTGGAATCGTCCCAATCGCGCGACGCTATCGGACATGTTGCGCCATCCGGCATTTCTAAATGGCGCTCACAGTAGTATTACATGATTTCTCTGTTTATGTAATTTTGGGCTGCGACCATCCTCGTTGGAAAACGTCGCGAAGTAGGTTTCTAGTGTCATCCCCAGCTGCTGCAGCGCCGCTTGCCCAAGCGATCGCCAGTGCCCCCAAAAAAATGTCGCGACCTTTAGCTGACTGTCGTGCGAGGCCTTCTTCCTGCGCGACCTTCAAAATGCGCTCTGTCGTCTCGATAACGGCACCGCACGTCGGGGATAGCGGGGAATCCTTCCGGCACGCTGCCCGCAACGGCTCAGGCAGGCCTTCATAAGCCAGCATCCAGTCGCCCAGAGCTTCTATCCAAAGCTCAAGGACTCGGCCCGCATCGCTCTCTCCAGATTCGATTTCGACGCGACGATTGTCAAGGTCTTCATAGTGAATGACCAGCAGCGCGGCCAGCAGGGCGTCCTTGTTTGGAAAATGGCGGTAGAGAGTACCGGGCCCAACGCCCGCCAGCTTCGCGATGGCATCCATGGAAACGTCGACACTGTCACGGTCGAACGCCTGCCTAGCCACCTCCAAAATGTGGGCGCGGTTGTGTTGCGCGTCCCTCCGAGAGCTTGGCACGGTCGGCGATTGAAACATGATTTAGTCCAGACCTTGAAAATCGGAGAGTGTCTCCGTATTTATGCCATCGATCGGAGAGTGTCTCCATATAATGTACTATCGTCCTTTTAAACAGGGCGGCATCTGCGCACGGACCGAGGACATAATGACCCGACAAATGATTATCGGCATGCATCTGGGCAATGGATACGGCTCCTTGCCCGGCTCATGGCGCATGGCCGGGGTCGATCCTCTAAGCTATATAAGCTTCGACGCAAAGGTCAGGCAAGCGCAGGCCGCCGAGCGGGGCAAGCTGCATTTCCTTTTCCTGCCCGACGGTCCCAGCGCCGTGGCCGCCGACATCGAACATGAATTGCCCGGCTTCAACCTTGACGTCATGATGACGCTGGCCGCGGTCGCTCGCGGCACCGAGCGGATCGGCCTCGTCGCCACGGGTTCGACTACGTTCAACGAACCTTACAATCTCGCGCGGCAGTTCAAGGCCCTCGACATAATGAGTCACGGACGGGCAGGCTGGAACGCCGTGACTTCCGCGGGTGAGGATGTCGCTGCGAATTACGGCCTGAAGATCCCGTCGAGCGGGGATCGCTACAGCCGCGCTCATGAGATGGTCCAGCTCGTGCAGGCGCTATGGGGCAGCTGGGGCAAGGACGCCTGGGTGCACGACCAGACGTCTGGCCAGTTCGCCAGGACGAGCGAGGTCGCGCCGATCAATCTGGGGGGACGGTTCGTCGCCTCGCGCGGACCGCTTTACATCCCACCCTCGGAACAGGGCCAGCCCGTCGTCTTCCATGCGGGCGGAAGTAGCTCGAACGCCCTGAACCTTGCGGGCCGCTTCGCCAGTGCCGTCATCGGCGCGGCGTTCACCATCGAGGAAGGGCGCGCCCACCGTTCCGCGTTCCGCGATGCTGCCAAACGCGCCGGGCGCAATCCGGACGAGATCAAGTTCATCGCGGGGTTGATGACCACCATCGCCGACGACAAGCGCACGGCGCTCGATCGCCGCATCACGCTGACCGAACGGGCTTTCCCTCAGCGTGCCTCGTATCTCCAGCAGATGCTTGGGGTACGGATCGATCTGGTCCGGCTCGACGAACCATTGTCGCCGCAGCAGCTTGCTGTCGCCCGTCCATCACCCGGAGACCCGCGTTCACTCCGCGCGCTGGCGGTCGCGCGTGAGGGCTGGTCCGTGCGCGATATCCTCGCGCATGGCGTGATCGATTATCAGCCGGTCGTGGCCGGACCGCCAACCGAGGTCGCCGATCACATGCAGGAATGGTTCGAAGCCGAGGCCGCCGACGGCTTCTGGGTGTCGCCTGACGTCTACGCAGACGGGCTCGATCCCTTTATCGACTACGTCCTGCCGATCCTCCAAGATCGGGGGCTGTTCCACCGGGACTACGAGGGCAGCACCCTACGTGATCATCTGGGCGTGCCCGGCCAATATGGAATCGATCCGCGCGTCTCTCGCTGACCCACCCACCTCTTACCAAGATAGGATATGGACATGAAGATCGGCATCATCGGCGCAGGAAATATCGGCGGTACAATCGCACGAAAGCTGGCGGCCGCTGGCCATTCGGTGAAGCTGGCGGGCGCGAAGGGACCTGACGACATCCGCGACAAGGCGGCGGAGATCGGCGCGGTCCCGGTCACAGCGCAGGATGCGGTCAAGGACGTCGAGGCGATCATCCTCTCGATTCCGTTCGCGCAGATCCCCATTGTTGCCAGCGTCTTGACTGACGTACCGGCCGGCGTGGTCTTGATTGACACCGGCAA
Source organism: Sphingobium sp. CR2-8 (assembly GCF_035818615.1). Taxonomy (NCBI): domain Bacteria; kingdom Pseudomonadati; phylum Pseudomonadota; class Alphaproteobacteria; order Sphingomonadales; family Sphingobiaceae; genus Sphingobium; species Sphingobium wonjuense. Next base: position 816,903 of record NZ_JAYKZY010000001.1, on the reverse strand, counting down.
CTACTATCCTTTTCGCGACGGAAACATTGCGGACGTCGATGGTGGCATGCCGGAAAGCGTCTGGTCAAGCGAGCAACTGGGCCGGCCGGTGGTCAAGGCGTTCAACGCGGTTCTTGCGGAAACCCTCGACAGCGCGGGCACGGCAGAGGGTACGGCCGGCCGGATCGCGGTCCCCGTCGCGGGCGATGACGGGCACGCCAAGGCCATTGCGAGCCGTCTGGTGAACGAAACTGGCTTCGATGCTGTGGATGCAGGCGATCTTGCAGGGTCCTGGCGCCAGCAGCCTGGCACCCCCGCCTATTGCACCGAACTGACGCTGCTTGAGTTGCAGGATGCCCTGTCTTCAGCGGACAAGGTCCGCGCGCCCCTTGACCGCGACGCGCTGATCAAGAGTTTTATGGAGGAGAATTCCCCTATCAGCCACGAGCAGATCGTCGCGCGCAACCGCGAGGTCACGGCTCCGAAGTGAGCCTTCGATCCGAAGGGAGGCAGCGCGTGCCGCGATCGTACGATTTCGTCGTGAACAGAAAGGCGCAGACATGAAAATCGAAATTCTGGGCTGCGCCCACATAGACAGCACTCTTGCTGAAAGCTGGGCGCAACCGGCCAGGAAGTGAAAGTCGCGAATTCGCGTGGACGAACACGATCGACGCCGATGCGCTGTCCACAGGCGCCCGCGCGGTCAGGAAAAGATGAGGCCGTCAGCGATGTCGAGGTGCTGATCCCTTCGGTACCCTCCGCCGGCATCGCGCATATCTTGGAGATCGCCGGTGAATGTCCCAAACGCTCGCACCGGATCATCATCGGCGTTCGGATTTATGGCCGCCATATGCATGGTCGATCCAATGTCGATGGCAGCAGCGCGTGGATTGACCATGGACAACGCGCCGGATTTTGATCGTTTCATTCCAAGTCCTCCTTCAAAACAGGAGGGTATGGGCGATGCTAAACGTCATCTTCCTAACCGGGATCGCCGCAGAACGGCGTCACCACTCTCAAGTACGCAAACACCCACGGGCCACGTTTTTTAACGGGGTATCATGCCTCCAATAAGCCATCGGCCGCGACCCTCCCGACCGCACCATAGCACGACCCGTTTCTACCGCGCACAGGCGGGCTCAGCCGGCGACGGTTTTTTAGTATGTCTCTTTCCGCCTTCAGCTTGGCCACTTCGCGGCGCAGCCGCTCTGAACCGCACCGGGACTGCCGGAGGCCATTCAGCTTAAATTATGCTGCCATTGGCGTGTCGTCCAGCATGGCGTAGTAGCGCTCCTCGGCTTCGGCAGGCGGGATATTGCCGATGGGCGCGAGCAAACGCCGGTTGTTGAACCAGTCCACCCATTCGAGCGTGGCGTATTCAACGGCTTCAAATGATCGCCAGGGTCCCCGCCGATGGATGACCTCGGCCTTGTAAAGACCGTTGATCGTTTCAGCCAAGGCGTTGTCGTAGCTGTCGCCAACGCTCCCGACCGACGGCTCGATTCCTGCTTCGGCAAGGCGCTCGGTATATTTGATCGAGACATATTGGCTGCCGCGGTCGCTGTGGTGGATCAGGCCACCGCGATGGACAGGGCGTCGATCATGGATCGCCTGTTCGAGGGCATCCAGCACGAAGCTGGCATGCGCCGTCCTGCTCACCCGCCAGCCCACGATATAGCGGGCGTAGACGTCGATCACGAAGGCCACGTAGACGAACCCCGCCCAGGTCGCGGACGTAAGTGAAGTCCGACACCCACAGCATGTTCGGCGCAGGCGCATGGAACTGACGGTTGACCTGATCGAGCGGACACGGCGCTGCCTTGTCGCCGATCGTCGTCTTCACCGGCTTGCCCCGGATCACGCCCTGTAGGCCCAGATCACGCATCAGCCGTTCAACCGTGCAGCGGGCAATATCGAAGCCCTCGCGCTGCATCTGGCGCCACACCTTGCGCACGCCGTAGACCTTGAAGTTGGCATCGAATACGCGCCGAACCTCGGGCTTCATTGCCTCGTCGCGCTGGGCACGCGGAGACAGACGCGTCGGATCGCGTCGCTGCGCCACACGCTCATGGTAGGTAGATGGGGCGATCGGCAGAACCCGGCAGATCGGCTCGACCCCATACTCACTCCGATGCTCATCAATGAAACTGGTCATCGCTTGAACCGGCGGTCGAGCTCCGCCTGGGCAAAATATGCGGAAGCCTTGCGCAGGATCTCGTTGGCCTGCCGCAGCTCACGGTTCTCGCGTTCCAACGCCTTCAGGCGCTCTGCCAGTTCGGTGGGAACACCAGCTCGCTTGCCGCTGTGTCGACGGCACAGTAATTTTCCCGGGAATGGGCAGAGAAAAATTGCCCACTTTGCGGTTTGAGGTTCAGGAGCCGGGCATCGGTACACCTCCATCTTTTGGCGGTCGCCCGCGGCGACGAGCTTCTGTCGGCGCCGGCGGCGTGATCCGGGCGGTCGAGCGCACATGCTCGGGTAGTAGGTCTGCATGTCGCCTGAGGCGATAACTCGAGCCATCGATCTGGATGACGATGGCGTGATGCAACAGGCGGTCGAGCAGCGCGGTGGCGACGACGGGGCTGCCGAAGATTTCGCCCCATTCGGCAAAGCCTCGGTTCGAGGTGAGGATCATCGCCCCTTTTTCATAGCGCGCATTGACCAGCTGGAAGAACAGATTGCCACCTCCGGGTATGACCGGGAGGTAACCGATCTCGTCGACGATCAGCAAAGATGGCCTGCAGTAGAAGCGGATCCTCTCGCGCAGCGAGCCCTCTCGTTCGGCCTTGGCAAGCGCACCGATCAAGTCCGCAAGCGTGATGAACGAGACGCTTTTGCCGGCTTTGACGGCTTCCAGGCCAAGTGCGCTGGCAAGGTGGCTCTTGCCGGTGCCGGGCGGCCCCAGCAGGTGGACGACCTCGCAGCGCGCGACGAAGTTCAGTTCGGCCAGCGCCAGGATGCGGGCTTTGTCGAGCGAGGGCTGGAACGAGAAGTCGTATCCGGCGAGGGTTTTGACAGTATTGAGCCGGCCCATCCGCAAAGCGGTCCGGATCCGCCGATCCTCGCGGAACGTCAGCTCCTCGAGCAGCAGTTGTTCGACCAACTCCAGCCCGGTGATCTCGCCGCGATCGAGGCGGGAGACGCAGGTGTCGACGACCTCGATGGCGCGCGGCATTTTGAGGCCGACCATACTGATCTTGACGCGATCAAGCAGCGACGCTGTTGGATCAGGAAGAAGCGAGTTCATGCTCTTGCTCCCGATGCCGCCAGTTGCTGACCGATGGCGGCGTAGAAGTCGAGTGAGCGGCGCGTGACCAGTTCGCCGGTAAAGCCATGCGGAACCGGGTTTTCCTCTTTAGGCCGATATTGCCGCCGGTGGCCTTCCAGCAGCGAGCGTTGTCGCCGTCCCTCGAGCAGGGGATGTCGTGCGATCAGCCGATTATCTTCGAAGATATGGATTTCGTCCGCCAGGCTGTGAACCTCGACCACGCGCCGTCGTGTCGCGTCAGGCACCGAGTAATAATTGCCGCCGACGCTCACCATGCCTTCATGACTGATCCTGCGTTCGAGCTTGAGAACCGCGCCGAACGGGATCAGAGGCAGGAGCTGCAGTGTCGGCTGCTCTTGGGCGAACGCCTCGTTGACAACACGACCGGTGGAGGCGTGAACACGCGGGTTGGCGACGTTGCCAAGCCAGTTTACGAACTGGAGGTTGAGATCATCGAGATCGCGGAACGTGCCGCCCAAGAAGAAGTCTTCACGGATGTAGCGGAACGGCCTCTCCACCTTGCCTTTGGTTTCGGGCCGATAGGCGCGGCAGGCTTTTGGCAGAAAGCCATAATGGTGAGCGAACTCGCCGAGCGTCCGGTTGTAAACGACGCGACCATCCTCATCCTCGCCCAGAACGGCTGTCTTCATACGATCGTAGAGGATTTCGCGCGGCACGCCGCCGATCGCCTCGAACGCGGCTCTGTGGCACGCCAATACGGTCTGCATCGTTTGACGCTGGGCGAAGCGCGCCCAGATCAGCCGGGAGAAGCCCAGCACCATCGAGAACAACCACACGATCTGGACGCTGTCCGGCGCGCTGGTAAATCGCACCCGGAACTGAGCAAAATCGACCTGTGCCTGTTGCCCGGGCGGCGTCTCGAAGCGTACGGCGAAGGGGCTGCCGCCGCCTGCCGGTCGCAATGCACGCACCGTATCGCGGACGGTGCTATAGCCGCCGGTGTAACCACGCTCGCAAATCTCGCGCAAAAGGCGCCGCGCGCTCAAACCCGGATAGGCATCAAGCCTGGACCTCAGATAGTCCATCCAAGGGTCAAGCAAACGCTCGCGTGGCTGCCTGGGTCCGTAGGTCGGCACTTCGATGCCTTGCGCAATGTATTTACGGACGGTCTTGCGGTCGATCCCGACCTGGCGGGCGATAACGGCCACCTTCAGACCTTGGCGATGTAAATCCAGGATCATTATCAGATCTCCAAGCTTCTTCATCGTAGCGCGCCTCCCGTCAGGAGGATCATGCCCGATATTTTGCTTTGGCCCTTGTCCGGGGCTCGCCCCGGACAAGGGCCAATCAGAAGAAGTGGGGAATTTTCAAATGTCCGTTCCGGGGCATTTTACTCCGCCATCAACATTGGGAAATCGGCCGCTTGCACAATAGCGTCGGACGTTCGTGCAGGACTAGAGCATCACGGCATCACGCCTGACGCGTTTTGGCAGGCGAGCACGCCAGAATATTCAACCGGAAGTTCCACGTTTTAATCAAGGCCCCCGGGGGCAGGTCACCGGGAAGATTTTGCCTGGGCTTAGGCCCTTGTTCCTTTTCTGCTCCGGTTCGACACCGACGGTAGCGCATCGACCCTTTTTCGCCATGCGATCAGTGACGAATGTCCGGTCATAAGAGGTAAGCCGATCAGGTCCGCAAAAAGAAAGCTGCAATAAAGTGTGATATCCGCCATCGAGAAACGCCCACCTGCCAGATAGGGCTGGTTTGATAACAGACTATCGAAATATGCCAGATTGGCGACGGCGTAGAAGCCGCGCCTTTTACCCCATTCCTGAGCGCCGCCCCATTCCGGCATGCGCCACGGACGTAATGCAAGGCCAAGGCGTGGTGTGCCGTAGTGAAAATAGTCGTCGATCGGATCAATCACCATCATCTCTGCCCGCCGCTGCATCATATGGATAACGTCTTTTTCCTTCGGCGTCTTTCCAGTCAAAATCGGATTGCTATCGAGATTGTCGAGATATTCGGTGATGGCCGTCGATCCCGAAATTATGGCTCCATCATACAGTTCCAGGATCGGTATCTTTCCCATCAGGTTCATTGCGAGGAATCTTGCTTGCTTAGGCTCTTCATAAGATCGGAAAGCGAAGCTCTGTCGAGCGTAAGCGGTAAAAATCCCCCACGTGGCCTTGGGAGCGGTGCTGTCATCTGAGTGATCAGGCGGCGCTTGCGATGCTGCTTAGTTCGAACGAAGCTTGGGCGGCGTTGGCATCGAGCCAGTTGTACGGCAACAGATCGTCGATGGGATCGGTGTCTGCGCGGGTGATGATCCGGGCCAGGACATCGCAGAGATAGGCGTAGGGATTGACGTCCAGCATCTTGCAGGTTTCGACCAGCGAGGAGATCGCTGCCCAGTTTTCGGCGCCGAGTTGGTGGCCGGTGAAGAGTGCATTTTTTCTTTGGAGAGTCACCGGCCTGACGGCCCGTTCGGCGGCGTTGTTGTCGATCTCGATCCTGCCGTCGTCGAGGAACCGGGTAAAGCCCGCCCAGCGCTTGAGCGCATATTTCATCGCATCGCTCGTTGCCGATCCAGCCATCATGCGCGGTGCGGTGGCGGCGAACCAGGCATGGAGCTTGTCGACCAGTGGACGGGTTCGCTCCTGCCTGACGGCAAGGCGTTCCTCGGCCGCGCGCCCCCGGATTTCCTTCTCGATGCGATAGATTTCGGCAATGCGCTGCAAAGCGTCCTGCGCGACCGGGGCATCGCTGCCTGCATCGACGAAGCCGCGTCGCAGGTGAGCCCAACAAAAGGACTTCGTGACGCCGGCGTCGGCGCTATCATCCTTGCCGAACTGGTCATAAGCCTGCCAGGCATCGACCTGTAGGATGCCCTGGTATGACCCTAGCAACTGCCTGGCCCACATTTTTCCGCGTCCCGGCATATAGGTATAGAGCGCCAGAGGCGGATCGACGCCGCCATGAGCGCGATCGTCGCACACTATGACCCACATGTAGCCGGTTTTCGTCTTGCCCGTTCCCGGTGCCAGCACCTTGACCGTAGTTTCGTCGACGAACAGACGGGCACGGGCAAGCGCATCGGCGCGCATCCTGTCGGTGATCGGCATCAGCGCAGCGATGCCGCGACCAACCCAGTTCGCCAGAGTGGCGCGGCTGATCTCGATGCCTTGCCGGGCGAAGATCTTCGACTGACGGTAAAGCGGCAAGTGGTCGCAATATTTGTTGATCAGAACATCGGCGATCAGCGCTTCGGTCGGCAAGCCGCCCGGCACGACATGTGCCGGTGCCAACGCCTGGCGAACGCCGTCGCTACAGCAGCGGCAGGCATAGCGGGGTCGGATCGTCACCATCACACGATGCTGGGCCGGGATGATGTCGAGCCTTTCGGACCGGTCCTCACCGATCTTGTGTAGCGCCCCGCCACAGGCACATTCCAGGCTTTCGGGCTCGATCACTGTCTCGAAGCGCGGCAGATGCGCTGGCAGTGATGCGCGCTCGGCATCCGGAGCCCGTCGACGACGCGGCCTGAGGCCATAACGTTCGGCCTCCTCGGCGGTCTTGTCCTGCAAGCCATCGGCTTCGCCAAGGGCGACGCCCTGGTCTTCCAGCGTCAATGCCAGTTGATCGACCGGGAGCTTTTCCGAACGCTTGCCGAAGGTCGAGCGGTTGATCAGCTTGAGGATATGTTCAAGCCGCGCCGCGCGAGCGCGCTCGGCCAGCACCATCGCCTTGAGCTGCTCCACATTATCGGGAAGCTCGTCATATCCAGCCTCCGGGCTGGTCTCGAGAGGGGGTTCAGGATGCGCCGCCACGCCCGTATTCTAGCCGGTTTCGCACGGCTGGGAACACCCCTGCGCCAGACAAAATCAGGCGTGCGATCTACTGTGCATGAAGTGGTTTTGGCACGCGCGGCACATGCATGCGCGACCAGTCCAGCCCCTCGAACAACGCCGAAGCCTGGGCCGCCGACAGCTTCATCACGCCGTCTCCCGGTCGGGGCCAGCGGAACTTCCCATCCTGCAACCGCTTCGTCACGAGTACGAGCCCGGTGCCATCCCATAGCAGGAGTTTTATCCTGTCTGCCCGGCGTGCCCGGAAGACAAAAAGCATGCCTGAGAATGGGTCGAGCCGCAGTTCCTGCTGCACCAGTGAGGCGAGGCCTACCATGCCCTTCCTGAAGTCCACGGGCTGGGTTGCAACCAGCACCTTCAACGGCCCGGGCGGGATGATCACGTGGTCACCCGCGCGGCCAGGAGCACCCGCTCGATATGGTCGGCATCGACGTGCGACGGGATGCGGATCGACAGCCCGCGGGTCTCGATGACGATCTCACCGCCACTCCTCAGGCTCGCGGGCAACGATGACACTGAGGGCGCCGGTGGCCCGGAAGATGGCGGCGGTACGGGAGGTGCAGCCGGGTCTTCGATCACCGCGGGAACAAAGGCCATCCCCTCGGCCCGCTCTCGGAAACGCCCTCGCCAGTTATAAAGCTGTTGCGGGAGCATGCCATGACGCCGCGCCACCTCAGACACATTCGCTCCCTGCTTGAAGCTCTCCTCAATGATCCGCGCCTTCGCCGCCGGAGTCCATCCACGGTTGCCATTCGACAAGGGAATGACATCAAGACGCTCGGCCTTGCCTGCCCTCTCAGCCCTTTCAGTTTCGAAACCCGTTTCGAAATCACCACTCATCGCAACCTCGCAAATGCAAGGCGCACTACTTACCAAATCGCCAAATCATGAAAATGTGGGGGATTTTTACCGCTTACTGTCGAGCCGGCCGGGCTACAATAAAAAAATTTCAACGTTCATCGTCGGAAATGATATTGTCATGCATCTACTATGCATCGACAAGGTGTCTCCTGAAGGGGTGAAGCGCTTGGTAGGATGCCGTAGCGATATCATCGCATGGGTCGGGAGCAACATCGTTCCCTACGAAGGGGATTTGCGCGCTTGGCTCCGCCGTCGGTCGCTGCCATCCCAGGATATCGATGACATCATCCACGACGCCTATCTATGTATCTCGCAGTTGTCAGGCGTGGATCACATCCGCAATGGGCGAGCCTATCTATTCACAACAGCTCGATCGGTGATGCTTCGTCGCGTTCGCAGGGACCGAATAGTTCGGATAGAAAGCCTGACGGAGGTTGAGGCAATGACGTTGCAAGATTCTGCCCCTGGCCCAGAACGGCAGGCCAGTGCCCGACAGGAACTGGCGCGCGTCGAGCGGCTGATCGCTGCGCTGCCGGACCGTTGTCGCGAGATTTTTCACCTCCGGCGCATAGAAGGAGTACCTCAGCGCCAGATCGCCGAACGCCTTGGTCTAGCCGAACATATTGTGGAGGCGCAGGCCATTCGGGGACTGAAGCTCATTATGAAAGCCATTGCGGAAGAAGAAGGAGGGGGTGTCCAAATCACGGGAAGACGAAGTGAGCAACATGCAACGAAGAACCAAGATGACTGATGACTGCGCAGCTTCTTGGGCTATCAAACTCGACGCTGGTTCCTTGTCCACAGACGAGGAGGCGGTACTGTCTGCTTGGCTCGCAGAAGATCCTCTCCACCACGGCGCATTGTTGCGCGCTCAGGCAACCTTAGCCTATCTTGATCGCGGACGGGCGCTCGCGGTCAGCAGTGAATCTGCAGAACCGCCAGCTATGATTGAAGGCTTACCGCATCCTGATCGCCGACGGTTTCTGCAATTTTCGGCCGGGGCTGCAGCGTTGACTGCCGGAGTTGGTTCAATGTTCGTTTTGCCTCGCCTGCGGCGGAATGAATTGCGCACGGACTTAGGCGAGATACGACGCGTGCCGCTCGCCGACGGATCCGTGGCGGTCCTCAATACCGCCAGTCGGCTCGCCATCACCTTGGAACCGCGACGACGTACCATTCAGTTGGAGAAGGGCGAGGCCTGGTTTCAGGTGGCGCACGACAAGTCGCGCCCTTTTGTGGTTGAATCCGGCACAGTTCGTGTTCGTGCCGTCGGAACTGCATTTGCTGTACGCCAACATGCTGACGGAGCCGATGTTCTTGTCACTGAAGGCGTCGTTGAAACTTGGATTGACGGGCATGAAGAGGCCCGCCGCCGACTAGCGGCCGGTTCTCGCTCTTTCGTCGACGCAGCCGTTATTGGCGCTACTTCGCCCATTGATAGCAAATCACAGGATGTGGAGCAGGCCCTGGCGTGGCGCGGTGGAGAGATCGTCGTGGACGGACAAACTGTCGACTATGCCGTGGCGGAACTCAATCGCTATAATCGTCAGCAGATCGTTGTCGGCGACCCGTCGATCGGCCGTGAGCGCCTTGTCGGCTATTTTCGGACAAACGATCCAATGAAGTTTGCGGACGCTGTTGTTGACATGACTGGAGCGCATGTCGTGCAACGGGAAAACGAAATTTTCATTATGCGATAATCGCTGCTCTTCGATGGCATTGGTCCGTCTCGATATGTCTATCTATCCCCAAATTTATGCCATGAGTGCAGATACCTATTTTACAAAAATATGAAAAAATAAATGTCCCCCGTCGGAAAGGGCCGCGCCGTGCATCACAGCAATAAGGAAAGGCGCAAAGACGCGCCGCCGGCATGGGGGACATATATGAGCATCTCAATAGCGATGATCGCTGCTATTTCGACGCAGCCTGCTTTAGCCGAAGTTCGAAATTTCTCCATCCCTGCTCAACCGGCTAACTCGGCCATCGCAACTTTTGCAAAGCAGTCTGGTCGTCAGATACTGGCGAGCGAAGAGCTGGTTCGGGGAAAGCGCGCAAACGCTGTCGTGGGCAAGTTGGAAGTCGAAGCCGCGCTCCGGCGTTTGCTTGCCGGTACTGGCCTTGTTGCACGGCAGCCTTCCGATGCCACGGGTATCATTACGATCAGGCGGGCAGTCGCCCCTTCTCCCTCCAAGACGTTTGCGCCAGCTACACTGGCATCAGACGCAGACGGCGCGCCAAATGGCGATATTGTGGTGACGGCCCGGCGCCGGAACGAAGCGTCGATTTCGGCTCCCGTGGTCGTTAGCGGTGTTAGCCAGAGCGAAATCAACCGGCGCCATTTGACCCGTGTCGAAGAACTGAACGCCGTCATTCCACAGCTTCAGATTGGGCAAGGTTCGATCCAAGGAGGCAGCATCGTGCTACGCGGGATCGGTGCAAATGCTAACACGACGACCGCGGATCAAGGCGTCACCTTCAACATTGATGGTGCACAGGTCGCGCGGTCAAGTGTTCGTCGTATCGGCCAGATGGATCTGGCACAAATTGAAGTCCTCAAAGGGCCGCAAGGGCTTTTTTTCGGAAAGAACAGCCCAGGAGGTGTCATCTCGATGCGCACCGCGGATCCGACCGGCAAATTTGAAGCAAAACTATCCACGCTATACGAGTTTGTCGGACGCGAAGCGCAAATCGACGGCTTTGTCTCTGGACCAGTGACAGATACGCTTGGGGTGCGCATCGCCTTCCTGGGCTCGCATATGTCGGGATGGGAGAAAAATATTTACCCGTCCAGTGAGCCGTTCGGTGTTGCAAGAAGTCGTCTTCCGCACGATCGGGAGGCCGCCGGTCGACTGACGCTCAAATTTGATCCGTCAGACATGTTCGATGCGCGATTCAAGCTCAATTACGGAAAGGTCAAAAGCGCCGGCAATCCGTCGACACGGCAATATGTCTATTGCCCCTTCGCCATTCCCCAGCTGGCGCTTGGCGCTAATCGAGCATCGGAGACGTGCAAGGCCGACAACAAAGTCTCCTATACAGGCTTCGGGCCTAACTTTCAGAGGTTCGGCCTGAATGACGGTGATCCCGTGCTGGACCAGCAACAGCTTCTGAGCTCTTTGGAACTCAATTACCGGCCGTCGGATCTGCTTACCGTGACATCGCTCACAAGCCTGTACAAGGCTAAGATCGACTGGGTGTCCCCCTACCTATCCACTTCAGACGCTAGCCGCGTAATCGTTGGCGATTATCATATCGACCTGCGTGAGTTAAGCCAGGAACTGCGCCTGGCCAGCAGCTTTGAAGGACCGGTCAATTTCTTAGCAGGCCTATATCTTCAGGATACCAAATTTCTGTACGATTTCCAGGACGTTAGAAATCCAGACAACCCCTTCAAGATCAGCGGTGCTGATCTTAACCTTGGTGGCTCCCATGCTTCGATCTTCGGCCAAGTGCGGATCAATCCGATCGCAACCGTAGAGCTAGCTGGTGGCGGCCGGTATTCGTGGGAAAAGAAGGACGTCTCCTTCAAAAATGTCGCCAACATCCCGCTCCCGGCCGATCCGGATCGCACATGGCGGAATTTCTCGCCGGAACTGACCGCCGCATGGAGACCTTCCAGCAAACTGACTGTCTTCGCAAACTACAAGCGCGGATTCCTCAGCGGAGGCTTCACGCCAAGCGGTGCGCCCTATCAGCAACAAGTGACCAAAGGGGGAGAGGCAGGTGTCAAGGCACTGCTCTTTGGAAACCGGCTCCGGGCTAATCTGAGTGCGTACCATTATGTCACTACCGGATTGCAGGTGACTTACCTGGATGGCACGCAATTCGCCATCGCGAACGCCGGCAAGGGCACCGTCAAAGGCATTGAAGCCGATCTCAACTGGCAGACCAGCGTGGAAGGGCTGACGTTTCGCGGCGCGATCGGATATAACAATGCGCGCTACAATATTTACAACGCTGGTTGCTATCCCGGTCAATCGATTGCGGCTGGTTGCAACTCTGGGCTTCGTCCCACCGGTGCCTACTCGCTTCAGGATCTTCGCGGGCGCCCGTTCAACAATGCGCCGGACTGGTCTGGCAATGCCGGGATCAACTATGAGAGTGATGTGGGCGAACACTGGCGTCTGGGGCTTTCGGCCGACGCAAGCTACACGAGCAGCTATTTCACGGAATCAAATCTCGCACCAAGTAGCAAACTTGGTGGGTTCTGGATGTTGGACTCCAATATTCGGCTGACGCAAGGCGGCGGTCATTGGGAGGCCGCGTTGCTAGGGCGAAACCTGACGAACAGGCATCCGTACCAGTTGTCGAATTCGGTTTTGTTTACAGGCGGCCCTTCCGGAACGAACGGCCCGACATTCGATGCCGATCGCTACGGCATCGTCAATCGGGGCCGCCAAATATCTCTCCAACTCACCTACCGCTTCGGTGCCCAGTAAAACAGCTTGAGTGGCTTCAGCGCCAGCTTTTCAACGCAATTATAGGATCGACATCATGAAGCATGACAAAAATGCTAGCGAGGCGCAGATAGCGCATCTGGACACTGTGACGAGCGTTTCTCGCCGAACTTTGGCAGGTGGTCTCGCAGCGCTTGTGACCTCGTTTGCAGGAGCCGGAGCAAGCCAAGCAGCGAATGGTGATAAAATGGCGAGGCAATTTTGGCCACTTGCCACGGGCACCGACTATGCGACCACAGATTCACCCTATTTAGATCCCGATTATCCATCCATGCATTTCCCCCATATTTTTACCAGTCAGGGAAAAGTCGTTCAGTCCTTCATGTGGCTTGCCGATGGTCCCGGAGCAAAGGGGTGCGTGGTCCTTTCGCCACAACGCTATGGCGGCGATAGCCTCGATAGCCTTGTGCCGGCCTTAGTGGGCGCGGGCATCCATGTGATGCGCTTCAATCCGCGCGGCATGTGGGATGATAACCAGAAATATTCTTTCGTCACCGCGCTTGAGGATCTGTTTTCCGCCGTAGATTTCCTACGGCAGGATGGAGGTCGACATGTAGTGCCTCCCGGGACAGGTATTCCCCGTAGCTTCCAGGTGGATCCGGATCGGATCGCGGTGCTGGGGAAAAGCGGCGGCGGCGGCATGATGGGCTGGATCGGCGGCGCTGAAAACGCAAATCTCAATACCGTCATTACCGTTGGCCCTGGCATGTTGCCCGAACGGCCATTTTCAGCCAAATATGGTAAGTTCTTTAGTGATCTGAAACAATCCACCGCCGGACGGGTCGATCTCAAGGCGGAACTGGAAGCTTTGACCTCAGCGCAATATGATCGTTTCGACATGGTAAAGGCCGCGTCCAAGTTGGTCGACAAAAACGTACTGCTCATTGGTCATTCCAGTAGGGAATATGTTGAGTTGCATCACAAGCCGCTTGTTCAGGCAATGCAGAATGCTGGCGCAAAGCATTTTGCGCAGGTCATTCTAGAGGCAAATGATTATTACCTGACCGCACGGATTGCGCTGGCAAGGTCGGTGATCGCCTGGCTCAAGACGGAGTGCGGTTTTTAGCAGAGGCGGTTCAAACGGGACCTTGTGATCCACAAAGAGAGATGGGAAGCTGAAGAGAAGTCGAGCAATGAAAATGGTCCCTGTCCGCGTATGGCGTGCAGACTACACACGGACAGGGACCGTCCGGCTTCAAGCCGGAAAGCCTTGCAGGCTCTTTTAGCCGATGCAATGGTGGGTATCATTTGGCCGCTTGGGTAAGACTGTCCAATCGACAGGCATTGAGAGAGCGGATAGTCGCCTTGCCGTTGCGGGCGTAGGCGCTCCAGCGCAGCTGGCCGCCAGCGGGAAAGAAGCGATCGGTGATGGTGGTTTCGCCATTGTCAGCATAGACCTCGACTATCGATTGATCGACTGGTAGGCGTATCGTGAAATGCCTCTGCTCGATCTTAATCGGAGCATTGTGCCGATCCGGAAAAGCGTCGTGGAAATGCGGGCCTGACCGCGTTTGATCGACGAATAACTCTTTCACTGTCGGATTGACGCCGATAAGCGTGCGGTAACCCTGATCGATCGTCGGACAGCGCGAGCACGATCTGGTCCGCGCTTCCCGCATCGATGTCTGGTTGAAGCTCGACCGAGCCGCCCTCGACGGGAAGGGCAAATTCCTGTTGGCTCAGTATGAGGTTCTCTCCATGCACGGGGTCGCGCCGCAGGGATTCCACTTCGTCGACGGGAGCCTGCGCAATCCGGTATCCGGCCGGGGTCTGGCGTAGCGACACCGTGCGGGGCAGGGACATCAAACCCTCTAGATCTCGCGCGCTGACGTTGATAATCACCTTGAGGAGAAGCTCGAGTTTTAATGTCTATGGCTCGAATGTTGGAAAATCCCTTTTCAAGGCGATAGGATTTTCCAGCATTCGATGTAGGGCTTGCTTGGCTTGTTTTTTATCCAGATTTTTTCGCACTGATGCCCATCCAAGAAGCAGCTAAAGGGCAGTTTGGACGTGATTTCGCAGAGATTTCAGCTCCGGCGATTGTTGTGTCATTTCCATCGACGTAGCTCAGGCGACAGTTTCGGTATGTCACGTCATCTCCCAGAGGCGATGTTGTTCAGACCTCTCGCCAGGCTTCAAGATCATCGGGATAGTCGATATCAAGAGACAGGGTATCACGAACAATTTCTACGAAATCCATACCCAGGCGATGCGCTTCGGCGCGGTGCGCATGAAAACTTCCGACACCATATTGAAAGAGAAAACTCGATGCTTTGGGCAAAGGCAGGGAGAGCGCGTTGGTGCCTTGGCGTCCGCGATCAGGTGCGATCCCGAGATAGTCTTGGCGGACATGTAAGAGAGCCTCAATATCGGCCCGGCCGATGCGAGGCAAATCAGCGGAGATGAGCAACAGTCGTCCAACTCGAGAGGATATAGCCGCATCACGCGCGCTGGCTGCTGCAGCGTTGAGACCGCCTCCCGGATCAGGGAGCAGCTTTACAGGTGATGATAAGCCGTGAACAGAAGGTCCAAGCACCCTGACATTGTCGTCGCCAACCACGCTTCGAGCCGCTTCTACGACCTGTCCTAGCATGTCCCGCACCAGCGCACAGCGGTCGTTCGCGTTGAGAACAGTCGCCAGCCGGGTCTTGCAAGCGCCTGGCGCCTTGATCGGGATAACCACCCAACTATGCACGGCTGTCAAACAGCAATGCTGCGTGCCAGCTTCAACGCTTCGCTCGCTACTCTTATACGATCATCCAATGTCGTCATCAGTATGTCGGTAGCGCAGAAGGGGACTTCAAGATCATCCGCAGGGTCGCGCTCATCTATCAGGATCGCGTCGATAACATCATTGTAATGGCGCGCGATAGAAGAATTGCTGATTTCGATACCAAGTTCGGTCATGATCTTCGATGTCGGGCCTTTCACCGATTGACCGCCAACGATCGGGGATATGGCAACAACCGGCGCTTTGGCGCGCCTCAAGGCATCGACTATGTCCGGTACAGATAAGATGGGGTCGATGCTAAGCCACGGGTTGGATGGCGCGATCAGGATGCTGCTTGTCTTGGGACTGCAGATCGCCTCGATGACGCCGGGGGCCGGACGGGCCTGCTGCGCACCTGCAAATCGGACCGACTGAATAGGAGGCGCGCAACGTTGTTCGACGAAATAACGTTGAAAGCTCAAGTCCCCGGCATTGGTAGCAACATGGGTCGCCACCTTGTCGTCGCTCATCGGCAGAATTTTCGATTTCAAGCCCCAGCTGGTGGCAAACCGCTCGGTTACACAACTCAGGCTTTCTCCTGCACTAAGCCAGTGCGTCCGCAGTATATGTAACGCCAAATCCCCGTCACCCAAGAGAAACCAGTCTTCGGCGTCCAGCGACCTGAGGGCTTCCATGAAGCTCCAGGTTTCCCCTTCGCGACCCCAGCCCTGCGCGGCGTTCGATCGACCTGACAGGGTATATAGCAACGTGTCGATATCGGGAGAAATTGCCAAGCCCAAATGCTGAAAATCATCACCGGTATTTACAATGACGGTAATATCCTCCGGGGGCAAAACGTGAGTGAGGCCCAGAACGAGTTTGGCGCCGCCGACGCCGCCTGTCAGCACAAGCGTGCTCATGTGAAAAGATCCTCTTCAACCGGTCGTATCAAGGCAGATGCTCCCGCATTGCCGAGGGGGAAGGATACGCCACGCAGGAGCGCGGCTGGCACGCCCTCGGCGCCTTCACCCATCACCAATGTTGCAGCACTTGCAATCTGGTCTGCCAGAGCGATCTGCGTCACTTCAAGGCGCCGTCCATCGCGATCCTGTTCGCCACGTCGGTCTACCAGTGACGGCAGCCCTGCCGCACCGATTGCGATGCCGACCACGCCGTGACGCCACGGCCTTCCAAAGCTGTCAGAAATAACGATGCCAACACCAGGGATGTCCCGATCCGCAAGCGACTGCAGCAATTCAGCAGCAGACCCGTCAGGGTCTACCGGAAGCAGTAATGCTCGCTCCTCATCGCCCGGTCCGATATTGGATTGGTCAATGCCGCTATTTGCCATCACATGACCCAGCCGGTGCCGCGTGATCAAGACATGAGGTACCGCCCGCACAATCCCGCTGCTTTCGCGCAGAATGAGCTCTACTAGTCGAGGGTCTTTTCGGGTCGAAGCTGCCATGGCCTTAGCCTTGGCACTTACCTCTACCGACGCGAGAGGAACCGAACGCCCCTCTGCCTTGGACAGGATCTTTTGCGTCACGACCAGGACATCGCCCGCCTTGAGTGGCCATAACCCTAGCGAAACCAGGCTTTGACGCAAAAGCGCGGACAAATTTTCGC
Source organism: Sphingobium sp. CR2-8 (assembly GCF_035818615.1). Taxonomy (NCBI): domain Bacteria; kingdom Pseudomonadati; phylum Pseudomonadota; class Alphaproteobacteria; order Sphingomonadales; family Sphingobiaceae; genus Sphingobium; species Sphingobium wonjuense. The sequence continues at coordinate 800,166 of NZ_JAYKZY010000001.1, read as the reverse complement.
CCTCTTCGACCTCGGGCAGATTATCTAATGGATGTATAGATATCATGATGAGCAGGGCCAAATCCGGATCAGAGGCGAAGTCGATTCGAAAAGCGATATTGAACGTGAAGATGGCGGCTTGAAATGAAGTGAAGCGACCAGATTTCATAGCCTGCCTGTTACAGGGATGTTGGCACCTGTGACAGCAGACGCCGCGTCGGAGAGCAGGAAGGCGATAACCTGGGCAAGCTCGCGCGGAGCTACCCACTTACCCACATCGGCTTCACCCATGTCCGATCTGTTGGTTGGGGTATCGATGATCGAAGGCAAGACCGCGTTCACCCGAACACCCTTCTCTTTCAGCTCTTCGGCGAGCGCTTCTGTAAGACGGGCGACACCTGATTTGCTTGCTGTGTACGCGCCCATGCCGAGCCCTGCCTTGAGCGTTGCTGCAGCACCAACATTGACGATCGCGCCTTTGGCGGAAATGAGCGAGGGGAGGAATGAACGGCTGCTATGTAGGGCGGTCATCACATTGATCTTGTGAAGAAATTCCCAGCTGCTCGGACTACCGTCTCCGATGGTTTCCCAACGAAATCCACCCGCGATGTTGACGAGACCATTGACCGGCCCGCTGCCAAGGATCCTGTCGGCCGCGGCCTGGGCGCCCTCAGCCGAAGTCAGATCGACCGATCCAATGAAATTTCCGGCAAATTCAGGTGCCTGACTTGAAAGGTCAATTCCGGTAACGTCATTGCCCTGTTCGATGAGGAAGCGTGCAACGGCATCCCCCAGAACGCCGGCGGCTCCTGTCACAACAAAATGGCTCATGAACATTCTCCTAGAACGATGTTTTTTAGTTTATAGCCGACCGTTCGGCCAGTTCTGCCTGACGCCATGCCAGCGCGAACAGTTCAGGTAGAACGGCAACGCGTTCCTTCGCCTGGGCGCTGGACGCAGTGCCGCGCAATACCCTGCCTTTTATACCGTGAAAGATCGCAGCCAGACGAAAGAAGTTGAACGCGATATAGTAGCCATAGCCGGGCAGGTTGTCGCGACCGGTCCGGGCGCAATAGGCCGCGAGATACTCTTCCTCGCTGGGAATGCCCAGGCCAGCAATGTCTGCATTCCCGAGGCCTGCTACGATATGAGGCGGCATCCGGTACATCATGGCGTTGTAGGCAAAGTCAGCGCCGGGATGTCCCAGTGTCGACAACTCCCAATCGAGGACCGCCAGAACCTTCGGCTCGGTCGGGTGGAAGATCATGTTGTCGATCCGAAAATCGCCGTGAATCAGGCTGGATCCGTCGTCACCGGCCGGCATATGATCCAGCAGCCATGCAATGAGCCGATCCATGTCCGGGTTCCGCCCGGCGTCGGCGTCTTCTTCATATTGCTTTGCCCAACGACCGATCTGCCGCTCGAAATAATTGCCGGTGCGGCCATAATCGCCAAGGCCGACATGGCTGTAATCGACCAGGTGCAACTGTGCCATCGCGCCGTTCATCGCATCAAAGATCGCCGCTCGTTCGTTCTTGTGCACGCCAGGAATGGTCGCATCCCAGAATATGCGACCCTCGACCATATCCATGATGTAGAACCATGTCCCGATAATGTTCTCATCGGTGCACACTGCGTGAACATGCGCGACAGGATAGCCCGCCTTGGCCAGGCCGATCAGGACCTTGGCCTCGCGTTCTACAGCATGTGCCCCCTTGAGCAGCTTTCCGGGCGGCTTGCGACGCAGTACATAGGCGCGGGTCGCAGTGAGCAGCTTGTAGGTAGGATTGGACTGGCCACCGCGAAACTGTTCGACACGCATCGGTCCAGCAAAGTCCGGCACGTTTGCACCCATCCATCGTGCGAGCGCCGCTTCGTCAAAGGCATAGCCTTCGCGGACCGCGCTGGTCCCAAGATTGTCGTCGCCGCTGCTCATGCGACCTGCGCCTTGAGGAAGTCGCGCTTGATCTTCTTCGCCAGGGACCATTTATGCACCTCGGTTGGGCCGTCATAAATGCGAAAAGCGCGAATTTCCCGAAACACCTGTTCCACGATCGTGTCGCCGGACACACCTGTGCCGCCCATCACCTGCACACATCGATCAGCCACACGCATCAGTGCCTCGGACACCGCTACCTTTGCCATCGAACTTTCCGCCGTGCCAAGCGAGCCGCCGTCCAGCACGTCAGCGCACCAGTCGATCGTCAGTTCGGCCTGTTTCAAGTCGATCAGATTTTCCGCCAGCATGAAGCCGACGCCTTCGTGGTCGACAAGCAATTTACCGAACGCTTGCCGCTTGCAGGCATAGGCGGTCGCGATCTCCTGCGCGCGTGTCGCAGCACCGTGCCAGCGCATGCAATGAGAGAGACGCGCCGGGCTGAGGCGGACCTGGGCATATTTGAAGCCCTCGCCGCTGGCGCCGAGCATCTGGTCTGCTGGCACGCGCAGATTGTCGATGGTGACAATGGCGTGGCCGCCGGGCATCGAGCTGTCTATCGTGTCCAGCAGTCGTTCGATGCGGACTGCGGGATCAGGCAGATCCACTAGGAACAGGCACGCGCCCTCCGGTGCCTTGGCCATGATGATGCCCACTTTTGCGCCCTGCGCGCCGGTGATGAAGGCCTTGCGGCCATTGATGACCCAATGGTTGCCCTCAAGGTGACACTCGGTCTGCATCATTGATGGGTCCGCGCCTGCACCGCCATCGGCTGCCGGTTCGGTCATGAAAAAGGCCGATCGAGCCTCTCCCGACAGCAAAGGTGCCAGAAAGCGGGCCTTCTGCTCGGGCGTTCCGACTTTGCCGAGCAGGTACATATTGCCTTCGTCAGGCGCCATGGTGTTGACGGCGACAGGCCCGAGGGGAGAAAGACCCGATCGCTTGAGTATGATTGCGGTCTCACGCTGCGAGAGGTGAGAGCCATCGTCAAGAATATGCGGCGTCATGACCTGCGCTGTGCGTGCCTTGGCCCGCAGTTCTGCTACCAGGTCCTCTGGTGGTCCATGACCGTGAACGGTAAGGCGCGCGTCCTTTTCGTACGGAACCACAATATCGCGAACGAATGCCTCCACGCGATCCGCTATGGCAGTGGCACGATCAGTCATCTTGTTCATCCTTGTTCAAAGCGTACTGACCAGATGACCGCCATCCACCTCGATCACCGATCCCGTCATGTAGGTGGAGAGGTCAGAAGCGAGCAAAAGCAGGGGGCCTTCCAGGTCATCGACTTGCCCAAGACGGCGCTGGGGTATCCGCTTGATCATCGCCTTGCCATGATCGCTGCGCCAGAATTCGTCGTTCAGTTCCGTGGCGACGTAACCAGGTGCCAGTGCGTTCACCCGAATCTTGTAGCGCGCCAGTTCAAGCGCGAGTGTCTTGGTCATCTGGATCGCACCCGCCTTTGACACGGCATAGGGTAGGACGCCGCCAGCCTGGCGAAGGCCAAGAATTGATGCGATGTTGATGATCGTCCCGCCCGCATTGCGTCGCTGCATGGCCCTGGCGACCGCCTGAGCCATCAGGAACATACCCTTGAGGTTGGTGTCGATCACGGCATCCCAGTCCTCTTCAGACTGTTCGAGCGCACTGCGATCCCGCACCAGCCCTGCATTGTTCACCAAAATGTCCACCCGCTCCAGAACCGGCGCTATCGCGGCGATGGAATCGGCACGCGTGACGTCGAGGCTTACGGTTTCGCATATGCCGCCAAGTGCTGTGATCTCGCTTGTCACGCTTTGAAGTGCGTCCAGCCGACGTGCGCCGATGATGACGGAGGCCCCGGCCGCCGCCAGAATTTTGGCAAAATAAGCGCCGAGCCCGCCTGATGCACCAGTGACCAAGGCCACCTTGCCGTCCAGCCGCCACCGCTGCATGTGATCGTCCATCGCTTGCTCTTTCATCTATGCCGGATAGAAAGGTTGATAGTTTTGCGATCCCTTTTTCAGCGACTTCGCCACGGCGAAAGAAGGATCAAAACTACCGCGATGCCGCTCGAGATCCTCGACGATGCCATCGACCCCTTTTTGTTGCGCCCACCAGAGTGGACCACCCGTCCAGCGCGGCCAGCCAAAGCCAAGCATCCAAACCGTGTCGATGTCGGAGGCACGCTGTGCGATCCCTTCCTCCAGGATCAGCGCTGCCTCGTTGATCATGATATGAACAGTGCGGACCAGGATCTCTTCGTCCGATACGGGCCGAGGCTCGATGCCGGCCTCCGCCCGGAACTGCTGGATTATCGCGTCGACGGCCGGCGAGCACACGGGTCTGCGTCGGTCGTCATAGTCATAATAGCCAGCGCCACTTTTCTGGCCCAGCCGTCCGCTGGCGCAAAGCGCATCATTGAGATTGTCGATCCGGGATGGGTCGCGATGCCACCCGATATCTACCCCTGCCAGATCGATCATCTGCAACGGCCCGACAGGCAGTCCCAGCCGTATGCTGACGGAATCGATTTGCGCGATGGTGGCTCCCTCCAGCAGCAATTGTTTCGCCTGGTCGAGCCTGGGCAGCAGCATCCGGTTGCCGATAAATCCGTAGCATACGCCCGAAAGGACCGGAGCTTTACCGATCCGTCTGGCCAGGTCCATGCAGGTCGCGAGCACATCCTGGCCCGTTTGCGCTCCCTTGATGACTTCGATCAGCTTCATGATGTTAGCCGGGGAGAAGAAATGAAGGCCGACCACGTCGTCTGGCCGCTGGGTGACGGCGGCCATTTCGTCAATGTCCAAGAAGGACGTGTTGGACGCCAGGATGGCGCCCGGTTTGGCGATTTGGTCGAGCGTCCTGAAGATATCTTTCTTGACCGCCATGTCTTCGAACACGGCCTCGATGATGAGGTCGCACGCGCTGAGCGCATCGAAAGCGATTGTCGGCGTGAGCAGGGCGTTGGCCCGTCCCTCCTGATCCGCCTTCATCTTGCCCTTCGCGACGCTTGAGGCAAATGTCCTGGCTATCGTTTCGACACCCCGTTGCAGAGCGTCTGCTTGCTTCTCGACAAGAATGACCGGGATGCCCGCGATCAGGAAATTCATGGCGATGCCGGTGCCCATGGTACCGGCGCCGATCACACCGACTTGCCCGATGGATCGCTTGGGCATATCCTTGGGCAAGTCTGCTATGGTAGCTGCGCGACGTTCGGCAAAGAACGCATGTTGAAGGGCTCGCGCCTGATCACTTTTGACGAGCCGGTCGAAAAGAGACTTCTCCAGGGCAAGTCCCTGCGCAAAAGGTTCGTGGGTCGCAGCCTTCACCGCTTCGACGCACGCCTTATCGGCCTCTAGCCCACCATATTTTCTGGGATTGGCCGCGACGTATGCGTCCACCTCGTCTGCGCTCGCCGCTACAGCTCTGTCGCCAGTCCGGCGCGGCGTCGAAAGTGTTCGTGCATATTCTAGCGCGACCGAGGCAAGCTCCTGATCGTCGGCCAGCTGATCGATCAATCCCAGCGCCTCGCCCTCCTGCGCAGAAATCGGTGCACCAGTCACGATCATGTCCAGGGCGGCTATGGCGCCAATGAGGCGGGGAAGCCGCTGGGTGCCACCCGCGCCGGGCAACAGGCCAAGCGTCACTTCAGGCAGGGCGATCCGCGTGCTCCGCGCTGCGATGCGATAGTGACAGCCCATCGCCACTTCCAGCCCACCGCCCAGACATTGACCGTGAAGCACCCCAAGGACGGGTTTCGAGCAAGCTTCGATACGATCGACTAACTCTGACAGGCCTGGTGCTTCCTCGGGTCGGTCAAACTCGCTGATATCGGCGCCTGCGGAAAACATCTTTCCTACGCCGCGGAGCAGAACAACCCGGATCAGCGCATCATCCTCTGCGCGATTGACCGCTTCGAGAAGCGCTTTGCGCAAAGACGCGCCAAATGCGTTCACCGGCGGATTTTCAAAGATGATTTCGCAGATATCATCAGTGCGTTTAAAGCTCAGCATCGCGCTTCTCATTCTATTAGGCAGCATTTCGGTGTGTCCGGATGGAATTGTCTCCCACCGGGCCTTAGAGTATTTCGAACAATCCCGCCGCGCCCATGCCGCCGCCAACACACATCGTCACCACGACATGGCGAGCGCCACGACGCTTGCCCTCGATCAACGCATGGCCCACCATCCGCGCACCGCTCATGCCATAGGGATGGCCGATCGAAATGGCACCGCCGTTGACGTTCAGCAGCTCGTCGGGAATGCCGAGCGTATCGCGGCAATAGAGAAGCTGCACTGCGAACGCTTCATTCAGTTCCCACAAACCGATGTCTTCGATCGAGAGGCCAAAGCGTTCAAGTAGCCTTGGTACGGCAAAGACCGGGCCGATACCCATTTCGTCGGGCCGGGTGCCAGCCACCGCCATGCCGACATAGCGGCCCAGCGGCGTCAGACCCCTGCGCTGTGCAAGCTGTTCCTCCATGAGAACGCATGCCGACGCACCATCGGAGAGCTGGCTCGCATTGCCCGCAGTGACAATACCATCAGGAACCACGGATTTCAGGGAAGCAAGGCCTTCACGGGTGGTCTCCGGGCGATTGCCTTCGTCCTTGCGCAAAGTGACCTCGACTTGGGATATCTCTTTTGTTGCCTTGTCAATTTGCTGCATCGTTGCCGTAACTGGCACGATCTCGTCGTCAAATTTGCCGGAGGCCTGCGCATGCGCCGTGCGCTGCTGGGACTGCAAGGCATAGTCATCGCACGCTTCGCGCCCGATCTTGTACCGCGCACCGACAACTTCGGCGGTCTGTAGCATCGGCATATAGATGTCGGGATGAAGGGCTTGTAATTGAGGGTCGAGCGCGAACCGCAAATCCGGCGTCTGGATAAGGCTGATCGATTCAAGCCCGCCAGCGACAGTAACGTCCATTTGATCGCTGATGATCTGCTTGGCGGCTGTGGCGATCGCCATAAGCCCCGATGCACATTGCCTGTCCAAGGACATGCCTGAAACAGTATCGGGCAAGCCAGCTGCCAGCAGCGCCAGTCGCGCCACATTGGGATAGGCATGGCCCTGTTCCAGGGCGCAGCCCATGACCACGTCATCGACTTCTCCAGGGTCGATACCTGCCCGATCTACCGCTGCCCTGATGGCATGGGAGCCCAGGGTCGGGGCGGGTAGATTGTTGAATGCGCCGCGATAGGCCCGACCGATGGGGGTGCGGGCGGTGGAAACGATGACGGCTGAACGCATGGGCAAATCTCCAAAATATGTTAGGTGCGCTGGCGGAGGGTCAGGCCGTCAATGCCTCGTCCGTGATGTCGTAGAGCAATGCGGCGCCAGATTGCGCTGCGGCGCCAAGACCCGTGGCCTCTGGAACAATGCAGGTGAGATAAAAGCGCACGGCCGCACGCTTGCCAGCCGCGAAATCCGGCGGGTCTGCGTCCGCATCAAGCAACGCCTCCTGTCGCGCCATCAGCCAGGCGGCGGTCAGGACGGACGTCATCTGCATGAACGGATAGCTGCCCGCCAGTCGATCGTTGATGGGCGCGGCGATCATCCATTGGGCTACCCGTTCCACGGCTTGGGCCAAGGCCATGATGGTGGGCGCTGTGCCGACGTCCGCTCTGATTTCGGCCAGCAGGCTCGCCAGACCCATGCCTTTGTCACCCACGAGCTTCCGGCCGACGAGATCTGCCGCCTGAATGCCGTTCGTGCCCTCATAGATAGGCATGATCCGCGCGTCGCGATAATGCTGGGCCGCGCCGGTTTCTTCGATGAAGCCCATGCCCCCATGCACCTGGACGCCTAGAGCTGCGACCTCACATCCGACGTCTGATCCATAGGCTTTGACAAGCGGGGTCATCAGTTCGGCCCGTACGAGCGCCTGCGCATCGCCCAGATGGGCACGATCCAGCTGACCAGATGCGTAATAAAGCAGCGCGCGGGCGGCCTGAGTAAGGGCGTTCATGCGCAGGATCATCCGGCGTACATCGGGGTGGCCGATAATCGCTACAGGCTCCAGACCCGAACTGCGATCTGCCCGCGGAGACTGAATGCGATCGCGGGCGTAGGCGAGGGCAAGCTGTCGCGCACGCTCGGCGACCTGAATGCCCTGATTTCCCACGTTGATCCGTGCGTTGTTCATCATCGTAAACATGGCGCGCAGGCCGCCATTTTCAGAGCCTAACAGTTCGCCCAGACATTCGTCATTATCGCCGTAGACCATGATGCAGGTTGGCGACGCGTGAAGACCAAGCTTATGCTCGATTGAGGCGCAGCGTACGTCATTGGCCGGGCCAGGGTTTCCATCTGCATCGAGCCTCTGACGTGGCACGAGAAAAAGAGAAATGCCTTTAGAACCGGGCGGCGCATCAGGAAGGCGTGCAAGGACGAGATGCACGATATTGGCAGCAAGATCATGCTCACCAAATGAAATGAAGATTTTTTGGCCCTTGATGCGGTAAAGCCCGTTTTCTGTCGGCTCTGCCACCGTTCGCAAGGCTCCCACGTCGGAACCGGCCTGTGGCTCGGTGAGGTTCATGGTGCCCGACCATTCGCCGCTTATCAGCTTGGGGAGCCAGCGTGATTTTTGATCGGTTGAACCATGGGCCTCGATCGCCTCGATCGCCCCTGCAGTGAGGGTGGGGCAGGCTGCGAAACCCAGATTTGCGGCGCTTAGATTTTCCAGCACCAAGGTTGCAAGGCTGAAGGGCAGGCCTTGACCGCCATAGGCCGATGGGGATGCGATCGTCCCCCAGCCGCTCTCGATGAAAGCGGCATAGGCCTCGCGAAAGCCATCGGGCATAACGACCTTGCCCTGCGTCCACCGTGGCCCCGGGTCGTCGCCGATCCTGAGAAGTGGTGCGAATTCACCCTCGGCAAACTCGGCGCTACCGTGAATGATGGCCTCGATCACATCTGTGTCAAGCGTCTCGAACCGATCGCTACCGATAAGATCGTCAACGGCTGCTATGTGGCGCAGGAGAAATCGCTGCTCGGTGACTGGACACGCAAAAATCATGACTGTCTGTTCCTGCGGCTTTACTTACGTGTTCCAAGCAAGCCACGCGCAATAACCCATTTATGGATTTCGGTTGGCCCATCATAGACGCGCATCGTCCGCAGCTTTGCCTGCATGAGCTGTAGCGGGACTTCCTTCGTCATGCCCATCCCGCCGAACGCCTGCATGGCTTGGTCCACGACCGTGTAGGCCATTTCGGTAGCGTACCATTTGATCATGCTGATCTCGGAACGGACATCGCGACCATTGTCGAGCTTCCACGCGCAATCATAGGCCATAAGACGCGCGGCATGGATTTTGGTAGCGGCCTCGGCGACCCAGAATTGAATGGTCTGACGCTCAGAAAGGGGCGCCCCGAACGTGACGCGCTGCGGGGCGTAATCGATAAGCATGTCGAGTGCACGCTGCGCCATCCCGATTGACCACGCCGCCATCTGAATGCGCCGCGTTGCCAGCCTGGTTTGCATCGGCGCAAAGCCCTGACCTTCGATGCCCAGCAACTTCCACCCTTCGACGCGGCAATCATCAAGCGCGATCTCATAGGTCGACTGGCCGCCGAGCATGGGAATGCGGCGCATGATGTTAAAGCCTGGTGCATCCCGATCGACAAGAAAGGCACTCATGCCGCCTCGCGCGCCCTTCTGGGGATCCGTCACCGCCATCACAATGGTGAAGTCCGCTTCATCTGCATAGGTAATCCAGATTTTGCGTCCGTTGAGGATCCAGTCATCGCCATCGCGCACGGCACGCGTCTTCATCATCGCAGGATCCGACCCGGCGCCGGGTTCGGAAATACCAATGGCCGACTTGGTTTGCCCGGCGACAAGGGGGGTAAGATAGGCTTCGCGCTGACGGTCGTCGACGGTGGCGATCAGCATGCGCAGATTGGGCGAGTCTGGCGGCAACACATAGGGTGTTACCGTGTAGCCGATTGCTTCCTCGACACCGACCATGGCAACCATGGGCAAGTCCGCGCCGCCGATGTCAAGAGGTGCGTCCAGTCCAAAAAGTCCCAGCTCGTGCGCCTTGGCGTCCAGGCTGGCCTGCTCTTCCTTGGTGACGTACATCTCCTTGCCGGAGGCTTCCCGCTCCATCACCGCGGCTTCAAGAGGCATCATGAAGTCGCGAGCGAACTTCGTGACGAGCTCGGTCACCATCTGATGTTCTTCGCTCAGCTCAAAGTGCACAGCCCATCCTTTCCCATGTCTTGTTCTGGTTCGCGCCGTGGCCTTGACGGCGATTCGCTGCGTGGACGTTTTTAAGCAAACAGCAATTTATTTGATGCTCGTCAAGTTACTGCTTGACAGTTTCCGCCGAAATTACGCTAAATCCCGTGCCAACGGCTGTCCCTACAGCTGCAAAACATGGAGGTCTGGGCAACAGTCCGGAGAAGGAGCAGGAAAGAATGCAGGAAGCATGGATCATCGACGCATGCCGGACACCGCGTGGTATCGGCAAGATCGGCAAGGGTGCCCTCACCGACATTCATCCTCAGCAAGTCGGTGCGACCGTGTTACGGGCGCTGGCCGATCGAACCGGTATAAACACTGCCGATGTCGAGGACATCATCTGGGGCAACGGGCAACAAGCGGGTAAGCAGGGCAATGACCTTGGCCGCATGACCGCGTTGGACGCAGGCTTTGACACCAGGGCAAGCGGTGTCACCATTCACCGTTTTTGTGGGTCCAGTCTGACCGCAGTCAGTCTCGCGGCGGCCAAGATCATGGCGGGCATGGAGGATCTCAACATCGCAGGCGGCGCCGAGCTGATGTCCTATCGTAAACTGCTGCCACGTGACCCGGCGGTCCCGTTCCTTCCAGACGCAGGCAACGCGCGGCTTCGCGCTCGCCATCCGCAGACAAGCCAGGGCCTTTGCGCCGACGCGATCGCGACGCTGGAAGGTATTGATCGCGAAGTGCTTGATGAGTTGGCGTATGAAAGCCAATGTCGGGCCGACCGCGCCATTGCCGGAGGTCGGTTCGATCGCTCTTTGGTCCCAGTCTATCATGAGGATGGCCGCCTTGCGCTCGACCGCGAGGAATATCCCAGGCCCCAGACCACGCGAGAGGGGTTGGCCGCACTGCCTTCAGCTTTTGCCCATGCGGCAGACGCGACATTTGACGCGTCTGGAACCAGCTTTGCAGACCTTATTCGAAAAGCTTATCCCGACCTTATATTCAACCACGTCCATCATGCAGGAAACTCGGCGGGTGTTGTCGATGGTGCAGGGGCGCTTCTTCTCGCATCGTCCGACTATGCCCGCAAACACGGACTTGTGCCGCGCGCCCGAATTGTCGCCATGGCGGAACTGGGCGACGATCCCACGCTCATGCTCAACGGGCCCGTACCTTCCACCGCCAAGGTCCTGGCCAAAGCGGGGTTGACCCCTGACGATATCGACCTTTGGGAAGTGAACGAAGCCTTTGCGGTCGTACCGGAAAAGTTCATTCGCGCCCTGTCGCTCGATCGTAGCAAAGTGAACGTCAATGGCGGCGCGATTGCGCTTGGTCATCCGATCGGCGCAACCGGTGTGATGTTGGTGGGAACGCTGCTCGATGAACTGGAAAGACAGGATCTCAAACGTGGGCTGGTGGTCATGTGTGCGGCCGGGGGAATGGCGCCGGCGCTGATCATCGAGCGGATCTGACGATCCAGGCTACGCTCTGGAGGGACAATGCTTTGCCTCGTCCCTCCAGCATCCGCTTTGTCGGTCAGGGGCTGACATCGACCGCAATGCCCGCTTGTACCTCGAACGCGCCGAGATCGGTCAGCGTCTCGATTACACGGTCATTTAAGCCGAGCAACTCTCGTGCCAGCTCGGCAGTATGCTGCCCTTGCATCGGTGCAGGCCTTTGTGGTGGCCGGGCGAGTTGGCAGGCTTCGACCAGGAGATTTTCCGCGAAGAATGTTTCCTCGATCTGCGGATGCGATACGGGTCGCAGAAAACCGCGCTCGGAAAAATAGGGATGGGCCGGCAGATCGGAAACGCGCTGCATGGCACCGGCAGGAACGCCGGCCGCCTGCAACATTTGGGCTGCCTCACCCGGACCTCTACGGGCCACCCAGTCGCGAAGGGCAAGATCAAGGGCCTTGCCGGCAATATGCTGCTCAGAGGCCGCAGATGCGGCGGGACGATCAAGCAGGTCGGCTCGCCCAATGGCATGGCACAGTGCACGTCTGTCAGCGTCATCGCGCACCGTAACGACGCACCATTCGTCGTCGCCTTTGCAGGCATAGACACCCCAGGGCGCTGCGATTTCAGTTTGCAATTTCACTTCATGACCGCGGGCTTGAGCCGACATTCTGGCGATGTCGGTGGCCATATGCCCGAGCATGACTTCGGCCTGCGCCACGCTTAAAGTGCCGCCCTGGCCGGTCTGCAGGCGGCGCAGCAACAAGGCGATGACACCTGCCGCGCCGATGCGACCGCAAACATGGTCCGGATAGACGGTTAGGGCATCGCTAAAGCTTGTCGGATCGTCCGCGTAGCGCCATTGCAGGCTTAACCCTGCCGCAGCCCGAACCAATGGGCCATAGCCCATGCGCCTGCTTTCTGGCCCAGTAGGGCCAAATGCAGAACTATCGACGATGACAAGTCTGGGATTAGCGGCAAGCAGGATGTCCGGCGCTAAGCCAAGCGACGCCAATGTGCCGGGCTTGAAGTTGGAAAGTATGACATCGGCTTTTGCTGCAAAGTCGAGGAACAGGGCCTTGCCTTCCTGTGAGCGCAGATTGAGGCCCAGGCTGCGCTGATTGCGGTGGCCGACAGCAAAGCTGACGCTGATAGGCTCGCCCCGGGTCTGGCGGCTTCCGTCAGGAAAGCCCGCATTCTCCACCTTGATCACATCGGCGCCAAGGTCCGCGAGCAGCCGGCCGGTTTCCGCGCCGACGACGATCACGCCCAGATCGAGCACGCGAAGCCCCGAAAGCGGCAGCCTGTTGGCCGATGCTGCAGAAGTCCGGGCAGGCATAGGGCGATCGGGCCACAGCTTCGCGCGTACGGCCTGTCCATCGCCCAGTGCCGGGGGTGGGCCGATGATGCCCGCACGGACGCCGTCAAATTCGACAAGGCCATTGGGCACCGCGACTGTGAGCCCTGGCGCGATTTCTACGTCGGCAAAAGCATCGCGGCTGACAAATTGTGGAGACGACAACGCTTGCTCGAGCCCGATCACGCGCGAGAGCGGGAGGCCGCGCCGCTGTGCTTCCTCTTCCAGCGCGGCTTGTGACTTATTGGCAAATAGCGCGGCAATGCGCGGTATGAGCGTCTTTGATTTATAGCGCGCGCGCAGGGTGTTGAAGGATGGATCTGCAAATTCTTCCGGTTTGCCGAGCCATTCGTACATCGCCTGCCACTGGCGCGGCGCGAGCATGCAGATACGCACATAACCGTCCGCACAGGCGATGATAGGATATTGGAAGCGGGCTTCGGGTCGGCCCCTCGGCAGCTTGCTTGCAGGAACCCCCTGGGCCGCACTGCCAGAACTGCCATAGCCTGGATCAAGTGCCGCGCTTGCACCGTCGAGCAGCGACATATCGAGCCAGTCGCCGCTGCCGCCTGTAACAGTGGCGTAGCGCGCGGCGAGGATGGCGAGCAATGCCTGTCCTGCCGCGCAGTGCAGGGCAAGCTCTCCAGGTGGCAAAAGAGGCTCCCGGTCAGGCAGGCCGGAGCGGGATAGTTCGCCGCTCATGGCGTGTAGCACCGGATCGGTGACCTGCCACGCGCTAAAACTGGTATTGGCCCCAAAGCCACTGAGCGAAAGTATGACCAGTCCCGGATTGGCGCGCCTGAGCGCCTCGATGTCAAGGTCCCAAGACATGGAGCGCTGGAGTTGCGATCCCTCTATTAAGACATCACAGTCGCGCGCGAGATTTTCAAATTCGCTACGATCGTCAGGCCGCTCTAAATCCAGGGCAATGCATGTCTTTCCCAGATTTGAGACCGCAAAGCCAAGAGCGTTTCCGCCTACCTGCTCCCCTGCATAACGATCCCTGCCGCCTGCACGCGGCTCGATCCGAACAACTTGTGCGCCCCATTCCCCCAAAATCCTGCCAATTGCGCCAAGCGTTCCCTCCACAAGGTCAAGAACGCGCAGGCCAGCCAACGGCCGATCATCGCTGCTCATCATGCTTCCAGTCTCCGGATACTGAGGGGCGTTGTCGCAAGGGGCTGCCAGACGGCATCGCCATCGTCGCAAAGCGTGATCATGCCATCGGTACCAACGGGGCTGCGGTCCCACGCCTCGAGAAGGTCAATAGTTTCCCTGTAGTGCCCAGGCACGCGGGCAAGGGTTCGTTCTCCCGCAGGTGTTCGAACCACGACAATTCCCTGATCCGGCTCGCCATCTCGCGAGTGGCGCACGGTAAACGCCTCCAGCGTAGCTGGGCCGGCATAGTCCTCCCGAACCTGCGGCGAGGGGCCTCGATTCCGGTCGGCCTCTGCCTGTACCGACCAGTCGGCTGCTAACGTGTCCTGCGGCGCATCTGACCCAAGCAGCAGGGCGTGGTGCTTCGTGACATAGCCGCCCTGACCGTAAAGCAGGCCGCTCGAATGAGGATGCGCCCGCAAGGCGCGCACCATCGCGCATATGGCATGGCTCATATAATTGTGCAGCGGACCGCCAAAAAAGGTCAGGCCGCCGGTCACGCTTGGCGCGGCCTGGTCCTGCTCAATGCCCATGAAGCGCAACGCCATCTTGGGCACGATCGGAAAACAGCTGTACAGTTCCATGAATGTGAGTTCTTCCACGCCGCCGACCTGCGCGAGAGCGGCGCTGAGGACTGCCTCCTGCGCTGTGCTGCGGTCATATCGGTCCCGGTCGAGGAAATTCGCTGGTTCGTTTGCAGCCGCTCCGCCCAATATGTAGACGAGCTTATCCTCTGGGATACCAGCGTTCCTGGCATGGGCCAATGTGGTGACGATGAACGCCGATGCCTGGTTCACCGACGGATTGGCGACCATAAGCTTGGGGTAGGGCCAGTTGATCAGACGATTATCCGGACCGATGGTCCCGATCGTCTCGGCAGATGGCGGCGTCTCCATCCAGGCGGATGGATTGTCGCCGGCAGCCTGCGCGTAAAGCGCCCATAGCTTGGCCGATTCATCATGGGCCTGCGCCGGAGACAGGTCCCAGGCAGCGTGGCTTGCTGTTTCGTATAGCGGGTAGATGCTGGCTGGATCCAGCATGGCATAGCGTTCGGCCAGCGGACTGCGAACGGTTGAAAGTCCTGCAAATTGGGCGCTTTGGTCTGATGGGGCCATGTCCGACCAAGGCAGCTTTGCGCCCGATTTACGCGCTTGCGCGCGTGCATTGGTCGCTTCCCCACCGACGATCGCGCAGGCCCTGTGTTCGCCCCGAACAACCTCGAGTGCAGCCTCATGCAAAAGACGCACAGGTGTTTCCCCACCGCGGCGGCTGTTTGTCGCCAGGGCGGGCGCGATCCCGACCTTGGCACATATATCGCCGACCGGATTTGTGTAGCGCCAGCTGGTCAGCGCGACCAGATCGACCGAATCCAGCTTTTCGAGCCATCCGCCACCCGCGTCCGCGTCGGCATTTTGAAGAGCTTTGGCGATCATTCTCGTGGGCTCGCAAACCGACAAGGGGTCTCGTGATCGCTCGACGCGCTCTCCGATTCCCACGATAACTGCTATGTGCTCGGCAGGCACCATCGTTCGCATCCTCCAACGCGGCGCGCACTCAGGCGCCGTCTTTCCTTTAGGGCATCGCGCGTCGGTTCCTGGGACGACAGGCGGGCCTTTGCTAGATAATGGCCATGAGTTGCCATCTTGGTTGATGTCCGTCAAGTTTGTTGCAGGAGCAGCGTCTTCTTGGGTCTGGGGCAGTAGCATGGAGAAGCCAAATTTCCGTGCGTGACTATGGTGGTTGCACCTTGCCCATCGCGCTGTTTGTCTAGCAGGCAGGATTAACGGGCCGTCCGTCTGGCCGGCAATGCCTTGTTGCCTGAAGCCCCGGGGCTGCGGCACAGTTGTTTGATAGATGACAAGTATATGCTTGACGATCAGCAAACTTGATGTCAATTTCCCTCACACCGCCGACCTTGGCAGCCAGAAAAAAGATGGCGCCAGATAGATCAAATACGGACGGATGTAGGGAGATGGAGAGATGGTGAAGGCGAAACTAAAAATCGGTTTGCTTACGGCGAGCAGTGGCCTGTCTCTCCTGGCGCTGTCTGCAGGTGCGATGGCGCAGGACGCAGCTCGCACCGATCGACCTGCAGTCGGGATCGCCGACATCGTCGTCACAGCGCAAAAGCGCTCAGAGAATGTTCAGGACGTGCCAGCCTCTGTTACGGCGATCGGGCAGGAGGCGCTCGAACTTCGGCAGATTAGCAGCGTATCGGATCTTCAGTCCCAGGTGCCATCGCTTGTCGTCGGCAATCTTTTTGGCACAAATCTCATAACGCTGCGCGGGATCAGTACCGGCCTTACTTCGGGAACGGACGACCCCTCGATCGCGACCCATATCGATGGCGCCTATCAGCCGCGGTCGCGTAGCATCGATGTCGCGATGGTCGATCTTGAGCGCGTCGAAGTGCTGGCCGGCCCGCAGGGTACGTTATATGGGCGTAACGCCACTGGCGGCGCTGTAAATTACGTGCTGCGCGGGCCGAGCGACAAATTTGAAGGCGAGATCACTGGGCGCGTAGGCAATTATGATCGTTATGGCGTGGCGGGCAGTGTATCGGGGCCGCTCAGCGATACGATTGGTGTGCGCATCACCGGCCTGTATGACAACCAGTCGAAGGGTTTTACCAAAGTCCTCAATGCTAATGCGCCGCGCGACAGTCTCGAAGAATATCGCGTGGTCGGCGGACGTGCGGTGGTCGAATTCAAACCAACCGATCGGCTGACGGTCTCTGTCGAGGGTATAGGTCTTGGCTCCAAGTCCTCGACATCCTTTTTCCCGTTTGCGCCATCGCTCAATGCAGCGATCAACGCTGCAAGTCAGCCACAATCCTATCGTGCGCACGAAACCTATACGGATGTCGATGCGAAGCTGGACAGCGACTATTATCAGGCAATCGGGACGATCAACTGGGATTTGACGGACGAGGTCTCGCTCAAGTCGATCACGGCCTATCAGGATTATCACCAGTTCATGGTGATCGATTCTGACGGCAGCGCGACCGCGCCTTTTCGTGGGCCAACGACATTCGTCACCGACACCAACACGTTCACGCAAGAATTCAATCTGAACGCAAGTCTCTTCGACGACAGGCTGAAGTCGATTTTGGGATTTTTCTACTATGACGACAAGGCCGATATCAATACGGATCTCACGATTTTTTCGACAGGGAGGCTTCGTTTCAGTACCCTGCAAAAATCGAAATCCTATGCCGTCTTTACCGATCATACTTTTTCAATAACGCCCAGCGTCCGTCTGATTGCCGGCATTCGGTTCAATCATGACGAAAAGTCAGCGTTGCAATCTTTTTTCATAGACCGGGCTAATGGCACGACGATTACCGGTCTTGCGCCGACCTTGACCAAGGCCTCGTTCGAGTCATGGACGCCACGGCTTGGTATTCAGGTCGATCTGGCAAACGACGTCATGGCTTACGCGCAATATTCAAAGGGCTTCAAATCTGGCGGATTCGCCTCCCAGGTTACGGCCGTCAATCCTTATGATCCGGAAAAGATCAAGGGCGGTGAGGTCGGCATCAAAAGCGATCTGGCAAATGGTCGCATACGGCTCAATGTGGCTGGATATTATTACGACTATTCCGACCTCCAGGTCCAGAATGTCGCGCTGATCAACGGCGTGTCCGTCTTCCAGGTCCGCAATGCAGCGGCGTCTCGCATCTATGGTGTGGAAGCGCAATTTCAGGCAGTCCTGACAGATGGTCTGAAATTCGATGCCGCAGGGATGGTCCAGAGCGCCAAATATACGGATTTCACGACCTGCAACAATACAGCATTCCTTGGTGCGTGCGGTACGGCTGCCACATCGACCTTCGTCAATGTCAAGGGCAACTGGCTCAACCGAGCACCCAATTACACCGTCAATGTTGGCCTTGAATATGAGCATGAGTTCCAGAGTGGCGCAAAGATCGTCTTGCGCGGGGAGTCCTACTTCAGCGGCAATGTCTATTATGACGAATTTGCCACCCCGTTGCTGAAGCAGGGCGCCTATAGCCTGCAAAATGCTTTTGTGTCCTTTTCGCCGGCGAGCGACAAGTTCACGCTGCGCGCCTTCATAAAGAACATTGCTGACACCAAATATAAGACATCAGGTTTCTTCCAGAGCTCGGCATTCCAGCAAACCGGCACCTGGGGTGCGCCGCGCACCTTCGGCGCCGAAGCAACGCTGCGATTCTGAGTGTCCATGTTCTCGCAGCTCCCTCGAACAAAAAATGGCGGATATTAGCTCATGATCGACCCCATTGTCCTAGAAGTCCTTCGGTGCAAATTCGAGGCGATAGCCGAAGATGGTGCCCGTACGATCATTCGCAATGCGATCAGCCCGGTTGTGGCGGAGTCAAAAGACTGTTCCTGCGCCATTTACAGTGCTGAGGGCGAACTGATTGTCGGGGGTGGAAAGGTTCAGATTGCGTTCCACATCGGCGGCAATGGCATTCGCGCCATTCTCGACGTGCATGCCGACACGATTGCCGATGGCGATGTGTTCCTGGTGAACGATCCCTATAATGGTGGAGGTCTGCACGCGCAGGACGTGATCGTGCATATTCCCGTTTTCGTCGATGGCACAATTGTCGCGTGGGTCGGGGCTTCTGCCCATATGATGGATATGGGCGGCATGGTGCCCGGCTCCTTCTCGACGTCTGCGACCGAGGTGTATCAGGAAGCCTTTCGTCTTCCGCCGGTAAGGCTGTTCCGCCAGGGGGTGGAGCAGCATGACATCTTCGCTATTCTGCGTAACAATATTCGACTGCCCGATGTTGTGGAGATGGACCTACGCTCTTTGATCGCCGGGGCCACCGTGGTGTGCGGCCAGGTTCTTCGGATCGTGGGCGATTATGGCGAGTTGGTGTTCGGCGAAGTGGTAAGCACGCTTTCGGACCTGACCGAAGCTGAAGTGCGCCGCCGGATCGCTGAGCTCGAGCCGGGATATTATATCGCGCGCAGCTGGACGGAATGGACTGATGATTTCTATCACATTCCGTGTGAACTCAAGGTCGAAGGCGGCCATCTGACCTTCAATTATCGCGGGGCGTCGGGTCAGACGAAACATTATTTCAACTCCAAGCCAGATGTTATCAAAAGCCTCTTGGGTGTCGGCATCTCCTCCTACCTTGCGCGCGGCCTGCCGTTCAACGAGGGGATTTTCCGGGCCTTCGACGTGGTGTGCGACCCTGGTTCGATCGTCGATGCCCAGCTTCCTGCGCCGATCGGTGGCCCACATCTTGAAGTCGGGCAGAATGCGATGGAAGTCGGCGTGCGGGCGCTCAACCTTGCATTGGCCGCTTCGCCGCAGGCGCGGGGACGCACCCATTTGTCTGGACCGCCGTCAAGCTCCGGCTCTGCGTTGCATACTCTTTCAGGCAAAGGGCTGGAAGGTGAGCCGCAAGGCTGGATCATGCTTGAAGGAGCGTTGGGCGGCGCGTCGGCGGCGCATTGTCGTGATGGCATAGAATTTTCCCGCGAGCTGGTCGGCAGCGGTCAGCTCATTGACCTTGTCGATGTCGAGATCCTCGAGTCCTGGTATCCCATCATGTTCGAATGGCGCAGGCTCCGGTCGGGTACCGGCGGTGGCGGCCAGTTCTCGGCTGGTCGGCCGACCTCGCTCGCCTATTCCGTCGCCGGCACGAAGGAACTGAGTCTGACCATCATGGGCAATCGCGAGCGCTTGCCCATTCCCGGTTCCGCCGGCGGATTGCCAGGCAATATCACGCGCTTCCATGTGCGCCGCGCCGCCAACGCAGAGGTTGAGCCGCTGGCCTGCCATACCGACGGTATTCGTCTGGACGAGGGCGATATGCTTATGCTCGAAGTGAGCAACGGCGGCGGCTGGGGCGATCCACTGTTGCGTGATGTCGCGCAGGTCGAACGCGAAGTAGCCCGCGGACTGATGACCAGCGCGGAAGCGGCCGGGATCTATGGAGTCGTGACAGGCGATCGTGGAGCGACAGAGGCGAGCCGGGCCGACATTCTCAAGCAGCGGCTCGCGAAGGCGACGCCAGCGCCCAATCCGCTGACCTGGACAGACCGCTTGCGCGAAGCATCCACAGGTGCGGCTGGACCGCTGGCTATCGGCATCGAGCAACGCGGGTCGGTTGCCGTGAGCGCCAGATCGGATACGCCGCTGGCGCTCAGCCCGGCCCACTGGACCGAGGGGTGCCCCCGTATCAGCAATTTCGTCGTGACCCATCCTGACGTCGAGATCACGGCCTATCTCGATCCTGTCACGGGTTATTTGCTTCTGGTGGATGTCGTTCCCACCGGCGACGAGTGCAGCTCGGCTTCTATGCCGAAACGGTGGACGGACGCCGCACACCCGCAGGACGTGCTGCAACAGGTCGAAGCAGTCGGCTGACAGCCTGATTGACCGATGCAAGAGATGATGCCGCCCAACAGCCATGCTTTGATTGGATAGATGTTTTGGTCGGATATGGGAGTGATGTTTGTGAATGAGAATGCCAGTCTCGCTGCGGGTGACTATGCTGCTACGCAATCCGGTTACGTCATCGGCATCGATGTCGGCGGCACATTTACCGACGCGGTGTGCAGTGATGGTCAAACCACCTGGAGAGCCAAGTCGCCGACCAATCCGGCACGCTTTAGCGATGGCGTGATGGGTGCCTGCTCGATGCTGGCCGAACATGCCGGACTGACGCCTGCTCAGCTCATGCGTCGTGTAACCCGGTTCGGCCTTGGCACCACGGCGGTCACGAATGTTCTGGCGACGCGCAGGGGTCGGACGGTCGGTCTGCTCACAACGAAGGGTTTTGAAAATCACCTTCACGCGATGCGCAATCACCGCGACGTGCGTGAGGGATGGATCGAAAAATTCTGGATGCCGGTAGAGCCTGAAGCGGTGCGCGGCATTGAAGAACGGATCGATCGAGCAGGGGAGATCATCAGGCCTCTGGTCGCAGGCGATCTCGTGGCCGCGGCGCAGGATATGATAACCCATAATGGCGTGAATGCCCTTGCGGTGTCCTTTCTCTGGTCTTTCCGCAACCCGGCGCACGAACAACAGGCGGTAGCGTTACTCAGGGAACATTTCCCGCAGATTCCGGTCTATAGCGGCGCCGACCTGCATCCGATCATGCGTGAATATGAACGGACCACTCTGGCAGTGCTCAATGCTTTTGCGGCAGATGCGCTCGATGGCGTCGAGGAACTTGAAGAGCAATTGCGGGCGCTAGGCCTGCAATGCCCGATGCTCCTCCTGCATTCGGGCGGCGGCGCGATCAGCGCGCAGGAGGCGCGACAGACACCTCTCGCGCTCGCGTCTTCGGGCCCTGCAGCGGGTTCTGTTGCGGCTGGAGAAGTGGCGATGAAAGTGGGCTTGCCCGACGCCATTTGCTGCGACATGGGCGGCACCAGCATCGACGTTGCTGTCGTCACTAACGGTGTGCCGGAACGCCGTCATACCGCCGAGCTGGGCGGGATCGTGATCGGACAGTCGGCAATCGACGTGGAGTCGGTAGGTGCAGGCGGTGGCTCGATTGCGTGGATCGATGATCGCGGTCTCTTGCGGGTAGGACCGCAATCGGCGCGCGCTACGCCAGGGCCGGTCTGCTACGGTCGGGGCGGCACGGAGCCGACGGTGACGGACGCCATGGTCTTGCTGGGCTATATCGATCCTGAATTGTTCAATCGTGGTGGGATGCAGCTCGATGTCGAGGGTGCGCGGGCAGCCTGCGCACGCGTCGGTGAGCGTTTGGGCATGGATGCGATGGCTGTTGCCCATGGCATCCGCGAGATTGCACTGGCTGAAATGAGCAAGGCGATGCGCGCGCGCATATCGTCCGGTGGCCTTGATACCCGTCGCTATGGTGTGATCGCTTTTGGCGGATCAGGGTCGCTATTTGCTACTGCGATGGCAAAGGAACTCGATCTGCCCTGGGTTCTGACGCCTGCACTCGCTTCGGTTTTGTCAGCCTATGGGGCCGCTACCGCAGATATTCGGCGTGAGCGTTCACGTGCGGTCGATCAGTTTTTGCCCCTTAAGAATAATGATGCCTATGAAACCCTGCGTGAACTGATTGAACGGGCCGAGGAAGATCTTGCTGCGCAGGATGTCGAACCCAATAGTCGCTCGGTCCATTGCGAGGCGGAGGTGCGTTTTCACAGGCAGAACGCATCGCTGACCCTCACGCTCGAAAAGGAGGAGCTGGATTCGCAAGGCTTGCTCCAGGGCTTCAAGGACAGCTATATTCGGCAGTTCGGGGCCAGCAGCATCACTGCCAAGACGCCGATCGAGCTTTCGACGCTGCGCGTGACCGGCATCGGCAAGACGATCCGGGCTGTCTTGCCACAGTCGCTTGATCAGGTTGAAGACGCCAATCTGGTGCCTATCAGTCATCGGGACGTGTATCTACAGCCTGATGCACCGACGAATGTTCCCGTGTTTGCAGCCGCCGATTTCCGGGTTGGACATCGTTTGTCGGGGCCTGCTCTGGTCGACGTCGGCGACACGACGCTTTGGGCACCCGACGGTTCGGTCGTCGAGCTGATAGCGGGCGGCACGCTCAAGACGACGATCCGATAAGGCGGGGGCGGTCATGGCATCCATTCCGCTCCGCGACATTCCGCACCACCACGCGGCGCGGCTGGGTCGGGACACTATAGCTGTTCGTGTCGGCGAGGAGGCGCTTAGCTGGGGCGATCTCGACGAGCGATCAACGCGGCGCGCTTATGCGCTGTCCGCGCTTGGCGTGGGCGCAAATGATCTTGTAACCATTGCGCTCAAGAATGAGCTGCTCTTCTTTGAGTGGACATTTGCCATATGGAAACTGGGCGCGGTACCCCATGCCGCATCCTGGCGCAGTTCAGCAGCCGAACTTGCTGCAATGCTCGAATTGGCGCGCCCGGCAGCGGTGATCGCCAGCGAAGCGGATCGACTGTCAAGCGTTGGCGCGATTTCAGCAGACTGGGGCTTGTCGGAAACCGGCAAGGGTCCGTTGCCCGATATCGTGTCCTCGCACTGGAAGGCCATGTCATCAGGGGGGTCGACCGGGCGACCCAAGATCATCGTGGATCACAAGCCCGCGCTGTACGATAGTCAATCCACTTATCTTGGGGTTGCGGACGGTGAAACGGTTTTAAATCCGGGACCGCTTTATCATAACGCGCCCTTTTCGATGGCGCATAATGCCCTCTTCAAGGGCAATCCGCTGATCAATCTTGCAAAGTTCGACGCAGAAGAGACGTTGCGGCTCATCGATTGCCATGGCGTTGCAAGCATCAACTTCGTGCCGACCATGATGCTTCGCATATGGCGTTTGCCGGACGACGTAAAGGCGCGCTACGACCTGTCTTCGTTACGCAATATCTGGCACATGGCAGCGCCCATGCCGCGCTGGCTCAAACATGCCTGGATCGACTGGATCGGCGCGGAGAAAATCAACGAGGCCTATGCGGGCACTGAGTCTGTGGGGGCGACAACCATCAATGGCACGGAGTGGGTGCTGCACGAAGGTTCTGTTGGCAGACCGAAAAATTGCAGTGTTCGCATTCTCGACGAGGCAGGCGCCGAACTGCCCAGCGGATCGATCGGCGAAGTCTGGTTGAAGCCCAATAATCCGCAAAAGGCCTATCATTATATCGGCGCGCAGCAGCCCTCTGGTACCAGCGACTATGAATCGCTTGGCGACCACGGCTGGGTTGATGCCGATGGCTATCTCTATCTCGCTGATCGCAGGACCGACCTCGTCATTTCGGGCGGATCGAATATCTATCCTGCCGAGGTCGAGAATGCGATCATGGAGCATCCTGCGGTCGAGACTGCTGTCGTTATAGGTCTTCCTGACGAGGATCTCGGCGCGTCAGTGCACGCCATCGTCAAATTGAATGACGGGTCTTCTAGCCGACCGGGCGCTGACGATTTGATCGCGTTCCTGCGCAGTCGGCTTGTCAGTTACAAATTGCCGCGCAGTTTTGAGTTTACCCAGTTCCAATTGCGGGACGAGGCGGGGAAGGTGCGCCGCTCGCAACTGCGGCAAGAGCGCATGAATGAAAACCTCGTCGGGCCTTTGACAGGAAAGAGCGTATGATTTTGGGATCGGATATTGCTGCCGTCGTCACAGGCGGGGCAAGCGGGCTGGGTGAAGCGACTGCTCGCCGGCTGGCTGGACATGGCGTCAAGGTTGCGTTGTTCGACCTCGACAGGGATCGCGGCGAAGCTTTGGCAGCAGAGTTGGGCGGAATCTTCTGTCCTGTGGATGTGTCGTCCGCTCTTTCGGTGGATGAAGGCTTTGCAGCAGCGCGAGCAGCAATAGGTCAGGAGCGCATTCTGGTTAATTGTGCCGGCATCGGGAGCGGCAAGGCCAGGACCGCGTCGCGCGATCGTGAGACCGGCGCGATTACGACCCATTCGCTCGAAAGTTTCGAGCGGATCGTCCAGATCAATCTGCTGGGAACGTTTCGCTGCATCACCAAGAGCGCAGCCGGCATGATGACCCTGGCGCCGCTCGCCGATGGAGATCGCGGCGTTATCATCAATACCGCGTCAGTTGCGGCCGAAGACGGTCAAGTCGGACAGGTCGGCTACGCAGCTTCCAAGGCCGGGGTGGTCGGCATGACGTTGCCTATCGCACGCGACCTTGCGCGTGAAGCCATTCGGATCAACACCATTCTCCCTGGCCTTTTCAGCACGCCGATGTTCGCGCGAGCGAGCGAGGAGTTTAAGGCCAAGCTTTCGGCTACGGTGCCGTTTCCCCCGCGCCTAGGCCTGCCCCAGGAATTTGCCCAGCTGGCAGAAACGATGATCACCTGCGGCTATTTCAACGGTGAGGACGTCAGGCTTGATGGCGCCATCAGAATGGCTCCGCGCTGACCTGCCCTTTCCCCAAAAGCGGCTGGACCCTCGCCAGAGCTTGGATTGCCAGCCCTGCACATCAATCCGGAGTTGGTGATGACGTTTGACGATGATTTCACGATCACTATAGCTGGCGCCAGGATCGTGACCCCCGATCAGGTCGCTGTCATAAACCCGGCGACGGGAAAAGCCTTCGCCTCGGCCCCGGCAGCGGACGCCGCGCTTCTTGATCGCGCCGTCGATGCGGCGCAGACTGCCTTTCCCCAATGGCGCGATACTCCCATTGTAGAGCGGCGTCGGGCACTGCTTGCATTGGCCGATGCGATCGAGGCGAACGCTGCCGGGTTTGGCGCGTTGTTCACGCGCGAGCAGGGTCGGCCACTGGCACTTGCCACGCGCGAGATTCTCTCGGGTGCGACCTGGCTTCGGGCGGTGGTCGCGCAGGACGTACCTGTTGAGGTGGTGGAAGACAGTGCGACGCGTCGCGTCGAGGTGCATCATGTTCCCTTTGGCGTTGTCGCGGCGATCGTTCCCTGGAATTTCCCCTTCCTTCTGACGATCTGGAAAATTGCCCCTGCGTTGTTGACGGGCAATACCGTGGTTCTAAAGCCGTCGCCCTATACGCCGCTCTGCGCGCTCAAGCTTGGCGAGCTTGCAAGGGATATCCTGCCCGCCGGCGTTTTCAATGTGCTTTCTGGCGACGATGCGCTGGGACCACTCATCTCATCCCATAGCGGCTTTGCAAAAATTTCCTTCACTGGCTCTACAGCTACCGGCAAGAAGGTGATGGAGGCTGCGTCGCGTGATCTCAAGCGCATCACGCTTGAATTGGGGGGCAACGATGCCGCGATCGTCCTGCCTGACGCTGACCCTGATACGGTCGCCGATGCCATGTTTGCGGGCGCCTTTTTCAACAGCGCTCAGGTTTGCATCGCAACCAAGCGGCTCTATGTACACGCCGATATCTACGACGCAGTGCGCGACCGGTTGCATGCCCGCCTCCTTGCCGCTGTGGTTGGCGACGGGGAGACGCCGGGCGTCACGCATGGGCCGGTACAAAATCTTGCGCAGTATCGCAGGGTTACAGCGCTGATAGCGGATGCCGAGGCCAATGGGCTTACGCTTCTGCGCGGTAGCAGCGTGTCGCAGGGGGAAGGCTATTTCATTCCCTTGACGCTGGTCGACAATCCGCCTGAGGATGCGGCGGTCGTTTGCGAGGAGGCATTTGGTCCGGTCCTGCCGATGATGCGTTTTAGCGATATCGATGACGTGATCGACCAAGCCAATTGTTCCGAATATGGTTTGGCCGGTTCGGTCTGGTCTGAGGATATCGACGCGGCGGTCGCGATCGCAAAGCGGATGGATACCGGCTCGATCTGGATCAACCAGAACCGTCAGGTGGCACCGCATGTTCCCTTCTCAGGGTTCAAGCAATCAGGGATCGGGGTGGAGAACGGGCGGGCGGGCCTGCTCGAATTCACCCAGTCGAAATCCATCTATATCCCGAAATAAAAGCGTCAGAAGATAACGGAGGATGCGGATATGGCCGATGAAAAGCTGATAGAAACTCTATACGACAAACAGGCCCTTGCCGACAATCTTATGCAATATTGCAGGGCAGTCGATCGCATGGATGTCGACCTCATGAAGTCGACATATTGGCCGGACGGGACAGACGATCACGGCCGGTTTCGCGGCAATGCCCATGACTGGTGTGATGAGGCCATAAGGGCAAAAACAAAGCTGATAAACAGTAACCATCATGTGTCGAATGTCTACAGCGAGTTGAGCGGCGATTTCGCCAAGCGAGAAGCCATGTTCCTGGTTGTCACGACCTATCGCGATCATAGCTCTGCCATGTTCCTAGGCGGTCGTTATCGCGACTTGTGTGAAAAGCGTGATGGCATCTGGAAAGTGTTGCATCGCGTCTGCGTTTGGGACTGGAACAGGGAAATCGAGGCCAAGCCGGGCTGGCATCTGATGAGTGCACCCGAAATCTCGAACTGGGGCCAATTCTTCCCTGATGACCCCATCTATCAGGACTGGCGTTTAAGCCCGCAAACCAGCGCGGCAGCGTCGGGTCGCGCTGAGGTGTCCGCCTGGCGTGCGGCAGCTTCGTAATTATAGGAGTAGATCATGACCGTTGAAGTTTGGGCATCCCTTGTTTCCGATGGCAGTAGCCAGGACCCGAGAGGGATTGCTGTTCGCGCGAAGCGTCTCGAAACAGATGGTTGGGATGGCGGGGTCCTTGCGGATTCGCAAACCCTCGCCGCTGAGGCCTTTACCGTTCTGACATGGTGCGCAGCGCAGACAACGACATTGAAGCTGGGAACTGGGACGAGCAATCCTGCCACCCGCCATCCTTCCGTCCTCGCAAGCGCGGCCGCTTCGCTCCAGGTTGCATCCCAAGGCCGTATGACGCTTAGTATCGGGCGTGGGGATTCCTCGTTGGCCTATATCGGCGCTCCGCCGGTCCCGCTTTCCTATTTCGAACGGGCGCTCGCAACGATACAGGCCTATCTTCGCGGCGAAGAGGTGCTGCGTGAGGATGCTGCAAGTTTCCTTGGGAGCCTGCCGACGAATTTCGACAATCTGGCGATCGCGAACGCGCCTGAAACGAGCCGGCTCAAATGGCTGCCCGAGGGCTTTGTAAAGCCAGAGTTTGAAGTGGTGGCAACAGGGCCTAAGGTCATAACGATGGCTGCCCGGCATGCCGACCGCATTGCGCTGGCCGTCGGGGGGATACAAAACGTCTCGAATGGGGCATGGCCGAAGCCAGAGCAGAATTGGAGCGGAACGGGCGCGATCCTGCTTCTGTGAAATTTGCGGCGATCGTGCCATTTTATCCGCACACCAATGTGGATTTCGCCCGTGAACTGGCACAGGGCATGGTCGCGTCGATGAGCCGCTTTTCGATCATGAACAAGAAGGTTGTGGGGCCGGTCTCCGATGAACAACGCGTAAACCTGGAACGCGTCGCAAGCTCCTACGACATGAAAAATCATGGAGCGAACGTTAGCAAACAGACCCAAGCGCTCGATCCGGAATTCATCGACAAATTCGGCCTTGTTGGTGATCCCCAGCGCTGCGTTGAACGGTTGCTCGAAATGTCCGAGCTTGGCATCGACAAGCTCATTTTGTGGACGGCGGATTCGAATGGCCGGCCAGGTGAGAGCTACAGATATGCAGTGGAGGATGTGCTCCCGAACATCAGGCGCTGATCGTTATCAGACATCGGTCGTCTAACACGTCATTTGCTATTCTGTCTAATCTGATTGAATGGAAATAACGGTCCGTGTTCGGCATTTTTCGTGTGTAGATACTATGTACGGATCGTGCCGGGCACGGAGAGCTCCTTCGGTCGGATTTGGTAGCTAGGTGTTGAAACTCCAATCCGGATGAAGGTTTTGGACATCGCCCTTCATGAAATCTGATTTTCGCTTCGGCCAGGCCTGTCATGATGTTGGCGCTTCTTTGCAGACCAGTAACGGCATCGCGTGGGACGGATGACCCCCAAGCCTCCGAGGCGATCGCAGGCCCAGCGAAGGATAGAATCCCGCAGCAGAATATTGTCAGCGGCGATGCAGCTTGTCATCGAAAACGGGTTTGATCGCTTCTCTCTTCAGGATATCGGTAGGAAAGCCGACTGCAGCCACGAGCTGGTCAATTTCTATTTTGGCAATA
The DNA here is from genome assembly GCF_035818615.1 of Sphingobium sp. CR2-8. Taxonomy (NCBI): domain Bacteria; kingdom Pseudomonadati; phylum Pseudomonadota; class Alphaproteobacteria; order Sphingomonadales; family Sphingobiaceae; genus Sphingobium; species Sphingobium wonjuense. The sequence continues at coordinate 771,590 of NZ_JAYKZY010000001.1, read as the reverse complement.
AGGATGGATTGCTCAACGCATTGGCAATGCACATCATCGGAACGATCTCCCACGAGCTGCAATCGCTCGATAGCGAGCCATCGGGGTTTGAAAGTTTTGCGCGACAGATCCGCTATGTTGCGGCGATTCCAGATCGCAGTGGCGCCGCATTCACAGCGTACATCAGGATAGCGGGGGAAGCTGCTTTCCGTGAACCTGTAGCGCGATTATATCGCGATCGTCGCATCCAGACGGTGGATATATTCCGCAAATCCATTCTGGCTGGCCAGGAAAGCGGAGATATCAGGCGCACTGTTAGTGCCGATCATGTGGCCGAAGTGGCATATGACTTCGTGCGCGGTAATGTCGATCGGCAACTGCTCGACAGGAATGCAGATGCCCATGTTGAGTTCGACTTCATCGTCGATAGCTTCATTGAAATCCTTCGTGGCCAGCTTGTCGTCCACCGAAACTGACAAGCCGTGCATGGGCCCATCAAATCAGCTTGCGCCCTGAGTACCCAACGGAAGCAGGCTTGATGGCTTTGGCAGCCGGAAGCTCTAACGGGCAAAAAAATGTCCGGGACGTCGTTCGGCAACGGCTCGCATCCCTTCTTTGAAATCGTCCGTCACGAATAATCGCTCCTGTTCGCTGGCTTCATGCGCCATCTGACGGCTCACCGCATCTGCCAGGCCATCTCGCAGCGTCGCGCGGGTCGCAATAACGGCAAGCGGAGCCCCCTGCGCGATTTCCTGGGCCAGGGCCATAGCGCAATCATGAAGATCGCTCGCTTCAACAAGGCTGTCTACCAGCCCGATCCGCTGGGCTTCCTTGCCGTCAATCCGCCTGCCGGTATAGAGAAGCATCGCCGCTTTCTGCTGTCCTATCAACCGGGGCAGGCTGTGGGTGAGGCCAAAGCCGGGATGTATCCCCAGTTTGACGAAATTGGCGGAGAATCGCGCTTGAGGGGTCGCAATGCGGAAGTCTGCGAGCAAAGCCAGACCCATGCCCGCACCGATCGCAGCACCCTGAATGGCAGCCACGACAGGTTTGCGCCCGGCGAACAGGCGCGACGCGGCCATATAAAATTCTCGCGCTGTATCGCCGCTACCCTCGTCGGTTGAAAAGTCGGCCCCTGCGCAGAAGGATTTTCCCCTCGACGTGAGCAGGATGCATCGAACGTCATCATTGGCATCCATGCTGGCGAAACAGTCAGCAAGGGAAGTCAGTGATGCGGCGTCGACATAATTATGCGGCGGCCGTGATAGCTCTATCGTCGCCACATGCCCGTCCAACATGAAGTTTACGTCATCAGATCTATGGGACATATTTTATCTGCCTGCGCCGCGACGGCGTCCTCTCTCATTGTCCGCTGTGGCGATGGCTGCCATGCGCGGATCCTCTCGGTTAAATCGTGGCGATCCGGATTGGCTCCGAATATCATTGATGCCTGACAAATAAGCTGCTAAAACTTGCTGACTGTCAAGTTAATAGAGTCGAGTGCGTTTGAACGCGCCGGTGACGAGAGGAGCCATCATGTACGAACCGAGCAAGAGGCCATCCCCTGGTCTTAGACGGTTGCTAGCCCGGGCAATTCACGGTTCCGCAACCGGCTGCGCGGTCGTTCATGCCGGCCCGCGCGATGAAGCGGGGGCCGTGCGTTCCGTATCCGCCACATGATATGCCGTTGGAGCAGGGGGAATCATGCGTTTTGGAAAAAAGGATGATCGCTGCAGGCTGCGTACGCGCCGGCCATCATTGTACGCATATTGTGCGCCGGACGCACTGTTCCTGCTGCCGCTTTCTGCAAGCAGCGGCCTGAACAGGGCAATTTATCACACATCCTTGTAAGGAAGAATTTGATGAGGGCGATCCGTGTCACCAAGCCTGGCCAATACGAAGATCTGGAACTGGTCGAAGAGCCTGTGCCCGAGCTTGGACGGCGCGATGTCCTGATCAAGGTACGCGCCGCTTCCCTCAACTATCGCGACACGATCATTGCCAAGGGCAGTTATCCGGGGCCCCTGGCGCATCATCTGGTGCCACTTTCAGACGGTGCTGGCGACGTGGTTGCAATCGGGTCTGACGTAGCGCGGGTGAAGGTCGGCGATCGGGTGACGGCCAATTGCGTATGCGATTGGGTGGGTGGCCCGCATATCGCCGAGTATCGGTCTAACAGTATCGGCACCACGATCGATGGCATGCTTGCGGAATATGTGCGCGTCGAAGAGCGGGCGATCGTCCATCTGCCCGACAGCCTGTCTTACATCGAGGCTGCCTCGCTTCCCTGCGCGGCCGTATCGGCCTGGTCTGCGCTCCACGTCGCAGCGCCGCTCGCGCCGGGACAGACGGTGCTGATCCAGGGTACAGGTGGCGTGTCGCTCTTTGGTCTCCAAATCGCCCGGATGTTCGGCGCTCGCGTGCTGGCGCTGACATCATCGGAGGCGAAGGCCGAGAAGCTCAGGTCAATGGGGGCCAGCGCGGTGATAAACTATCGCGATACGCCTGAATGGGAGAAGCCGATATTGGACCTGACCGACGGCAAGGGCGTCGACAAGGTCATCGAAATCGGTGGGTCGGGCACGATTAATCATTCGGTGGCATGCACCCGGGCCGGGGGCGAGATCGGGCTGGTGGGTTATGTCACAGGAACACAAGGTGGTGTCTCGCCGATCGCGATGCAGATCCGTTCAGTCAATATCAAGCCCGTCTCCGTAGGGCCGCGGCTCTCCTTTGAGGCCCTTCTCGCGGCCATGCAGGCGACCGACATGCGGCCGGTGATCGATTCCGTATTCGGCTTCTCTGATTTTCGAGCCGCCCTCCTTCATCTGGAAAGCGGAACGCATGTCGGCAAGATCGCGATCAACATGACAGACTGATCTGCCTGGGAACAAGATCGTCGACATTCACAGAAAAAGACGCGGTTCCACGACGAAGAGGAGGAGAGTGATGGAGAGGATGGACGAGGCGACGCTGGGGCCATATTACAAGGCGCCTGACCCTTATGGCTGGCTAACGCCGCGCAAGGGATGCGAGGTCGATCCTGACAGCCTGGAAGGGCTGCCGGTGCCGGAACGCCATGCTATCGCCATTCTATCCTCCTTTGAAAAGGAAGGCCGCGCACGTCAGGGCGCTTACATGCTGCCGGTTCTTTTCGACCCGGATTATGGTCGCCTCAATCTAGCCGAGCGCGAATTTATAGGAGTTGTCGTTTCGGCGGTGAACCATTGCATCACATGCCTTATCGTCCACACACATCTGCTCGGTGAGCATATCGGCGATCATGGTCGTGCGCGCCGTATCGGCATTAATTACCGACAGGTCACACTGTCCAGCCGGGAGCGGGCGATCGCTGACTTTTGCGTCAAGCTCACGAGCCATCCCGGCCATATCGAACGAGCGGACATGCAGGCGCTCCAAAATGAAGGACTGGATGACGAGACCATCTACTACGTCGTTGAACTGGCGGGACTGTTCAACATGACGAACCGGACGACGGCGGCTTACGGGATGCGGCCGGATGATGAGTTTATGCGCGCTACAGCGCCGGTGAGAGGGTAAGATGGCAGAAGTGGATGCGCCTGTCCTGGTCGAACGACAGGACAATATCCTGATCATTACGATCAATCGGCCCGATGCGCGCAATGCCGTCAACGCGGCTGTGCACGCTGGTCTTGGAAATGCGCTCAAGCTGGCAGATAGCGATCCTGACGTGCGCGTTGTGGTTCTAACCGGAGCGGGCGATAAGGCCTTTTGCGCAGGCACCGACCTTAAGGCCATGGCGCGCGGCGAGAGCAACTGGCCTGACGACCGCGAACAGAAGAGCTGGGGCTGGGCAGGCTTTGTCCGTCATCCGATCGGCAAGCCCATCATTGCGGCGGTCAACGGGTTCGCGCTTGGCGGGGGAACCGAACTTGCCTTGGCCAGCGATCTTGTGATCGCCGCGGCGCATGCGGAATTCGGCTTGCCAGAAGTCCGGCGCGGTATCTTTGCCGCCGCTGGCGGTGCCTTTCGCCTGGCGCAGCAACTGCCCCCCAAAATCGCCATGGAACTTCTGCTGACAGGGGACACGATCTCGGCGGCAAGGGCAGTGGAGCTGGGCTTGGCCAACCGCGTGGTTCCCCTGGACGAGCTGATGCCAGCCACCATGAAGATGGCGCGGGCCATAGCCGCAAATGCGCCGCTGGCGGTGCAGGCCACCAAAAGGATAGCCAAGGGCATTGTGGAGGGGAAAATTGCTTCTGACGCTGCTTTCTGGGCAGCCAACAAGCAAGAAGGCTCGATCGTAATGCGTTCAGCCGATGCGCGTGAAGGCCCGCGTGCCTTTGCCGAGAAGCGCCTGCCAATCTGGCAGGGGAAATGATCCAGCAGGCAAGAACGCCGGGGCATCCGGCGGAAACTGAGGCTGAGTACGAGAAGATCGGAAACATGAAGAATTTGGACCTTCCCTTAGGAGCCGACCTGCTTGATGAGCCGTTCGAGACATTGCTCGCAGCCGCGCGCCGTCGGCGCGACGCGGCCCATCCCCGCCTGCAAACCTATTCGCCCAAAGTGTTCATTCCGCTAACGCAATTATGTCGCAACCTATGTCACTACTGCACATTTTCGCAGCCGCCCAAGGCAGGGCAGGCGGCCTATCTCACGCGCGAGGAGGTATTGGCCATAGCCCGTGAAGGTAAGGCTGCAGGTTGTACCGAGGCCCTTTTCACATTGGGCGACAAGCCCGAATTACGGTTCAAGGCGGCGCGCGATGAATTGGAGCGGCTCGGTCACGCCAGCACCATTTCCTACCTGGTCGAGATGTGCGCGGCCGTGTCGCAAGAGGTCGGGCTTTTGCCCCACGTCAATGCCGGCGTCATGAACCGGGAGGAGATGCTCGCATTGCGCGGGGTGTCAGTCAGTCAGGGCCTCATGCTCGAGACGGTTTCCGAGCGTCTCTGCGCCAAAGGCGGGGCGCATTATCGCTCGCCCGACAAGCATCCTGCCGCACGGATCGAAACCATCCGTATGGCAGGGGAGCTGCAAGTCCCCTTCACCAGTGGCATTCTGATCGGCATTGGCGAGACCAGGGCAGAGCGTATCGAGGCGCTTGAAACGCTGCGGGATCTGCATCTGGCCTATGGTCATATCCAGGAAGTCATTGTCCAGAATTTCCGCGCCAAGCCAAAAACCGTGATGGCGCATGCGCCTGAGCCCGATATGGAGGATCTGCTCTGGACTATTGCGGCCGCGCGAATGATCATGCCGCCCAACGTCTCGATCCAGGCTCCTCCCAATTTGTCAGCCGCAGATTTCCCCCGTCTGATCTTGGCGGGGATAAATGACTGGGGTGGTGTCTCGCCCGTCACGCCCGACCATGTGAACCCAGAAGCCCCCTGGCCCGAAATCGAACGGCTTGCGGCCGCCACTGCCGCGCATGAGCGCATCCTGGTTCCGCGATTGCCGGCATATCCAGCTTGGGGACTGCTGGGCCTTGATCGGTGGCAGGCTCCCAAGATGGCCGCGCTCGTGCGCGCATCGGCTGATGCCTCCGGATGGGGGCGGGCCGATTGCTGGTCTCCGGGCATGACGGTCGATCCGCACAGGACTGTGCCTCGTCTTAAAATCGTCTCACCGGCAATAGAGAAGATTATCGGTCGCGCCATCGCAAGAGAGGCGTTGAGTGAGAGGGAGGTCGTATCGCTACTCGAGACGCGCGACATCGACATGGACTATGTATGTCGATCCGCCGATCTGCTGCGTCGCGAAACATGCGGCGATACCGTCGCTTTCGTGGTCAACCGCAACATCAATTATACCAACATCTGCAATTACAAATGCGGCTTTTGTGCTTTTTCAAAAGGTGACAAGTCAGAAGCGTTGCGCGGCAAGGCCTATGACCTGGATCTAAACGAGGTGGTGCGCCGCGCGCGCGAAGCCTGGGAGCGCGGTGCCACCGAGGTCTGTTTACAGGGGGGTATTCACCCCCATTATACAGGTGACACCTATCTCTCGCTTGCGCGCAGTGTGCGCGATGCGGTGCCCGGCATTCACATTCACGCCTTTTCTCCCCTGGAAGTGACGCAAGGGGCCGCCACCCTTGGTCTGTCGATCGACGCATATTTGAAGATGTTGAAGGAGGCAGGGCTCAATACCTTGCCTGGCACGGCTGCTGAAATTCTCGACGATGAGGTCCGCGCCGTAATCTGTCCCGACAAACTCAGCACGCGTGAATGGCTTGATGTCGCCGAAGCGTCGCATCGAGCGGGGTTTAGGACCACGGCAACCATAATGTTTGGGCATGTGGAGACGCTGGAACATCAGGCGCGCCATCTGATCGCGATCCGCGATCTTCAATCCCGCACCGGAGGCTTCACCGAGTTCGTGCCGTTGCCCTTCGTCCATATGGAAGCGCCAATGGCGCTCAAGGGACTGGCGAGACGAGGCCCGACTTTTCGAGAGGTGCTTTTGATGCACGCTGTTGCACGGTTGGTGCTGCATGGCCGCATCGCCAATATCCAGACTAGCTGGGTCAAGTTGGGCCGGGTCGGGGTCGCTGCTTGCCTTGCAGCGGGCGCGAATGACATCGGCGGAACGTTGATGAACGAGAGCATCTCGCGTGCTGCTGGGACCCGGCATGGGCAGGAGCTCGCGCCCCGCGAAATGAAAGCGCTCATCGCCTCTGCGGGCAGGAAAGCGCGACAGCGCGACACGCTCTATGGAGAGGTCAGCGATGCCGTGCAGCAGCGCGGCGAAGACGCAGCAGCGCTCGAGCCCATCGTTCTGACGGCCCCGGTCAAACGCAAGGTAAACACAATGATGCAATTGGAGAGACTGTAAAGTGACGCAGGAAAGCAGAAAAACCATCGCCATTCTGGGTGGCACGGGCGCTGAGGGCGGCGGACTGGCGCTGCGCTGGGCGCATCAGGGCTATCATGTCGTCATTGGTGGCCGGTCCGCGGAACGCGCCTCTGCCGCGGCGGACGACATCAATGCACGGTTGGGAACCGATCTGGCACGAGGCATGGCCAATGCCGATGCAGCAGCGGCGGCCGACATTGTCGTTCTGGCAGTTCCCTATGCAGCGCAGAAATCAACCGTCGAGGATGTTCGTGCTGCTTTGGGCGGCAAGATTCTCATTGACGTGACGGTGCCGCTTGTGCCGCCAAAGGTCAGCATGGTGCAGTTGCCGGAAGGCGGATCGGCCGTCGGGGCGATCCAGCGGCTGCTTGGTGACGAAGTGCGCGTCGTTTCGGCATTCCAGAATATCTCTGCGCATCATCTCACGCACCTGGACGCAGAGCTCGATTGCGACGTTCTGGTCTGCGCGAACGATGCGGGCGCGGCCGACGAGGTTGTTGGGCTCGCCCAGGCCATCGGATTGCGCGCATGGAACGCCGGTGTGCTGGCGAACTCGGTTGTCGCTGAAGCTCTGACCTCGGTGCTGATAGCGCTCAACCGCCGCTACAAGGTTCCGGCTGCTGGCATAAGGATCACAGGCGTTCCGGTGTAATCATGGCCAGCACGTGAAGTTGAATGAGGCGGCGCGCCAATCGGGCCTGTCCGCCTCATTCAACCCGTCTACGGGTCATGCAGCTTTGCTTTTGCCACTTTCCCAAAGGCGCCAGCCGGCGTAAAGATAATGGATCGCGGCCCAAAGCATGATGATGGATGTAGCAACCAGCGCGTCGCTCGTGGCCGACGAGAGCGAACTGGAGCAGGCTTGGACCAACGCCTCCCCGCTGCCGGGTGGCGCACGACCGCCCGGACAGCTTGCTACGAAGCTTCCGTGGAGTTGGGAGGAGAAATAGCCCGCCGCCCGAAAGTCTATGATGAAGCCCGTTAAGAGCGGTCCCATGCCTCCCACCAGTCCGATGATCATGAAAACCAGGGCGGACGCTGTCGCCCGCATTCTGGGTGCGACCATCTCATGGACGAGACCGAATGTCGGCCCGACATACAGCATTTTCAGAACGGCCGCTGGCGCGATAAACGCTGCGGCCATGAGAACCGTTGGCTGTTGGAAACCTATGATGAACAGTGGGGCGGCAATGAGCATCCCAGCTGCCGGAACCAAACCGAACCTGGCCATGCCGAGCCATCGGAGCCGGTCGCAAATCATGCCGCCCATGATGCTGCCCAGTGCCCCCGATACGCCCATCGTCACGCCGTACATGAGACCGGCATCGCCAAAGCCAAGCCCATAGCGTCGAATGAAATAGGGCGCTGAAAATTGCGCGAACGAGAAACTTGCAATCAGCACCAACGCAGCAGCAATGACGATATGGCGTGATTGCGGCGTCCCCAGAACGATCCGGCAAACAGATAGGAGGCTCGGCACGGCTTCAGCGGAATTGTCGATATCGTTTGAAGAACCGCGAAAGGGATCGCGAAACAGAATGAAGCAGATCAGCGCGAGCACGATGCCTGCCGCGCCTAGGATCCAGAAAGCTTCGCGCCAACCAAGATGCTCGACGATCTGACCTCCTGCAACCGCACCTACGACGCCCCCGACGCTGATAAAGCTCATGAGAATGGCAATAGCTGTGGTCCTGCGTTCGCTGCCAAAATAATCCGCCACAAGCGATTGCGCAGTAGGTGAGCAGCCCGCTTCTCCGATGCCGACACCCGCCCGGGCCATGAAAAGATGGGTGAAGTTGCGCGCCGCTCCACAAAGCGCTGTCATCACAGACCAAAAAAGCAGGCATGCGGTCAGTAGCCGCCATCGATCGACGCGCTCGGCTATGCGGGCAATCGGTATGGCCATAATACTGTAAAGCACAGTAAAGGCGAGGCCACCAAGCCAACCCAATTGGGTATCGGTAAGGTTTAGGCTCACCTTTACCGCCTCTCCGGCGACGGACATGATCACCCGGTCCGCCTGGCTCAGCATGGTGATCAGGCACAGTACTCCCAGGATCAAGGCGTTGCTATGCTTACGGGTGACCGCCTCATGCGGTTCGCCCATGCCTCTCTCGCGACGGCTATGTCTCGATGCTACTTCACCCATGAGCCTGATTTCCGTTTCTGCTGTGATGGTGCGCATGGGTCGGGCCGGCATCGCTAGAGGGCACGGTCCCTGTCATGCGGTCAAAACCTTGAGATGCTGCCGGTAGGCGTCAGTCTGATTGCCCCGCATGCCCGCCAGCTGGCTTCCGGACGCTGCGCGCAGCATGAACAGAACGTCCCAGAATGCCAGATCGTAACGCTGAGAGGTGCGTTCCTCATATAGATCCAGGAATCGCTCTCGCTCGCGTGCTTGAACGAGGCTGCTGGAATGGAAGAATTTCACCAGAGACCCGCAGTAAAATGCAAGATCCCAGGCCGGATCGGTCAATTTCGCTAGTTCCCAGTCAAGAACGGCGACGACCGAACTGCCACAGAACCTGTAATTGGAGATATTCGGATCACCATGCACAAGTGTGACACGCGATTGCGGTGGCAGACGCTCCTGAAGCCAGGCTATCGCTCGCCTTATAAGTGGATCGTCGCCCACCCCACGTCCCTCCACAATCTGGATCATATGGCGCAGCGCATCCTGCGCGCAGCTTTGTGCAGTGGGAATGGCAAGAATCCGGCCGATACCGTGCGCTTCCCAGTCCAGTTGATGGATCGAGGCGAGCGTGTCGACATAGGATTGCAGTTTTGCGTCGCGCGCCGGATCGTCAAGCGGGAAGAAGCGTGGCCCTGTTTCGCCGCCCACACAGGCCATCGCCAGAAAGGGCTCACCCAGAAGCGCGGAATCGCGTTCCAGCCATAACGGTTCGGGCGCGGGGATCGGCGTGGGCGCTAGGGCTTTAAGCAAGGCGAATTCATCAGCAAGCTGCATGTCGAAGGGGGACGCCACGCCGTCCTTTGAAGAGCGTCGCAACACAAAGGCAAAGGGGGCGCCCTCCACCCGGCAATCGACGCGCCAGGTTTCATTGGAATAGCCGCCGGCGAGCTTGTGAACGCCCGTTACGATCGCGGAAGGTCCAAGACGGCTCGCTAGCCAGGCGGGTAGCTGGCTTAGGAGAACCGGCGCTAGATCGATGGCGGCGGGCGGACTCACCCTTAGTGCCGCCGCGCGAAGAGGGCGGTTATGATCACGCCATAGCCTATATTGCCGTCATGCGTGAACCGCGCCAGCATTGGCCCGTTCATATAGCCATGTTCCCGACGGAATGCGGGATCGGACATATCGAAACTCTCTCCCTCGACATGAAGGTCGAGCCGCTTGCGACCATAATAGCCCTTGAAATAGCCATTTCCTTCGGGCGATCTTTGAAGGAGTGGGGTGGCCTCGAGCTCGATTGGCCTGCCTGCCTGATCAAGGAGCGTCAGTGCGACCGAGACTGCCTCGCCACTCTCGCTCTTGCGGACGAGTGGCTGCTCCCAGTTCCAAAAGATCGTGTCGATCTTCTCGCTGCTTGTCGACAGGATCGCGCCGTCGGCGATGAGCAGTTCGCCATGGACGCCCGTCCAGAACCAGCCGTGCAGCGTGTAATCAGCAAATTCAGCTGAAATCCACGCACGACGCGTTTTGTCTTCAGCTGGCGCCCCCCTTGTTTCTTCGCCAACAGGTGCGTGGGTCTTCGGGTCGATCACCTGGTTCGGGAAGGCGCCGCGCACACCCCAGGACCTGTCGCGTGACCCAATCAGGCCGGCATCGAACCGCTTGCCGCCAATATTCACCCATCCCTCATAGGTTCCGCTTTGCATGACATGCATCTGATGATGGTCGACCATATTATCGCGCCGGATGAATACCGGTCTAAACTCGAAAGCCGGCGTGCGGGAGGTGAATGTCACGTCGCAATGTACGCCATAGGCGTTCTCGTCGGTCCAGATCCGCCAGACCCGCATAGGCTCGATCACCTCGATATGCAGCGGCCCCACGTTCAGATTGCCGCGATCATGACGCAGTGGGCGCGCGACGCGAAGATTATATTGTTGATCGCCATGGACCCCGCAGACCCAAGCGTCGATCATGTCGCGATTGGGGAAGACGCCGAATCCTATCTGGAACAGAAATTCCGAACCTGCCGCGTGGATATTGAATAAGCCGCGATCCTGAAATCGCGGATCGCCTGTGGCGACGTGATCGAGCGTGTCGATAGTCTGGTGGATCAGATAATCGTCAAGCGGTGTAAGCATGGAACATCACCTATGTGCATTGACGGGAGCGTCAGATTCAAAGCCCCCTAGTTGGCTGCATCGCCACCGAAGCGATAAGTTGCGCGCAGCATGATTTGCCTGCCCCGGCTGACATAGGCCTGCGTATCGGATAGTGTCCCTGCCATGCGTATTTCGCAAAAGCCGGACAGCTGCTTCGTTAAATCCCGGACAAGCGCTTCAGTAAATCCGGGACAGCTGGTGTAGGCAGTGGATGCCTGGTTGCTGTCATGGTTGAGTGATTTCGATATTTGCGTCCTGGGTCAAGCCATGCGGAGCTTTTTGTCGCCGCATGCTGTCACCTTTTAGCGTGATGCGATGGGCATTGTGGACGATGCGGTCGAGGATAGCATCGGCGATCGTGGGCTCGCCGATCATTTCGTGCCAGGCCGCCACCGGGAGCTGGGCGGTGATGAGTGTGGATCTACGGCGATACCGTTCCTCGAAGATTTCGAGTAGATCAAGGCGTTGCTGATCGTTGAGGCTATGGGTACCCCAGTCGTCCAGAATGAGCAGCTGAACGCGGGCAAGCTTGTCAACGACGCGTGGGAAGCGACCGTCGAGGCGCGCAAGAGCAAGATCCTCGAAGAGTCGCGGCATGCGCAGATATAAGACGGAGTGATCCTGGCGCGCTGCCTGTCGCCCGACCGCACATCCCAGCCACGTTTTTCCCGTGCCGGTTTGGCCGGTGATAATGAGATTCTCATTTGCCTTGAGCCAGGCGCCCTGTGCGAGAGAGAGGATATTGCGGCGATCCAGTCCGCGGTGCGCCCCGAAGTCGATATTTTCGACACAGGCGTCGACAAAGCGCAGTTTCGCGCTGGCAAGACGATTGGTCAGCCGTCGATCGGCGCGAGTGGCGATCTCGCGGTCAAGCATGAGCCCGAGCCATTCGTCTCGGGTCAGATCGCCAGCGGTGTCCTGCTCGGCAATGTCGCGCCATGCGGCCGCCATGCCTGCTAGCCCCAGGCTATGCATTTGATCAAGGGTAGGATGCGTCAGCACAAGATCGTCCTTTCTTCATTGATAATAGGACCCACCACGGATGTTGCCGTGCGCCGGTGTCGGTTTGAGTGGCCCCGTTGCCGGCTGGATCTTGTCGAGCCCGGCCTTGAGGATGGCGTTGACGGATGAGTAGGTGACAGCGCCGATCACCAGCGCCCGATCGCAGGCGGCTTCAAGCCGATTGCGTTCGTAGCGCCGGGCCAACGAGAGGATGCCCATGGCGGAGCGATAGCCCTGCTCGGGATGCGGCTTGTCGACCATCAGCCTTTCCACGAACGTCGCTGTGTTAGGACCCGTTTTCCTGGCGCGCTCGATCAGGCTCGCTGGCGATATATTCGCGTAGCGCTGATGCGCTTTGGGCATGTGCTCATTCACGGTAACGTGCCCACGGCGCTGCGATGTCCGCATATGGCTGGCGACCCGCGCATGATCGTAGAAGATCTCGACTACTCGATGCGTCAGGCGGATATCGACCTGCCGACCGATCAGTCCGTGCGGCACGGAGTAAAAGGTCTTGTCGACCTCGACATGATAATCAGGATGGACCTTGGCGCGTTTCCACTCGGCATATTCGAACACCGACGTAGGTAACGCTGCCAATGCCGTCCGTTCGATCTCGTCAAAGATTGCGCGACGGGATTTGCCGACATGGCGCATGGGCCGATCATTGAGATCAACCAGCAAGTCTGCGATCGCGGCATTGAGATCCGCCAGACTGAAGAAGCGCCGATTGCGCAGCCGCGCCAGGATCCAGCGCTCCACGATCAACACTGCGCCCTCGACCTTTCCTTTGTCGCGCGGCCGCCGGCTCCGGGTAGGCAGGATCGTCGTATCGTAATGCTCGGCCATCGCCGCAAAGGTCGCGCTGAGCGTGGGCTCGAACCATAGCGCTTTGGCAACGCCCGCTTTCAGATTGTCGCACACGATCGCGCGCGGAACGCCGCCAACAAAGGCCAATGCCCGGCACTGCGCGTCGATCCAGTCCGGCAACTGCTGGCTCAAGCTAGCCATTGCGAAGGTGAAGGATGAAGCACCCAGCACCGCTACGAAGATCTGTGCCTGGGTGATGACGCCGGTCACAGGATCGATCAGCGGCACAGTCTGCCCAGCATAATCGGTTTGCAGGACAGCTCCAGCCTCATGCCGATTGCGAAAGCTGACATGGGTCCGCCGCTGGAAGGACAGGAACCGATCGCAAAACCAAGTATAGCCATAGCCGTTGGGATGGGCAGCCCGATATTCCTGCCACAGCAAAACCAGCGTCACGCCCTTGCGCTTGATCTCCCGCGCAACCACTGGCCAGTCCGGCTCGCCCAGATCCTGAGGAGGGCGGCCGACACGGCGGAACACCAACCGTTCGATCGCTGTGTCATCGTCGTAGCCGGCCGGCAACGGCCAGCCTGTCAGCCCAGCCTCGCGCGCCCGCAGTAAATAGGTCGACACCGTCGTCTTGCTAAGCTTCAGCCGCTCTGACACGGCCCGTACCGACAAACCCTGATCGTAGGTCAGCCGGAGGATCGATCGCATGTCCTTCACGTCGGTTCGTCTCGTCTGCTTCCGCCTTGGCATCACCCCTCCCATCGCAACGATGAGGAGCAACAATGCCAGAGCGGCGCATCACAAAACCTAACCTTGATCCTGTCCCAAACCCTGTCCGGGATTTAGCGGAATCACTGTCCCGTATTTACCGAAATGCCTGTCCGCGATTTAGTGAAATAACTGTCCGGGATTTTCCGAAACACGCATCCCTGCCAGTCCGCCCGGTGCGGTGCCGGTTCCCACTACGCCTGAGCTACGCAGGAAGGTATATTGATTTGTGAGGTTCTTGCCCAAGGCAGCGAATTCCCACCGCCGCGAGCTGTCCCTGAAACTCATGGTCGCATCGAGGAGGGCATAGCCCCGCTGCAGGCCGCCGGGGTTTCCGGTCGGATCGGTATCGAAGGAGCTTAGATAGGATATGTTGGAGGTAATTGCGATCTGCTGACCATGGGCAAGATCGAGATTGTAGGAGAAGCCGCCATTGATGGACCATTTGGGCGAGCGGGATAGCCGCTGGCCTGACCTGTCCTGGAGCGAGAAGTTGCCATTGGCACCGCGGTTGCCGAAATTGCAGCCCTGGGCCTGGGTCTGGCCGCGATAGCACGCGACGATATATTCGTCGAACACGCCATCGGCATAGGCCAGCGCACCATTGAGTGACAATCCATCAATCGGCGTGCGATAGTCGGCCGTAAACTCCAGGCCGTCGGTCGATACCCGACCTGCGTTCTGGGTGCTTAGGATGGCGCCGACATTGGTGGATATCTGCAAGCCCTTAAGGTCATAGCTATAGGCTGTGAGATCCACGCGCAGCCGGCGGTCAAACAGCAGCGCCTTGACGCCCCCTTCGAACCCTGAAACCGTCTGTTGACCATAACGCACGTCACTATTGGCGATCCGGACCCCAGGGGCATCGAACCCGCCGGAGAGGAAGCCCTCCTTATAGGAACCGAATATTGTGAGGGACTGCGATGGACGGTAGGCAATGGTCGCCTCCGGGGAGAAGTTCTTCCACGTAGCGCGCGTGACGGCCAATGACTGATCGACCGGTGGAAATCCGCTTCGCACCTGACTTAGGCGTTTACGCTCATAGGAGTAACGTCCACCACCACTCACTTCGAGGCCTTCGAACGGCGTCAAAATGAGTTGGCCGAAGCCCGAATAGGCCTTGCCCTTCTGTATCAGGTCCCATGAAGATCCTGGTGCAAGCGCTACCGCGCCGGTATAGGTCTGGGTCAGGCTATGAATGTCGCTGTCGGACAAATGCGTGCCGATAACGAAATTCAGAAATGAGTCGAAGCTGCTCTGGAGGCGTATTTCCTGCGAGTGTTCCAGGAAGTCGAGCTCGATCGTTGCAGGCCTTACTCCCGCCGGGTTGGCGGTCGCGGCGGTATTGTCGTTCATCCGGGATGTCAGATCGTAAATGCCGGTGATTGAAGACAGTTTCAACTGATCGCTTAGGTCCCATGACAAATTGAGGCTGTACAGTCGCTGCTTCTGTCTGAGAAAAGGATCACCATCGCCGAAACGGGAATTGACCCGATTGGCAAACGGCCCAGGCGCTGCAAAATAGGTCTTGTCATCGGCCTTGCAGGCAATGGGATCGCCAAGTTGCGGTCTTCCCGTCGGACAGTCGACAAGCTGGCTATTATCAAGCGGACCGTTGGTGCGTAGCGACGAGTAGTTTACGCGCAAAACGGCCGTGATTGTGGAGCTTGGCTCATATTTGACCGTACCGCGCGCGGCGAACTCCTTCGCTTTGCCGACATCTCGGTTGGAAGGCGCATAAATATTGGACGGGTCGATGAGATTGTCAGCAAAGCCCTTGAGCCGTGACCCGTAGACAGCAACTCTTGCACCAAGCTCCGGGGTAATGGGGCCGGAAACGAAGCCTTCAGCGGTCACTTCCGAACCATAGGGTTCAAAGCCCGCGCTCATGCGCGATTGAAAAGACTGTGTCGGCTCTGCGCCATTGATCGATATGACGCCAGCAGGACTGTTCTTTCCGAAGAAAAGCGCCTGCGGCCCCTTGAGAACCTCGACCTGCGCCAGATCCATCATCGCAAGCCGACGTACGACCGAGCGCGACACCTGGACGCCATCGATATTGAAGGAGACGGCCTGATCTGCGGTGGGATTGCTTTCCGAACCAGAGATGCCGCGGATGGCTACGATCCCCTGCTGCGATCCCCCGCCTTCTCCAGACAGGAGATTAGGCGCAAGCTTGCCAAGTGCATCGATTGAATTGATTCCCAGCTGCGTAAGCCGCTCTCCGCTGACGGCGGTCATGACCACAGGGACTGACAAAGAGGTCTCGGCGCGCTTACGGGCTGTGACGATGATGTCGTTGGTTAAGCTATCGACTTTGGGGCCGACGGGCGGTTGCTGTTCCGGTGCGTCTTCCTGAGCATGGGCAGGTGTCGCAACCCACGCAAGAGCCGTGCATAACGCAATCAGACACGCGCCGTCATGGACGTTTCTCATATCCTCTCCCTCGTCGTGCGCCTCTTCTGAAGGTCGCATCTGGCTTGCTGCCGATTCGCAGGCGGGTTATTGCTTGCATCATGTTTAGTAATCGTCAAGTTTATTACTTGATATGTAACAAGCAATAAGCAAGGTCCGCCATGCGGTCCACGACAGGTCGATGGTCAGGCGTTCCGGAAAATCGGTCAAATTTTTGCCCCGGATCATGCCGCCGGACCAATCCTTCAGGTGGCCAGAGCGCAAAATGCAGTATGAGAACTGGTAGCTGCTCTAGAATGCCCAGACAGGAGCGCCATACAAAGACTCTGCCGCAAAGTCGGCTTGATCGTACGAGGGAAGGCCGGGTTTCGTGACGTGGCACGACTTATTACTCAGGAAATCAATATCTTGTGGCGCCTTCCGGGCTAACGTGCGCAGTCGCCTGACATGGATACGCAACGGTCGATCGTGGGTGGATCATCCATGTATCTCGCCAGTTGCCTGCGCAGGCATAATATTACTTGATGATTATCAAGTAATGTGCAATCAGGCAGCCAGAGGAGGATGGCTGACTGCTTGGGTGCGCATATATGGGACCCAAGCCGGCGGAGTTGTCCACCTGCAACCAAGGCGGGGCAGGGCAGCTTTCCAGTCGAAGAGAAGCTCTGCGAAAATTTGATACGGGTTGGAGTCCCTGGGCGTCCGACATCGTCATGCGGAATTTACCGCTCCACAATGTGTTGGGGCAGAGGGCCGATCGACGATTGCCGTCGAGAGTTGCCGCTATATCGACAGGAACGGCATTGAAAATAGCAATCATCAAAGAGCGAGCGATCGGCGAGAGGCGTGTTTCTGCCACTCCAGAAACAGTGAAGAAATTTCGCGACCTGGGGGCTGAAGTGGCGATCGAGTGCGGAGCCGGCGAGACGGCCATGCTTGGCGATGCCGATTTCGCCGCAGCGGGCGCGGTCGTCGCCGACCTCATATCGGTCCTTGAAGGGGCTGACATCATATTGGCAGTGCAGGCACCAGATCCCGTCACTCTTACGGGGATAAAAGAGGGTGCCTGGATTGTTGCAGGGTTTAATCCATTTGCCGATCGTGCGCGAGTTGAGTCCTACGCTAAGGCTGGGTACGAAGCGCTGGCAATGGATTGGATGCCGCGCATTACACGTGCGCAGTCGATGGATATCCTGTCTTCGCAGTCGAATCTGTCGGGCTACAAGGCCGTGCTGGACGCCGGGTCCGAATATGGCCGCGCCTTTCCGATGATGATGACGGCAGCTGGCACGGTGTCTGCTGCACGTGTCTTCATCATGGGCGTGGGTGTAGCGGGGCTGCAGGCGATCGCCACTGCCCGTAGGTTGGGCGCACAGGTCAGTGCGACCGATGTGCGCGCCGCGACCAGGGAGCAGATCGAATCGCTGGGCGCCAAGGGTGTCTTTGTAGAGACCGCCGCCGGGATCGAGGGCGAAGGCACTGGCGGCTACGCCACCGAAATGTCTGACGAATACAAGGTGGCGCAGGCCGAACTGGTCTCCTCGCACATCGCCAAGCAGGACATCGTGATCACCACCGCGCTGATTCCGGGGCGGCCTGCCCCGCGTCTGATCACCGACGCGCAGATCGCGACGATGAAGCCGGGCAGCGTGATCGTCGACCTGGCGGTCGAGCAGGGCGGCAATGTCGAGGGCGCGGTGGCGGGCGAAGTGGTCGTGCGCCACGGCGTCAAGATCGTCGGCCATCGCAACGTGCCCTCGCGTCTGGCGACCGACACTTCGGCCCTCTTCTCGCGCAACCTCTATAATTTCCTGTCCGCCTTCTGGGACAAGGACAAGGGCGCGCCCGTGCTGGACGAGGAAATCGGCAACGCCATCCGGCTGACGCAGGGTGGCAGAATCGTGAACGAGCGATTGCTGGCAAGCTGACAATATAGCGGCGGCTTGATCCGCCACGGCTCTCGCGCCCAGTTTTCAAATGGGTCGGGAGGATAGGGGAGTAGAAACGATGGACTTCATTGCCATCCTGTCGATTTTCGTCATGGCCTGTTTCGTGGGCTATTATGTCGTGTGGTCGGTGACGCCCGCGCTGCACACGCCGCTGATGGCGGTCACCAACGCCATTTCATCGGTCATCATCGTCGGCGCGCTGGTCGCGTCGGCCGAGGCGGGAAGCGCGCTCGCCAAATATCTGGGCCTGCTCGCGGTCGTGCTGGCGTCGGTCAACATCTTCGGCGGCTTTGCTGTGACCGAGCGGATGCTGGCGATGTACAAGAAGAAGGAGCGCAAGTGATGCACGAGGTCGCTCAGATCCCCTGGGGGGTCGGCCTGGCCTATCTGGTCGCCGGCGTCTTCTTCATCCTGGCGCTGCGCGGGCTGTCCAGCCCGGCGTCGAGCCGCACCGGCAACCGCTTCGGCATGGCGGGCATGGCGATCGCCATCGCCACCACCCTGTTCACCCATGACGTGCTGAACCTGCCCGAGATCATCGGCGCGATCATCGTGGGTGGCGGCATCGGCTTCATCACCGCGCGGCGGATAGCGATGACCGACATGCCGCAACTGGTCGCAGCCTTCCACAGCCTCGTCGGCCTGGCCGCCGTGCTGGTGGGCGCGGCCGCCTATCTCAACCCCGGCGCCTTCGGCATCGCGGACCTCGTCACCAACGAGATCCACAATGCCAGTCGCATCGAACTGGGGCTGGGCGTGGCGATCGGCGCGATCACATTCTCCGGCTCGGTCATCGCCTTCCTCAAGCTCAACGGCAACATGTCGGGCAAGCCGATCATGCTGCCAGGGCGCCATGTCATCAACCTGGGCACGCTGATCGCGATCCTGGGCCTGATCGGCTGGTTCTATGCCATGCCCGCGCCGACCCAGATGCCCTGGCTGTTCTGGACCGTCATCAGCCTGAGCTTCGCCATCGGCTTCCTGCTGATTATCCCGATCGGTGGGGCGGACATGCCGGTCGTGGTGTCGATGCTGAACAGTTATTCGGGGTGGGCCGCCGCCGCGATGGGCTTCACCCTGGGCAACAGCGCGATGATCATCACCGGCGCGCTGGTGGGGTCGTCGGGCGCGATCCTGTCCTACATCATGTGCAAGGCGATGAACCGTGGCTTCCTGAGCGTCATCGCGGGTGGCTTCGGCGCGGAAAGCGGCCCTGCGGGCGCTGGCGGTCCGGTGATCGACCGCGCCTACAAGCGGGGCAGCGCGGAAGACGCGGCGTTCCTGATGAAGCAGGCCGAAAGCGTCATCATCGTGCCGGGTTACGGCATGGCGGTCAGCCAGGCGCAGCATGCGCTGCGCGAGATGGGCGACATCCTCAAGAAGGAAGGGGTGAAGGTGAAATATGCGATCCACCCCGTCGCGGGCCGCATGCCGGGGCATATGAACGTGCTGCTGGCCGAAGCCAACGTCCCCTATGACGAG
The DNA here is from genome assembly GCF_035818615.1 of Sphingobium sp. CR2-8. Taxonomy (NCBI): domain Bacteria; kingdom Pseudomonadati; phylum Pseudomonadota; class Alphaproteobacteria; order Sphingomonadales; family Sphingobiaceae; genus Sphingobium; species Sphingobium wonjuense. The sequence goes on along the minus strand of NZ_JAYKZY010000001.1, from coordinate 752,040 downwards.
GTGTTCGAGCTGGAGGACATTAACGGCGAATTCGGCCAGGCCGACGTCGCCTTCGTCATCGGCGCTAACGACGTCACCAACCCGGCGGCCAAGACCGACAAGGCCTCGCCGATCTACGGCATGCCGATCCTGGACGTGGCGAATGCCAAGTCGGTGCTCTTCGTCAAGCGCTCCATGGGCGGGGCGGGCTATGCCGGCGTCGACAACGAGGTCTTCTACATGGACAACACCATGATGCTGCTTGCAGACGCAAAGAAGATGGTCGAGGAAATCGTCAAGGGACTCGCCCATTGAGCGGGGTGGCGTTATATTGAGGGCGGATGGTTCGGCGGCATCAGCGCCCTGAGCCGCGCTCCCATTTTAAAACCCGATTTGGACCAAATGAGAAGAGGCAGAGTCCGGCAATGGTGCAGGGCCTGCCTCCTTGCAAGACGGTGCCGCCGCTAGCGGGCATATTCACGTTGCGGCAAAGGGCGGACTTCGGCGCGTGTATTAGACCGCAATTCGCCTCAGAATGCTGGTTCGTGCTGGAATGCCGACAGACTTGGGCTGGAACAGGATATGGCAGATCGAATGGCTTCGCGTCCGATCGAGAGGAGGGTGGTTACGCCGCCTCCGCGCAGATATCCTTTCAAGCTTCCCCTATTTGCGTAGGATGTTTCACCACATCAAGAACCTCCCTTATCGATATGGCATGGACACCTTCAATTCTCTCGATGGATTGCCGAGCAATGCTATATAGTTCTTCACGAGATGAGGTCAGGAAATAGGCAAAAATAGTATGCCTGCCCAGCGTAAGGCCTGAATAGAAGCAGCCCGGCAGCATGCCGATTTTCCTGGCGACAGCGCTGGCGCTCGCTGGGTCGGCATCGATCCCGATATAGGCGCTCGAAAGGTTGCGCGCGATGCGTTTATGGATTTGAAGCCTGTATTGCAGCATGTCGGCTGAGAGCATCTTTTGTAAACGTAAGCGAGCGGTCGCTTCGGGAATATCGAGGCGCCGGGCAATTTCCCGGTTGCTCATGCGGCCGTCTTGACGCAGCAACTTGATAACATCCCGGTCAAGACTGTCGAGTTTCTGCGGCCTGCGCGTTCGGGTGGCCGACGGGCGCTCCTGACCAAGCATCGAAACCGTCCGGCCGCTCGCATTGATCTCCACACGCTGGATTCCATCGGCGCAGGTCAGATGATTCTCGATCAGGGAGATTATCTCACCATTGTTTCGCGCCAGCGCTACGACCATCAGGTGCGCTGGCCCGGACACGATATCGACCACCCCGAACCGACGGTTCGCCGCCAGTGCGCGTGCAACGGTGTCGATCTGACCCGCGACGACCGTAACGTCCATATGGGCCACAATGTCAAAGCCAAGGGGAATGGCGCTGCGTTGGCCGATAACGCGGATGTCGCCAGTATCGGTCAATCTACGAATCCGGTTGCCCACCATCGCTTCTGAGAGGCCAACAGCCGTTGCAATCGCACGATGGGAGGCACGCGGGCTGTGCCGCAGCATCTCGACAATCTTGAGGTCGGTTATCTTCAACTGGTAGCCAATCATATAGAATGCGCAAAAACGAGATATAATGGAAATGTCAAAGATTTGCGCAGAAAACTACGCTTTTTATGCACCACTATTGCGTATCGGCTCAATTTAAGTGTAATTTGATATCCATCAAGCAAAAGCTCGAGCCTTAGGTGGAGGAACGTAAATGTATGACCTGGTAATTCGCGGCGCCCGCATCATCGATGGCACCAACAAGCCCGCATTCGAAGCAAATCTGGCCGTGAAGAACGGACGTATCGCCTATGTCGGCACAGATGATGTCGATGGCGAGCAGGTGATCGAGGCGCGCGGACGTTATCTGACACCGGGCTTTGTTGACACCCACACACATTATGACGCGCAGGTCACCTGGGATCCCTGGTTGCGCCCACATTCCATGCATGGCGTCACGAGCTATGTCTGTGGGAATTGCGGCTTTGGGCTTTCGCCTGTGAGCAAGGACTCACTCAAATATCTCGTGCCGATGCTCGCGAAGGTGGAAGGTATCCCCTATAAATCTCTCGTCCAGGGCGCGCGGATAAATTGGGAAAGCACGGCTGAAATGTTCGAGCAGCTGACCGGGAACGTCGGCGTCAACGTAGGCTTCATGGTCGGGCACTCTACCTTGAGGGTCAACGCTATGCGCGAGCGCGCGCAAGACAGCGAGTCCACCCGCGCGGATATCGACGCCATGAAGGCCCAGTTACGCCAATCGCTCGACGAAGGCGCGCTCGGCTTCTCGTCCAGCCATATTGAAACCCATGTCGACCATGACGGCGAAGAGGTGCCCTCGCTCCATAGCCCGCATGAGGAGCTCCTTGAACTCATGTCCGTCGTCAAGGACTATGAAGGGACCATGACTGGTTATGTCTTGACGGGCATGAAGCCGGATGCGCAACAGATGCGAAGGATGGCGGAAGTCAGCCTTGCGAGCGGTCGGCCCTATGCATGGCCGCTCCTGATACCAGGTTTGCACGCGCCCGATATGATGGACGCGAAGATGGCGTGTACGGACGTCGCGCGTGAGATGGGGGCTGAACTGCGGGTGCAGGCACCCTCCTGCCCCGTCGGTGTCTACATCAACTTCAAGAATGGGCTTGGCTTTGATATGTTTCCCGGCGTCTGGAAGGACGTTTACCGCAAGGATCATGCCGGGCGCGTCGCTGCGTTTGCGGATCCCGTCATGCGCCAGCAGCTTGAAGAAGATGCGAAGAAATTGCCCGAAGGGGCCAACGGACAATATCGTGCGAAATTCGACAATTATCTCGTTCAGGGCGTCAAGGCTGCGGAGAATGAGAAATATGTCGGCCGCATGATGGGCGAGATCGGCAAAGAAGAGGGGCGAACCGCGTTTCAGGCGATTATGGACATGATCGTCAAAGATGATCTTCAGACTGTCTTCGTCCCCAACGATCCTGATGCGGACGAGCTGGCTATCTGGAAGGATATCGTGCGATGCATGCGGGATAGTCGCACTATTTGGGGCGGTGATGATGGTGGTGCCCATCTTGACGTGCTCGAGGCCTATTCTCATGGAACCCGCTTCATCCAATATGCGGTGAAAGAACATGGCCTGATGCCGATCGAAGAAGCGGTGCACTACTTCACCCAAAGTCCTGCCCAATTCATGGGGCTTAAGGACCGGGGTGTTATCGCCGTTGGGAAATATGCCGATCTGAACATCATTGATTTCGAGCGAGTTGCCGTCCAGCCGGTCGAATTCCGTTCAGACTTCCCAGCCGATGGCGAACGTCTTTACACCGGCGCCGAGGGGTTCGACTACGTCATAGTCAATGGCGTGCCGATCATCGCAGAAGGCAATTATACCTGGGCCAAGCCGGGTAAGATTCTCAAGGCTCGCGAAGATACGTATACGGTGGATATGGCCAAAGGGGCGGCGATCACAGAATCCCAGCCCATGCTTGAAGCTGCCGAATGAGTATCAGGCAATTTTGATAGCTTCACGGGAAATTGCGTCCTGACGGACGCAATTTCCCTTATCTTGTAACGCCGTTGCAAGGCGTTTGTCGTCTCGCGCTTTTTCGGGCGCGCGTCAGCGATCACTTGCGTCCGGCGCTAAACGTCTGTGGCCCCTGCCTCGGCGCGCGATCTGGCCCATCGCTTTCCTGCGCTGCTCTGCCTCAATGATCGCAGCTGAGCCTTGACGGCGCGATCAGGCAGCGGCCTTTCAATGTCTTGCTGTTACTTATTTTTCTGCCCAGAACTGCAGGCTGTGACAATGTCGAAAGACACTATGTTACGGATTCACACGCGACGCTTTGGAAAAACAAATATCATCGGGCCTGCAAGCGCCGCTTCTCATACCCACCCCTGAAGCAAACCCATCGCTGCTGCTGGCGCAACGGGGATTTCTCGTGGCCTTTCTGCCATGAGCCAGGCTTGCAGCACCTTATCATCGGTTGCGCGCTACATGAAAACATTGCCATTGAGCCACGTTTGGGCAAAAGCTGCGCGTTTGGCGGGCCTGGGAGGCGCGCGGAACAGGTGAATAGCAAGTGGGAGGTAAGTGGTGGCGGTCAAGCCGTTAAAGCGCAGGACACAGGAGGAACGCCGCCAGGAGTCTCAAGCCCGCATATTGGAGGCCGCTAAGGAGTTGCTAGTAGAACGCGGCTATGATCGGTTTTCACTACAACATGTCGGTCAGGCCGCCGGCTGCAGTTATGAACTGATCAATCATTATTTCGGCAACAAGGACGGCCTTCTTCAAGCCTTGGCCAAAAACATTCTGGCGACATTTTCCGGGAACATGTCTGATATCCAGAACATCGATAACGGGTTCGACGATCTTTCGGCTAAAATTCGATATATCGCGCAAGTGCCAGATAGAGATTATTTTTCATTCAGCGCCTTTATGCGGCTTGCTGCAGAAGCGCCCTATCATGCCAAGGTGAAAGTTCTAATCGTAAAGCGAAAGAAGGAAACGCTCAATATCCTCTCCAATTCGATAGAAAGAGGAATGCAGCTTGGCCACATCAAAGATGGCGTGGATGTCGATAAAACGGCACGAATAATATATGAATTTCTGCGAGGTTATGTTTACGTTCGCTTGCTTGAGCCAGGGCGTGGTCGCAAGGAGAAATTGCCTTCCACTATCGATGGATTTCTAGATTTGCTGAAATTATCTATAAAGTGCTGAGCTATAGATATCTCAGTTGGCGGGCAGCGGCGGTCCCGATTAAATCTCGCTGTCCTGGCGGCTGGCAAGATGGCCCGTCGCCTGAAGCGTGTCCCGCGCGCGTAACATATGGCAGGCGTCCCGCGCCCGGGGCCAGGCCCTGCATGGCAAGGCCAGATGGCACGGCGTCATAAGCACATTAGGGAAGGGGCTGTGGGCCTGCAAAGATTTTGCCAGGATTGAATATAGCCCCAGGATCGAGCGTTTGCTTGATCATCGCCATGATGGCTACGGCATGAGCGCCTCGTTCGGCTATCAGGCTTTCCTGCTTGCCGATCCGTAAGCGGTAAAAATCCCCCACATTTTCATGATTTGGCGATTTGGTAATTAGTGCGCCTTGCATTTGCGAGGTTGCGATGAGTGGTGATTTCGAAACGGGTTTCGAAACTGAAAGGGCTGAGAGGGTAGGCAAGGCCGAGCGTCTTGATGTCATTCCCTTGTCGAATGGCAACCGTGGATGGACTCCGGCGGCGAAGGCGCGGATCATTGAGGAGAGCTTCAAGCAGGGAGCGAATGTGTCTGAGGTGGCGCGGCGTCATGGCATGCTCCCGCAACAGCTTTATAACTGGCGAGGGCGTTTCCGAGAGCGGGCCGAGGGGATGGCCTTTGTTCCCGCGGTGATCGAAGACCCGGCTGCACCTCCCGTACCGCCGCCATCTTCCGGGCCACCGGCGCCCTCAGTGTCATCGTTGCCCGCGAGCCTGAGGAGTGGCGGTGAGATCGTCATCGAGACCCGCGGGCTGTCGATCCGCATCCCGTCGCACGTCGATGCCGACCATATCGAGCGGGTGCTCCTGGCCGCGCGGGTGACCACGTGATCATCCCGCCCGGGCCGTTGAAGGTGCTGGTTGCAACCCAGCCCGTGGACTTCAGGAAGGGCATGGTAGGCCTCGCCTCACTGGTGCAGCAGGAACTGCGGCTCGACCCATTCTCAGGCATGCTTTTTGTCTTCCGGGCACGCCGGGCAGACAGGATAAAACTCCTGCTATGGGATGGCACCGGGCTCGTACTCGTGACGAAGCGGTTGCAGGATGGGAAGTTCCGCTGGCCCCGACCGGGAGACGGCGTGATGAAGCTGTCGGCGGCCCAGGCTTCGGCGTTGTTCGAGGGGCTGGACTGGTCGCGCATGCATGTGCCGCGCGTGCCAAAACCACTTCATGCACAGTAGATCGCACGCCTGATTCTGTCTGGCGCAGGGGTGTTCCCAGCCGTGCGAAACCGGCTAGAATACGGGCGTGGCGGCGCATCCTGAACCCCCTCTCGAGACCAGCCCGGAGGCTGGATATGACGAGCTTCCCGATAATGTGGAGCAGCTCAAGGCGATGGTGCTGGCCGAGCGCGCTCGCGCGGCGCGGCTTGAACATATCCTCAAGCTGATCAACCGCTCGACCTTCGGCAAGCGTTCGGAAAAGCTCCCGGTCGATCAACTGGCATTGACGCTGGAAGACCAGGGCGTCGCCCTTGGCGAAGCCGATGGCTTGCAGGACAAGACCGCCGAGGAGGCCGAACGTTATGGCCTCAGGCCGCGTCGTCGACGGGCTCCGGATGCCGAGCGCGCATCACTGCCAGCGCATCTGCCGCGCTTCGAGACAGTGATCGAGCCCGAAAGCCTGGAATGTGCCTGTGGCGGGGCGCTACACAAGATCGGTGAGGACCGGTCCGAAAGGCTCGACATCATCCCGGCCCAGCATCGTGTGATGGTGACGATCCGACCCCGCTATGCCTGCCGCTGCTGTAGCGACGGCGTTCGCCAGGCGTTGGCACCGGCACATGTCGTGCCGGGCGGCTTGCCGACCGAAGCGCTGATCGCCGATGTTCTGATCAACAAATATTGCGACCACTTGCCGCTTTACCGTCAGTCGAAGATCTTCGCCCGGCAAGGCATCGAGATCAGCCGCGCCACTCTGGCGAACTGGGTTGGTCGCGGCATCGCTGCGCTGATGCCGATCACCGACAGGATGCGCGCCGATGCGCTTGCCCGTGCCCGTCTGTTCGTCGACGAAACTACGGTCAAGGTGCTGGCACCGGGAACGGGCAAGACGAAAACCGGCTACATGTGGGTCATAGTGTGCGACGATCGCGCTCATGGCGGCGTCGATCCGCCTCTGGCGCTCTATACCTATATGCCGGGACGCGGAAAAATGTGGGCCAGGCAGTTGCTAGGGTCATACCAGGGCATCCTACAGGTCGATGCCTGGCAGGCTTATGACCAGTTCGGCAAGGATGATAGCGCCGACGCCGGCGTCACGAAGTCCTTTTGTTGGGCTCACCTGCGACGCGGCTTCGTCGATGCAGGCAGCGATGCCCCGGTCGCGCAGGACGCCTTGCAGCGCATTGCCGAAATCTATCGCATCGAGAAGGAAATCCGGGGGCGCGCGGCCGAGGAACGCCTTGCCGTCAGGCAGGAGCGAACCCGTCCACTGGTCGACAAGCTCCATGCCTGGTTCGCCGCCACCGCACCGCGCATGATGGCTGGATCGGCAACGAGCGATGCGATGAAATATGCGCTCAAGCGCTGGGCGGGCTTTACCCGGTTCCTCGACGACGGCAGGATCGAGATCGACAACAACGCCGCCGAACGGGCCGTCAGGCCGGTGACTCTCCAAAGAAAAAATGCACTCTTCACCGGCCACCAACTCGGCGCCGAAAACTGGGCAGCGATCTCCTCGCTGGTCGAAACCTGCAAGATGCTGGACGTCAATCCCTACGCCTATCTCTGCGATGTCCTGGCCCGGATCATCACCCGCGCAGACACCGATCCCATCGACGATCTGTTGCCGTACAACTGGCTCGATGCCAACGCCGCCCAAGCTTCGTTCGAACTAAGCAGCATCGCAAGCGCCGCCTGATCACTCAGATGACAGCACCGCTCCCAAGGCCACGTGGGGGATTTTTACCGCTTACGCCGATCCCGATACCGTGTTCGCCGGTGCATGTGCCACCCACCGCCAGTGCCCGTTCGACCATATGCGCATTGACGATCGAGGCTTTGTGCCGATCTTCCGGGCATTCTGGATTAAGAACGAACAGAACGTGAAAATTGCCATCGCCCACATGGCCCACGATTGTCGCAAGAAGACCTTGTTGTTCAATCTCCTCGCGCGCTTCCAGCACGCTTTCGGCAAGGCTGGCTATGGGCACGCATACATCGGTCGACCAGATAAGAGCGTTAGGGCGTAGAGACTTAGCCGCGAAATAGGCATTATGCCGGGCTTTCCACAGACGGGTGCGATCTTCAGCCTGTGATGCAATCTCAAGGGCGCTGCCCCCATTTGCTTGTGCAATCTCGGCAAAGATAGCCGATTGTTCTGACACGGCATGTTCGCTGCCGTGAAACTCGAGGAACAAGGTGGGTTTGGCCGGGAGACCAAGTCCGGAATAGCTGTTGCAAGCTATGATCTGCGCATCGTCGAGAAGTTCGATCCGCGCGAGGGGAATACCGATCTGGATAGCGGTGATGACCGTGCGGACGGCGCCATGAAGATCGTCAAAATGGCAGGTTCCAGCGATGATCGTTTCGGCAATGCCCGACAGCTTGAGTGTGAGCTCGGTCACGATGCCAAGCGTTCCTTCTGACCCCACAAAAAGGGCGGTCAAATCATATCCTGCCGCCGTTTTGGCTGCCTTGGTTCCGGTTTCGATCACATTCCCGTCAGCCAGGACGACCTGTAGCGAAAGGGTATTATCGCGCATTGTCCCGTAGCGAATGGCGTTTGTTCCAGATGCCCGGGTTGATGCCATGCCCCCAAGCGTGGCGTTTGCGCCCGGATCGATTGGGAAAAATAGTCCTTTGTCCCGCAGCGCAAGATTGAGCTGTTCTCGCGTGACCCCTGCGCCTACCCGGCATCGCAAATTATCGGCGTCTATCTCTATGATGTGATCGAGCTTTGACATGTCGAGGGATATGCCGCCCTGAACAGCGGACAAATGTCCTTCAAGAGAGGTGCCGGCGCCATAGGGAATGATCGGGATCTGATGCGTGCGGCAAATAGCCACAGCGTCGACAACATCGTCGAGCGTCGATACGCTCAGTACTGCGTCGGGAATCTGGTGCCTATGATGGCCTTCCAACCCTGCATGCTGTTCACAGATAGCGCTGGACGTTTGGAATCCCGAGCCAAACCGCGCCGCCATAGCGTTCGAGGCAGCCACAAAATCAGGGGTTGCGATAGGGTTCTTGGATTTCATTGCCATTTGCTCCAAAAGGAAATAGTCCAAGAACTCGCGTCTTGAGCAAGCGCAACCACTTGGCTGGTCTGGCATGGCGCCGGCCCGGACCATATACTACAGACAACTGGGTTACTGGCGGGCAACGCTTAGGCACTATCAATTCGCATCGGTTTGGCTCTTGACGATATGGCGCGCCGGCGGACCCATCCCCGATTTGCAAAGAAGTCATTTGCAATTAGCCTGGGGACACACCCCCTCTATGCGTCTTGTTTGAGGGGCGTCAACTCCACTTTTCCCAAGCGGCAACGATTTTATCTCCATATGGCTGCTCATTTCGCGATACGCATCCTCTACCGTGAAAGCTTGCCCGTCCGGTGCGTCTGAGTGAGTAAAATCTCAATTTCACTTGCTATAACAGATATTTACTGCCTGACTCAACTGGCGCTCTTGGGCGGCTTGCCAGCCCCCTGGGTTCGCCTCGTGCAAATGTTACTTGATGATCGTCAATCTTATATGCAAAAGGCTGCCGCTCCTGAGGAGTCGCGAGATGGTTGAAGAAGCGGAGACGGCAATATCTCATGAGCGGCTGCGAGGGGGGAGCCATGCATCATTGCATGCAACCGGACTTGAAGCCTTTCGGACCTCCGCCGCTTGGTATGCCCTCGCCATTTTGTGCATTGTCGCGTTCCTCTCGCAGCTTGATCGTCACATAACCTCGATCATCGTTGCACCGCTGAAAAAGGAATTCGCGATCAGCGACACGCTGTTTGGGTTTCTCCACGGCTACGGATTTGCGATTACATATGCGATTTTCGGTATTCCCTTCGGATGGCTGGTCGATCGTAAAAGTCGTCGCAATATCATCCTTCTGGGGTTGCTGGGCTGGAGTCTTCTGACATCCCTTTCTGCTTTTGCCGAGAGCTATGCCCAGTTGCTTATCCTAAGAACCGGTGTCGGCATTGGGGAGGCGGTTCTTGCCCCGGCGGCTTACTCTTTGATCATTGATTTTTTTGAACCGCGCCAGCGTGGCCGCGCAACGAGCCTTTACTATGTCGCCATGTCGATAGGCGGAGGGGGCTCGGTATTGTTGGGAGGCCTTTTGCTGCAGGTCATTCCATCGGCCGGTCTGAGCCTTGGCGGTGTCGGTTTCGCGCCCTGGAGGCTTTTATTCCTGTTCGCAGGCCTTCCCGGGCTTTTGGCCTGCCTTCTCATGCTGACTGTCAGGGAACCTCGGCGCCGCGGCGTTGGGTCAGGTGAGGTCGCGTCGATCACAGACTTTCTCGACTATGTCTGGAAGCATAAAGCGCTTCTTATCCGGATTTCAGCGGCAGGCACATTGGCAGCGACTGTGGCCTTTGGAACCGCAGCGTGGGTCCCCACCTTGCTGGAGCGTCGCTTTGGCCTTGCGCCATCCTATATGGCAGGCGCGATCGGACTTGTGATGATTGCAGGTTCCATCATAGGAACATCCATAAGTGGCGCGATCTCGGACCATTTGACTGGCCTTAAGCGACCCGATGCGCGCACCCGGCCCATGCTCTTCGGCTTTGCCGCAATGTTGCCCGCATCGGTCTTCGCCTTGGTCTATGCGCCATGGCTGGTTATCTTGCTCTTCGGCGCTATCGTCTTTGGCGTCGCCCTTGTGCAGAGCGCGACACCTCTGGCCCTCCAGGAGGCCGTACCTGCCAACATGCGCGGTCAGATCATCGCTCTGCAATATGTGATCCTTGCTCTGTGTGGGATTGGCCTTGGTCCAACGATCGTCGGCCTGATCACGGATTATGTCTTTAAATCGAGCGACATGCTGTCCTGGTCCCTGGTGAGCCTGGCTCTGCCGCTTTCGTTGATCGGCTTTGCGATAGGTGCCTTTGGTCTGAACACGCAAAGCTATCGGGCTATCGAGGCGAGGCAGCGGCAGCATGTCTGACGCTGCTGAGACGGCATGTGGCGCTAAAGCTTATCGGTCATCGCGACTAGGTGTCTCGTGCGCATCCAAAATCCAGCCAGATCGGAAAACACTGTGAAGGGCAGCGCGCGTAGCGTCGTGCGCGGTCGCTCTGCCGCACGCCCAGGCCACCGCCAATGCTCCAAGAAATATGTCTTGCCCGGACAGGTTCGGACGGGCGAGACCCGCGCGTTGCGCCGACCGCAAAAGCCGGTCTGTAGTCTCGACCAGAGCCTGGCATGTGGTTTTAAGCGGTGATCTATTGGCTGACCAGGCAGATCGCAATGGCTCGGACAGGCCATCATAGGCCAGCATCCAATCGCCAAGGGCATCGATCCACCGTTCCAATATGCGCGCGGCGTCGCTTTCTTCTGCTTCGATCGCTGCTCTCTCTTGCTCCAGCCGATCATGATGAGGCGCGAGCAGCGCGACGAGCAGGGCATCCTTGTTCGCAAAATGACGGTACAACGTTCCTGATCCCACTCCGGCCATCCGGGCAATCGAATCCATCGACAGATCCACGCTGTTTTCAGCAAAGGCGCGGCCGGCAATCTCCAGAATATGCGCGCGATTTTGCCGGGCATCTACACGTGCTGGACGGACGCTCGACACAGACACCACAACAAGCCCTCTTGATAAACGGGGAGCCTCCCCGTATTTGGACGGGGCGGCTAACGGACCTGGCTAAACTAGTCAGGCATCGTCGAACAGACAAGAACGCTCCTGCAGGACGCGAGGGTTTAACATGACAGAAAAAATGCTCATCGGCATGGTCTTTGGAAATGGCTACGGTTCGCAGCCGGGCGCTTGGCGCATGCCAGGCGTCGATCCCAAGGGCTTCACGAATTTTGATAATCTCGTACGATACGCCCAGATCGCCGAGCGGGGAAAATTCCAGTTTCTCTTCATGCCGGACTTCCCGGCGCTCAAGTCGGATATCGGAACCGAAGCGCAGAGGCTCAATATCGAGCCGATGATGACGCTTGCCGCGGTCGCTCGCGGCACCGAGCGGATCGGCATGGTCGCAACCGGCTCGACGACCTTTAACGAGCCTTTCAATCTGGCCAGGCAGTTCAAGGCGCTTGACCTTATGAGCCATGGCAGAGCCGGCTGGAATGCCGTCCCAACGAGCGACCCCGCAGTAGCTGCCAACTATGGCCGCCCGGTGCCACCACGCGAAGAGAAATATGCGCGGCTGCACGAGTTCGTCCAGGTCGTGCAAGGCCTGTGGGGCAGTTGGGGCCGTGACGCCTGGGTTCACGATCAGGCGTCCGGATGCTTCACCAACCCAGCCGAGATCCGTCAGGTCAATTTGCGTGGACGGCACGTCGCGACGACCGGGCCGCTCGCGCTTCCGCCTTCCGAGCAGGGACAGCCGGTGATTTTCCAGGCGGGCGGCAGTGACAAGGGACTGGACGTTGCGGGTCGCTACGCGAGCGGCGTCATAGGGTCGGTTTTCACGATCGAGGACGCCCGTAACCAGCGCGCAGCTTTGCGGGCGGCTGCTGAGCGAGCCGGTCGCCACCCCGACGAGATCAAATTCTTTGCAGGCGTGATGACCACGATCGCGCCCAGCCGCCGGGAGGGCCTGGATCGCAGGATTGCGATGACCGGACATACTTTTGAGGAACGAGCTGGATATCTCGGCCAAATCCTAGGCCTGGCGCTGTCAGCCGCTCAAATGGACGAGCCGATCCCGTCGGCCATGTTGGCCAAGGCCCAACCCTCGGCGTTCGACCCTCGTGCGGCGCACGCGCTCAAGATTGCACGGGAAGGCTGGAGCCTGCGCGACGTTCTTGCCCATGGGGTTGTCGATTATCATCCCATGGTCGTAGGACCGCCGGTCGACGTTGCCGATCATATGCAAGAATGGTTCGAGGCAGGCGCCGCCGATGGATTCTGGTTATGTCCCGACGTGTACGAGGATGGACTGCCGCCACTGGCCGATGAAGTGGTGCCGATCCTGCAGGAGCGTGGCCTCTTCCATACCGACTATGAAGGAGCAACCCTTCGCGAACATCTCGGCGCGCCCCCCAATATGGGTTTGACCCGCGGCTTTAGCGGGAGAGATGGGGATGGAGAAGTGCAATGGCTTGGTCGTGCCGATGCTTGGTTTGAGGCGGTCCATCATGGTCTACCCGACCTTCTCTGGCGCCCGACCGGATAGCCGCGCTGGTCGTCGGCGCGATGAGGGCAGGCGGCTCATATGACAGCGCCCGGCACCGCAGGCTCGTCCATAACGATATCCGGCACGCAGTTTGAGACACTCGATCCTCTTCCAGATTGGGAAGAGCATGAGAAGCCCTCGATGCCGGGATCACCCTCGACGCCCCTTCACAGTGGGGGCATACGGGCCCTGTATCTGACCGTGGGTGTGCTGGTCGGGGCAGCGGGGGGCTTGAGCAACGCGCTGGTATCAGCAAATCTGCCGCAGATTGAGGGCGCTCTTGGCCTGACACCGGTCGAGGGCACGTGGCTGCCGGCCGCCTATGTGATGACGAACGTCTCTTCAAATCTGATCCTTTTCAAATGTCGCCAGCAATTTGGTATTCGCCACTTCGCCGAAGCAGGATTGATCGCCTATCTTGGCATCGCGCTGCTCTACCTCATGATCGCAAGTTATGAGGGGGCGGTGCTGGTACGCGCAGTGGCCGGATTTGCAGCGGCTCCGATGAATGCGCTCAGCGTCCTTTACGTGCTCCAGGCTTTTCCCAAGGTTAAACTTGGCCAGGGTCTATGCGTTGCGCTTGGCATCTCGCAGATCTGGACGCCTGTCGCCTGGCTGCTGTCGCCAGCCTTGCTCGATATAGGTGACTGGCAGACGCTATACCTTTTCGAATTCGGCCTGGCGCTATGCGCACTTGCAGCTTGCGTGATGCTCAAATTGCCTCCTGGCATCCGGATAGCGACGTTCGAGCGACTGGATTTCCTCACATTTGCCCTCATGGCGCCGGCGTTCGCCCTCATAGGGGCGGTGCTGGCGCAGGGGCGTACGCAATGGTGGACGGAGCAGCCATGGATGGCAGCCGCGTTGATTATCGCCTTGGGTCTCTTCATCCTCGCTTTCACGATCGAACATCATCGGCGCAATCCTCTGGTCAAGACGCGCTGGCTTGGCACTGCCGAGACCGCGCGCTTCGCCATTGGCGCATTTGGTATGCGCATGCTTCTGTCAGAACAAAGCTATGCCGCCACTGGCCTGCTGCGTACGCTTGGCGCAGGCCCGGACCAGCTTGTATTCTTCAATCTTGTCGTGCTGGCAGGATTGCTGCTCGGCATAGCCATAGCAGCACTGACTTTTGGCTGGAAAACCAAATCGATACCATTTGTAGCGTCCGTCGTCCTCATCATCATTGGCTCGCTGATCGACAACGGCGCGACGAGCGACATACGACCGCAGAACATGATAGTGAGCCAATTCCTCCTGGCGGTCGCATCGGGCTTGTTCATCGGACCGTTGCTATTATTCGGCGTTATGAAGGCGCTCGCGCAAGGCGTGGATCATATCGTTACCTTTGCAGTCCTGTTTGCTGTCACCCAGTCGATCGGAGGGCTGGCCGGGCCGGCATTATACGGGACGTTCGAGCAGATCCGGCAGCGCGAATATTCGGCACTTATCAGCGCCAATCTCGATCCTGGCGATCCTGTCGTGGCGCAGCGACTTAGTCTTCAGGGGCGGATCTATTCCACTCAGATCACCGACCCTGTCCAGCGAGAGGCGCTGGGTGTGGGCCAATTGTCGCAGATCGCTACGCGAGAGGCTCATGTGCGCGCCTTCAACGACGTGTTCACGCTCAACGCCATCATCGCTGCCATCTTCCTGGCATGGACGCTTTACCGCGTCGCTGTGACCGCCTGGTCGACCAGAAAACAGTCGCAGGCCGCCGCTAAGGCTGCCTCCCTATAAATGGTGTATTCCCATGACCGACGACAGATCAGCAAGCGATAAGCATATGGCTGGCGCTGCACTGCCAAACGCCCAGGACGGCAAACATCGACCCGCCGGCGCGGCGCCGGTCGCCGGACAGAGCCCCAACGATCCGCCTCCCAAGACGATCAAGCCCACCAGGAAGGCTATGATCGCGATGCTTCTGGTCTTTCTGATCGGCGCTTTGCTTGTCCTTTATGCCTGGAAGCTCTGGCCGTTCACCAGTGACGACAGGATGACCGAAAATGCCTATGTGCGCGGCCAGATCACCGCGATGGCGCCGCAGGTGAACGGCTATGTCGTCAATGTCCTGGTCGGGGATTTTGCAAAAGTGAAACGCGGGCAGCTGCTGGTGAAGATCGATGATCGCATCTATAAGCAGCAGCTGGAACAGGCGCTGGCACAGTTGCGGATAGCCAAGGCCAGTCTTGCCAATTGGGATCAGACAGTTGCCCAGAATGATGCGACATTGCGCACGCGTATCGCTGATCGCATGCAGGCGCAATCCGAACTGATCCGTGCGGAAGCCGATCTGTCACGTGTGGGAGAATTGGCAGATCGTGGCTCTGTGTCGCTGCGAGAGCGCGACCAGGTACGAGCGACCCAGTTGGCGGCGCGCGCATCCGTGACCCGCGCCGACGCCAATATTGAAAGTCAACGCCAGACAATCTTGTCGACCAATGTTTCGCGAGAATTGCTCGAGGGCGCGGTTCAGCAAGCGCAGGCACAGGTCGATCTCGCGCAGATCAATCTCGCCAACACGCTGATCCGCGCGCCGCGTGACGGTCAGATCGGAGAGGCATCGGTGCGGGTGGGCCAATATGTCGCGGCCGGATCGCAGCTGATGTTCCTGGTCCCCGAGCAATTCTGGGTGGTCGGCAATTTCAAGGAAACCCAGACTGCCCGGATGCGGATCGGCCAACCGGCCAGCTTCCGTGTGGATGCCCTCGATGATGCGCGTTTGACCGGGCATCTGGAACAAATTGCGCCTGCGACCGGGTCCGAGTTCAGCGTTTTGCGGCCCGACAATGCAAGCGGCAATTTCATCAAGATCGTTCAACGTATCCCCGTGCGTATCAGGATTGATCCCGGACAGCCACTGGCGCGTCGTTTGCGCCCGGGCATGTCGGTGGTCGCACAAGTGAACACGGCCGATACAGTGTCGCCGCGCGAGCATGCACGATGAGGCGTTATCTGCTCGCCGGAGGCCCCATTGTGCAGGCGCTGGCGCTCACCGCCTGCACACCTGACGTCCGGCCGATCCCCCCTTCGGCCGCGATCACTGCCCCGCTCGCTTGGCGCGACGCTGCGCCTGGTCCCACGGTCGGCGTCGAAGCGGACTGGTGGCGGCGATTGAACGACCCGTTCCTTCCCGATCTGATTGCAAGAGCGCTTGCGAATAATAGCGACGTGTTGGGCGCGGTTGCGCGGGTCGAGGAGGCGGAGGCGGTTGTTCGCCAGACCGCGGCTGAGCGGATGCCGACGGTTGATGCGGGCGGGAGCCTGGGCGGGCAACAGGGGCTGGGCCAGGCGGGCACGGGACCGTTGAGCCTGTCGGCTCAACCGCAGATGTCCGCGGCGTGGACGCTTGATCTCTTCAATCGTGTCCGCGCACTCGAAGGCGCGGCGCGCGCGCATTATGTCGCTTCCCAGGCTGATCGCGATGCTGCGCGCCTCGCCGTGATATCCGCGACGGTGCGCGGATATGTCAGCCTGCTATCGCTCGCCGCACAGCTGCACGTCAGTCGCGAGACTTTGACCAGCCGCCAAGAGGCGCTACGCATCGCCAAGGATCGTGCGATCCTGGGATATAGCTCGCAGTTCGAGCTTACGCAGGCCCAGTCTGAATATGAGGCGGTCGCACAGACCATCCCTGATCTCGAACAGGCCTACCGTGTGCAGGAGAATGCGTTACGCCGCCTGACAGGCGATCTTCCAGGTGATATCGCCCGGGGTGAACTTCGATCGATCATGTTGCCGGCGGTCCCGGCAGCCCTGCCATCGACGATACTGCGCCGTCGGCCCGACCTTGCCAGCGCGGAATATGCTCTGGTTGCCGCCGACCTTAAGCTTGCATCGCGCCGGGCAGAATTTCTGCCAAGCGTCCATTTGACGGGATCGGTCGGTGCGCTGTTTGCCAACGGACTGGATTGGAACCCTGCGACGCTCTGGAATGCAGGCGCCTCGGTGCTCGCGCCGATTTTTGCAGGGGGCCGCCTTACCGCAAATCTCAATACCGCCAGCGCCCAGCGTGATCAGGCGGCATTTGCCTATCGCGGCGCTGTACTGACCGCCTTTGGGGAAGTCGAAAATGCCTTGTCGAGCGAGCGTCTGCTCCGTCAAAAGGCCGACAATGTGATGCAGCGGCAGACGATCTTGCAGCGCTCGTTGACGCTCGCGCGCGATCGCTATCGTGGCGGCTATGCGGCCTATATCGAAGAACTCGATGCGCAGCGCAATCTTCTTCAAGTCGATCTCGACGCTATAAGGGTGCGCGAGCAGCAGTTAAACAACCTGGTTCAGCTATGGGCATCCCTGGGCGGGGGATGGGAGGCGAGGGACGCTTTGACCTTGCCCAGCGACACGTCAGGCCCGCACTGACGGGCCATGACGTGCCGAACATGTCGGGTCGCTCAGCTGTTCCCAAGAGCTGACTGCCCTTAAGGCGGCAGGATATGGCCAGGGAGTTGAACATCACGATGTAAGCCAGCGGCCATCGCGTCAGGCGCCACACGTACGACATAGCGTCCTTGCGATACGATCCAGCGACGCTGACCCGCGTCAAACCGGGAAAGCAGGCGCGGGTCTACGCGCATTTCGAGCCGCCGACTTTCGCCCGGTTTCAACTCCACTCTTTCAAAGGCTCCAAGGCGCGGAACGAAGCCGCCCGTCCCGGGGCGTTCGACATAAAGTTGTGGCACGTCCGCCCCCATCCGATCCCCTTTGTTATGCACGGTGACCGAGGCGATTATCGTTCCCCGCTCGACCCGGGTCGACAGTTCCTCATAATCGAACCGGGTAAAGCTCAGTCCGTGCCCGAAGGGGAACAACGGCTGGACTTTCTCTCGCGCATACCAGCGATAGCCTACGTCGGAGCCTTCGACATTATAGTCCATATGGAAGACCCCACCCTTGATGGGGCTGCCAGGATTTGAGGTAGTCGTTTTGGGATCACGCTGCATGGGGTGCGGCAGATTGTCGATGTCAGCGGGAAAGGTTACCGGCAGACGGCCTGACGGATTGACACGGCCAAACAGAATGCCGGCAATGGCCTCGCCGCCGCCCGATCCCGGGTAGAAGGCTGCCAGAACCGCGGGAACCTTCGCCAGCCATGGCATCAGGACCGGTCCTCCCGATTGAAGTATCACAACGGTGTGGGGGTTCGCATCGACGACAGCATCGATCAGGGCATCCTGTTCGTCTGCAAGACTTAGATCAGGTCGGTCCTGTCCCTCGGTGCGCCATTCCTCAGCAAAGAGGAAGACCACATCCGCCTCGGCAGCCTTTGCGGTGGCATCGGCAATATCTACGCCATCTGCAAAATTGACCTCGGCTGCGTTGGATTCGGCCTTGATCGCCTTTAGCGGCGAGGAGGGATGATAAATTTTGGGCATAGCAACGCCCATGCCACCGACACCATCGACGACAAGGCTACCGACCGGCGAGACCGAGGCAGACCCGCCGCCTGAGAGTACACCGGCATCAGCATGGCGGCCTATGACAAGGATCCTCTTTGCCCCCTTGGCGGCAGGAAGAATATCGCCTTCATTTTTCAGCAGGACGATGCCACGCTCGGCCGACCGCTGCGCGATCAATCTATGAGCTGCATAGTCGATATCGGCCCCAGGGGTTGCCGGCCTGTCGATCGCGCCGACAGCGAACAGGCTGCGCAATTGACGACGGACCATGTCGTCGATCCTTGACTGGGGAACCCGCCCCTCCTTGACGGCGGTCAGCAGCGGCGCACCGAAAAACGCTGTCGGGTCGAGGTTGGCGCCCGACTGAACGTCCAGGCCGGCAAGGGCGGCCTTCTCGGTAGAATGCGTCGCGCCCCAGTCAGACATCACCCAGCCGGGATAATGCCACTCTCCCTTGAGAACCGTGTTGAGAAGATAGTCATTTTCCGATGCCCATTCGCCGTTCACAAGATTGTAGCCCGGCATAACAGCGCCTGGCTTCCCTATTTCGATAGCCAGTTGGAACGCGAGCAGGTCGGATTCATGGAGAGCAGATTTCTCAAGATCCGAGCTCACCAATACGCGTCCGGTTTCCTGCGGATTGACCGCGAAATGCTTGACCGTCGAGACAATGCCCTGGGATTGGATGCCCGCCACAGAGTTGCCCGCGATCATGCCAGTGAGGAGTGGATCTTCAGAGATATATTCGAAATTCCGTCCGCCTCTAGGCTCACGGATGAGATTGGCGCCTCCCGCGAGCTGAACGTTGAAACCCTTTGCGCGCGCTTCCTGGCCGACCAGAGCGCCGGTTTCATACGCCATCGCAGGATCGAAGGAGGCGCCCAGAAGCAGGGAAGAGGGTAGAGCGGTCGCATTGTCGCCGGGCCTGACATCACCCAGATTGCCAACGCCCAGGCTGGCGTCCGCCTGTTGTTGAGCCGGTATGCCAAGACGCGCGATGGCCGGATAAAATGCCGCAGAGCCTATCGCGCCGTCGGGTTTCTTCATCTCCCCTATGGGAATAGCCATCGGTCCAGAAAGCCAGGCAAATTTCTCTTCCTGTGTCATCGCGCGCACTACCATTTCGGCGCGTTCATCAGGAGATAAGAGGCCGTTCTGCCAGGGACGGGACCCGCGCGGCTGCCTGGATTGCGCCTTGGATGCGCCAACGGCCATAGCGCTGCCGAGCAATATGATTGTGGCAACGCCAGACAGGGCGAGGGTACGGACGCGTCGGTTCATAAATTTGGAGATCCCTGATACACTTGTCATGGTAAAGATACGCCGCGTATCGTTTGTTCCGTTATTCCGAATTTTTGACTTTGTAAGGGTTGTCATGCGCAAGAAGAATGGAATGTCGCCGGTGCGCCGGCAGGGCAGGCCCAGCGCATGGGAGAGCGCCGAGATCGACAGGGGCATATTGACGGTCGCAATGGCTGTCTTCACCAAAGAGGGCTTTGCAAAGGCGCGAATGGAGCAGATTGCGACAGATGCAGCCGTCTCCA
Source organism: Sphingobium sp. CR2-8 (assembly GCF_035818615.1). NCBI lineage: Bacteria > Pseudomonadati > Pseudomonadota > Alphaproteobacteria > Sphingomonadales > Sphingobiaceae > Sphingobium > Sphingobium wonjuense. The sequence continues at coordinate 732,076 of NZ_JAYKZY010000001.1, read as the reverse complement.
AAGCCGCCTTGTACCGCCGTTATGCAAACAAGGCGGCACTGCTCATTGCCATCGTAGACGCAATCACTGATGATCACGCCGCGCCGTTCGAAGAGGCAGAAAACGCGCTTGGCCCAATCGCGCAACTCGAGGCGATCATGCGCATGCACCGGGCTAAGCGGCTGGAGGAGCCGCAGATCGAGTTGACCCGGCTGGTTGCTAGTGTGGCCGCGCATGATCCGACCGTCGGATCGGCCTTCGATGCCGCCCGGCGACGACTGATCGACCCGATCGACGGGCTTATCGGCGAAGCGATCGCGGCAGGAAAGATACGCGACTTACCCGTTGCAGCATTACGGGAGTCCATGTTCGACCTGCTCGTCAATGGGGCAGCGCTCCAACTTGTTTTTGGCATGACGCCGGACGAGGAAACCGGGGTGTTTGACTTTCGCTGGGGCCTTTTGATGAAAGCCGTCGGGACGCCGGACATTCATGACGCGGAATCGATGCGTTCAGCGCCCTGTTTAAAGGTGTTCGGCCTCTAACGCGACGGGATTTGCGCTTTAACAGCCTTGTCAAACTGCGCTTTGGTGGTTGAGCCAGCCGGTAAAGGGATAGGTGAAGTATTTCCCAAGCATACCAACCATCACAATCGTGCCATTGGATGCGGCAGTTCACCACAAACACGCCGCCGTCTTTGCAAACGCTGTCTGGTTTCTACAGTTCGGCATTTGCTGGTTTTACCAATGTGCTTTTCTTTCCGCCGCTGATGCTGCTTGTTTTGCTGCTCGGTTACATCAAGGCCAGACTTAATATGATTGATGTCGGTGGTGTGCCAGACACAGCCCCATGTCTGGATTGACAAAATGACTGTTATGGTCCTTCCGGGACGCTCTGCAAATTTGACCCGCTCGATCCGATGTCTGGAGCTTTGTGGGTGGGTAACCCGCTCAATCCGCTCAACGGCGCCTATATCAATCGGCACCCTTCTTAAACGCGGGTTTACCGTCAAACGGACCAGCGCGGAAATCTGTTGAAAAGCGTCCTCGGTCAAGCAGAGTATTTTGTTCGAAGGAGGTGAGGGGCGCCGTGGGATCCACTACCCCACGCCCACTGTCAGCATCTCCAAGATACCGGTTTCTGATCCCTCCGGCGCCTAATATTTCCTTTGCCAGTTGATCGGTGAAAGCTTGGGCCGGGGCTGGAGATTGGGAGGCCGATCGTTCCGCATTGGCCAGAGCCTGACGCACGTCGTGTTTCACTACATTCAGTTGCACGCTCGCTGTTTCGGTGGTCGTTCCGCTTTCTTGGGTCGAAATTCCGAGCGATCCCCCGGCGCGACCGAATGCGCTATCCAAGGGCGCGGCTTTTGCCGACCTACGTGATGCCGCAGAGCCTGTTCCTCCGCTAATATCGCCTTTAACAGATATCGAGAAGCCGTTTTGGTCCTGTGCAGTTCGCGAGATGGTGCGCTCCCAACCAGTTTGCGCCACGATCGCCTGCACGTCCCGTTGGAGAGTGTCGGCGACCTGGGGTTTGAGGCGCCAATTGCCCTTGCGATCCATCTCGAACCCGCCGCGCAGCCAGTTCGCCATGGCAGTCTTGCCTTCTGCGCCACCGCCCATGAAATGTTCGATCGTGTCGGGTCCAGCCTGTTTGCCGGCTTCAAATCTCGTGCTTGTATCGTTCCGCGCCGACTTCTCAAAGCCGGCGCTGCTGGAAACTAGGAGATCATTGTGCGCGAGGCTGAAGCGAGCATGGCCACCATTTGCGACGGCACCAAGCTGGCTCTCATTGAGGAGGCCGGCTTTCCACATCTGCGCTGCAGTTGCGGGGGTGAGGTTCAGGCTGAAGTCGCCATTCTGGTCCATTGCGATCTGGCGCTTGGTCATTTCTATACCGTTAGACTTGAGGAGGGCTTGCATGCGTGAAAGTCGTTCCTTCTCCACAATGCTGGTCATTCTGCCATTGCGCGCCCGCTCGGCCACGCCATCGGCACCGCCCTCAGCCACGTCGAGCTGGTTGCCCGCGCCATCGCTGAGGGCCCGGATGAAGCTATCGAGCTTGGCGGCCTCGCGTGTCGCCATGCCGGCGGCGGCGGCGCCTTCTGCAAAGCCGAAATTCTCCGACTGCCTGCGCTGCTCTCCGATCCTGGCGGCGCTGCGTGTCCCGTCATGACCGACCTCACGCTGCGCATCGAGCTTGCCTGACCGTTCGGCGAAATCATAGCCGGCAGCCTCGCGCGTGCGGCCATAGACGCTTGTACCTTCCCGGGACGCCTCCGTGGTTGCCCCATCGGCGGTCCCAACCTCGCTTGCGGCTCGGTAGGTCTCGAGCGCGTGCATGACCTGCGCTTCGCTGCGGCCAGTGGCGCGGGCGAGTTGGGAAATGGCGCTAGAACGCGCTTCGCCGGAGAGCGCTGTGATGAAAGAGATGCGGCGGTTCATTTCATCTATCGGCAGGCCCAACATCCGGGCTGCGAACCGCTGGCCCTCGTTACCGCCCGTTCGCCGCGCCTGTTCGGTCGCGACATTGCCGCGCTCGACGGCAGCAATCCGGTCGCCGGCATAAGCGGCTCGATCCTCTGGTGCCTGACACAGGCGGATCTGTTCGCGCCTGCGATTGCCCAGGCTGGGCTTGATCCTGACCGGATCATCTATGTCGAAGCGCGCGATGAAACCGCCATTTTGAGCTGTTTTGAAGAAGGGCTGCGCCATGGTGGCCTTGGCGGTGTCGTCGCCGAGGTCGCGCGATTATCGATGACCGCCTCGCGGCGCCTTCAACTGGCGGCTGAGGACACCCTACAGCATGGCCGAGGTTGTTCCGTCTCGGCCCATACGGAAAAGTGCGCCCACCTCACGGGCTCGATCAAAACAGCGCACATTGCATACCGGGTCAGGGAGGCAACGCGGCCTAATCGCACCCAAAGCCCCTGCCAGCCTGCCTATGATGGGCAAGCTGGCACGTCTGCCTCAGTCAACCAGATCCACACCAAAGCCCTTTTGCCCATAGATCGGTGGATGGGGCCCGCGGGTTCCTCCATGTCAGGATTCCGTACACAAGAGACTGAAACCCTTGGACAAATCCGCCGTTCCTGCGCACGACTGCGAGTGTCTGGTTTCAGCTAACCTGCCAATTGTTATGCCGGGGGCCAGTGGCGGCATGACAATCATTGCGGCTCCCACGCTGTCGGCAAAATCCCGAAGTGGGAGGTTGCTGAAAAACACCTGATTTTCGATCATGGGCTGTGGCTGGCACGTTATTCCGGCAGGAGACCAACGGTGCGGTAAATATTGATTACCGAATCGTAGACCGAAATGTCTGCCCGGCTTCTTGATAGAAGTTGTGCGCCGACGATCGCCGCGAATATTGCACGTGCTTTCTGCTCGTTTACTTCGGAAGCAGCAAGCGTCGCAGCGGCCAGTTGTCTGCTCAGCCACGCGATGTTGACGTCGGCAAAAGCCTGAACCTCCTTCTTTATCGGTGCTGGCAGATCATCATACTCAGCGGCCATAAAGCTTCCAAGGCACATCCTGTTATCATTCTCCAGTGCCTTGCGAAACATGTTGGGGTAGCGGCGCAGACTTTCGAGCGGGTCCTGCGTCTGGTCGGACAGCACGTCCAAAGCAGCGGCTGCGTCCTCCCAATAACGCCTTGCCACTGCAGCACCAAGTTCCGCTTTGGCCGGAAAATAATAGTGGATACTGGCCGCCTTAATGCCGACCTCCGCTGCCAAATCGCGAAAGTTTAGCCCGCCATACCCATGTGCCTGAGCAGTTCGCCGTGCAGCATCCAGGATCAGTTCTCTTGTATTTACGGTCATCTGATATCCATGCGTTGGCTCGCCTATCAAATGACAGATAGGGCGTTGAAGTTCATCGGAGCCCCTGATAGCACATCTATCAATTGGCAGACAGATAGGATGAATTATGAAAATCTATGATCGTGAAGCTGCGCCACACCCAGCGCGCATTCGTATCGTGCTTGCCGAAAAGGGGCTGGGCGAGCACGTAGAGTTTGTCAGTATCGATCTTATCGCCGCAGAGCAGAAGCAGCCTGAGTTCCTGGCCATGAATCCGATCGGAAAAATCCCGGTTCTGGAGCTTGAAGATGGCACGATCATTTCTGAATCGACGGCTATCACGGAATATCTCGACAATCTGGATGGCAATCCGATCCTGACCGGCAAGTCCGTCGCGAAATGCCACGGTGATCCCGTCGCGCACGGCGTTGTGGGGTCATCTTGCGCCCTACTGTGCGAAAATCACTGTCGGATTGCAAATGTGCGCGACAACCTCACGAACAGGGTTTCCCGTCAGGGGGCATCGGCGCTGATATTGCCGCCTACGGCAAGCGTCACCTAGGAGCGGCATCCCTCATGTGATTGCCGTCAGAGGTAGGCACTCAAAATGTTACAAAATCACCATAGCCGAGTTGCTGTGCGAGCGTGGGAGTAGCCGTAACGCCAAGCCTACGACCTAAATCCCCTCGGGTCTTAGGCTTGGGGTCTGTGATAGGCGGCATGAGCTTAATCCAACTTCCGTAGGAATGTCGAACGACGCGGGCTTGCAATCATGATCGCAGAATTTAATTAACGCCCACTGCTGCTCACCGAGTCCAGAAGAGATAGGAACGCTGACCATCCCGCAAACTACTACGAGATAATGACGCGCGACACCGCTGCGTGTTCAATCCTTCCACGTCTTTGCTGCTATGCGGACGATAACGGGTTCATCCAGTTTTGCTGCACTTTCGCCGAGAGCGAAACTGTAATTACCACCCTTAATTACCCAGCTGCCGTCTTTCCAGTCGGCCAGCAAGCGATTGTCGATCTCAAATTTCAACGCGCGACTCTCACCCGCTTGCAGAGCCACTTTCCGAAAACCTACCAATCGCTGGAGCTTTTCGTCATTGCGACCGACCAGATAGAGTTGCGGCACATCTGCCCCAGCCCGATCGCCGTCATTGCGGATTTTAACGTGCAGCCAGACCGACGCGCCGCTATTGGCAGACAATGCACCATGAGAAAAGTGAGTGTAGCTGAGGCCATGGCCGAAAGGAAATAGCGGGGTCTTGCCTGACTTAGCGAACGCACGATAACCGATGTCAGAACCTTCTTCATATACGACCTTCACCGCAGTGCGATCCGGCAGGCCAAGGCCCGGCACGGGAACCTGCGAATATTGATCGGTCGACATGGGATAGGTGACGGGCAGGCGGCCAGACGGATTGACCTTGCCGGTCAAAGTTTCGGCAATGGCCTGCCCGCCCTCCTGGCCCGGATACCACGCCTGCACAACCGCCTTGCTACGGTCGAGCCAAGGCATCGTCACCGGATTTCCTGTTTCCAGTACAACCACAAGATTGGGATTTGCGTCGGCCAATGCGGAAATAAGCCGATCCTGTCCCTGTGGAAGCGAGAGCGAACCGGAATCGACCCCTTCCCCTTCCCATTTAGTCGCAAAGGCGATCACCAGGTCGGCTTTGGCGGCGTAGGCAGCGGCAACTTCCGCTGAATACCCGTTCTGGAAGCTGAATTTGGCGCTGGGCAGCATCTTGCGCAAGGCTTCGAGCGGCGAACCAGGCATATAGATTTGGCGGTTAAACAAGGCCATTACCCCGTCGCCGCCCTGTTCGATGATGCGCGCTGTTCCGTTTGACGGCGTCACCTGGCTGGATCCACCGCCCGACAAAACACCGAAATCGGCATTGCCCCCCACCACCAGGATGGTGCGGGCTTTGGTGGCCAGCGGCAAAATGCCGTCGTTCTTCAGCAGGACGATACCACCGCGAGCGGCATCAAGCGCGACAGCCGCATTCGCTTTGTAATCGATCGTTTGTGGCACGTAAGGGCTGGAAATGCCTACGGCGAACAGACTCCGGAGGTTGCGGCGAACGGCGTCGGAAATGCGACTTTTCGGCACCTCGCCGCTGGCCACACGATCGGCAAGCGGCTGTCCGAACCAATGCTGCTTGTCGAGTTGATACCCCATCTGCTGGTCCAGGCCTGCCTTGATATAGGACACGTCATCGACCGCGCCCCAATCCGACATGACCCAGCCCTTGTAACGCCAGTCACCTTTCAGTACGCGGTTCAACAGATATTCGTTGTCGCACGCTTTGTGCCCGTTCACCAGATTATAAGCGCACATAACCGCGCCCGGTTGCCCGGTTTCAATGCCAATCTGGAAACCCAGCAACTCGCTTTCCCGTAACGCACTGTCCGTGATGATCGAATCCGCCGTATGACGCAGAGTTTCCTGCCCGTTCAGGGCGAAGTGCTTGATGGTAGAAACCACCCCCTGCGATTGAATGCCACGGATGGAATAACCGGCAAGTGTACCGGCGAGCAGCGGGTCTTCGCCCAGATATTCGAAATTGCGCCCGTTACGTGGATCGCGCGCGAGATTCATCCCACCGCCAAGCAGGATGTTAAAGCCCTTGGCCCGCGCCTCCGCCCCAATGGTTTTACCGACCTGCTGGGCCAGGACAGGGTCGAAGGACGACGCCAGTAACAGGCCAGAGGGCATGGCGGTGGCGACATCGCCCTTACGCAATTGGGCCGGGTTCGCAATCCCCAGGCTTGCGTCGGTCGAGAGCTGGGGCGGGATGCCCAGTCGTTCGATGCCGCCCACATAGCCGGCCGTAGCAGGAACGCCCTGGGGGATATTCGTGTCAAGACCTGGAAAAGGAATCGGCATCATGGCCGACAACAGGCTGACCCGTTCGGCATCGGTCATCGACGCTTCGAGCCGCGCCGCCTTCGCATCGGGATCCTCTGAAGCGCCTTGCGCCATCACCGGCTGTGTCGCCAGCAGACATGACAAGGTAAGCAGAGCCGGGCGCATGGTGATTCCTTTCTCAGGCTCGGCCGCTGGCCGACCGATCGTTAATAGTCAAAAACATCAGGCAACGGAGTGATGAGGCCTTGAGACGAGCGCCAGCATGGGGCCTCATCTGGGCTAAAGCCGTAGGAAAACCGCATCCCCGTCGAATCGAAGATGCGGCCATTTCAGAATTTCACACCGACACGCCCGCCATATGTACGCGGATCGGCGATCTGCACCGTACCGATCGCGCCCGATGCTGCGCTCGACACGACTATGCTGTTTTCCAGGTTCTTCACAAAGGCCTGGGCATACCAGCGATTGTCCGGCGCATTATAAGCGATCAACAGGTCCGTTTTTGAATAGCTCGGCACGCGGAACTGGTTCTGCGTATTTAAAGCGGCCAATTGATAACTGTCGGAAACGCGCGTGCGGACGCCGGCCTGAAAATTGCCGCCGTTACCCAGTTCAAAGGTTTGAGTGTAGCCTGCCGTGACGGCAAGGGTTGGCGAGCGATCGAGCTTCTTGCCCGACCAGTCGAAGCCCGGCGCAGGGAAGAATTCCGCATAACGGGCATTGAGCCAGGCGACCGAGAAATCGAACTTGCTGGACCGCGCTGGCGCTATCACGCCTTCCAGTTCGACGCCGTCGACCTTTGCCGCCGCGGCGTTGGTCGTGATGTTGCACGGACCACCGCAGATGGTCGACGTCTGGCTCAGCTGGATTTTTTCATAGTCGTAATGAAATACCGACGCGTTGAGCCTAACGGCATTATTGAGGAATTGGGTTTTAAGTCCTACCTCATAGGACGTCAGCGTTTCCGGTTCGTAGTAGAGCGCCTCCGCAGGCTGCGAGCAGACGGCGCTGGTGCCTGTTTCACAGCCATCGTTGAACCCTCCCGCCTTGTAGCCAGTCGCTACGACACCATAAAGGAGCGTGCGCTCATCGACATCGAAGTCTGCGCCGACGCGCCACGTCACCTTGGAGAATGTTCGGTTGGCGACATTCGGTATCTTCGCATCGCCTGGCTCGTCGCATGTGATTGTGCCGCAGAATATGGTGAAGCCGTCACGCGATTTCTTGTCATTGGAATAGCGGATGCCTCCGGTCAGGCGGAAACGTTCCGCGATAGTGTATGTCGCCTGGCCAAATCCGGCCCAGGACTCGGAGATTGTAGGGTCCTGCGGGAAGCCGTACACATAGCCGAAGGTGCCGGGCGTCGGCGATATCAAACCAAATACGCTCAGGTCGACGGCCGATTTTTCCTTGAAATAGTAGAGGCCTGCCTGCGCCTTGAGCGGGCCATCACCATTAGTCGAAAGCCGCAATTCCTGACTGTTTTGCCAATAGTCGCCGTTGAAGCGGAACGGGAACACCGCACCTAAGCCGCCCAGCACATAGGCATCATTCTCGCGCCTTTTGAACTCGCGATAGGATCCAAGGTAATTCACGGTCACGGGACCCAGATCGTAACCCAGGTCAGCGACGATACCCCATGTATTATTATCGCGCCCGATCGAACCGGTGAAGGATGGGCTGACCGTGCGCAATCGCCTGGCATTAGCTGTGCCGACATAGATCGGATCAACGCCTGGCGTATCGAAATTGGAATAGAAATTGCTGGTCAGTAGCGAATTAGCCGGCGAGCCCTTGATCGAAGAATAGTCGCCGCGAAGCAGTAGTTCGCCCGCGCCGAGGTCGAACAGCGCGGAAAGACGCCCTGAAATATTTTTCTTGAACGGATCCAGTGGGGCCGTCCAGGCGGGGCCGGCAATCAGATAGCTGTCGCGCCGGTCATAATTTGCTGCGGCCCGGATCGCGATCGTCTCGCTGATGGGCACATTGATGACGCCCGTGATTTGCTGCGTGTCGAAATTGCCATATGCGGCGTCGAACGAACCGCTGAAGCGTTCAAATTTTGGCTTGTTGGTAATGATGTTAATAAGGCCAGCGGTGGTATTGCGGCCAAAGAGGGTGCCTTGCGGGCCACGCAGTACTTCGACACGCTGAATGTCGAAGAAGCTCACCTCCTGCGCCTGGGCACGGGCGATATAGATGCCGTCGGCCATGAATGCGGCGGACGGATCTCCCTTTTCGGTAACATCCGAACTGGTTACACCTCGGATCGTGATCTGCAATCCGCCAGCGTTGCGATCGAACGACAAGTTGGGAACCTGATCGGCAAGGGCGGTGGGGTTTGTAATGCCGCCCGACAGCAGGGATTCACCACTGACTGCGGTCAGCGCGATTGGCGTTCTCGAAGCCAAGGATTCATTTCGGGTCGCCGTTACGACAATTTCCCCCTCAGGAAATTGAGCCGCCTCCTGGCTTTGGGCAAACGCGTCACAAGGAACAGAAAACCCTACGAAAAAGGTGAACGCGGACACGCAAAGACGACGACTGATCATGTTTATAACCCCTCCCAATATGCGCATTCTGCTGTGCGCAGATCATCAACTTGCTTGATGTTTGACAAGTATTATCACGATTGTCAACGTTGACAATATGGTTGGAATGATCGTTGACAATCTATGCGCAGGGATCGACATTTCCTCTGGGAGTAGCCGAGCGGATGAGCAGAGATACCAAGCCAACTTTGCACGACGTCGGCGCGCTCGCGGGCGTTACGGCGCGAACTGTTTCACGCGTCGTCAACGGCGAACCGAGTGTATCGAAGAGCACAAAGGAGAAAGTCCGCAAGGCCATAGAAACGCTGCATTTTCATCCGAACTTAGCGGCGAAGGCATTACGGAGCGAACGATCGTTTCTCGTCGCGATCCTTAACAATAACCCTTCGCCGCATTATGTCGCCGATGTGGTGCGAGGCGTTTCTCAAGTCTGCCGCCAGACAGGTACCTTCCTCACGCTGGAAGAATTTTTACCAGACGATGTCAATATAGCCAGGAGCATAGCAGCTCTACTCGACAGGATAGGCTTGGCGGGGGCGATCCTTATTCCTCCAATGACCGATGATTTGGCGGTCCTCGACCTGCTTGAGGCGCGCGGGGTCCCCATAATCCGCATGTCGCCTGCCCACGACGTGGCACGAACCCCGGCCGTATTTGCTCGCGATGGAGACGGTGTCCGGGCGCTGGTCGAACACCTCCACGAGTTGGGACATCGTCAGTTTGCCATTATTGGTGGGCCGTCGAGCCATAGTTCCTCACTCGTCCGGATGGCCGCGTTCAAAAGGGCGCTGTCGGATCACGGCATCCCACTTGCCTCAATCATTATTGAACAGGGCGATTATACTTATGATTCGGGCGCAAAGGCGACCAGAAGAATATTGGAGCGGTCCGGAGATACGCGGCCCTCCGTCATTTGCGCTGCCAATGATGAAATGGCGGCCGGCGTGATCGGCGTGCTGGGCGCCAGCGGTATTGCGGTGCCAGCCGAAGTCGCAGTAACGGGCTTCGACGACAGCGAAATTGCCCGCATGATCTGGCCAACTCTTACAACTGTCAGACAGTCAATCGTCGAACAGGCAGTCTCAGCCGCGCATCTGCTTCTCGACCGCAACAGATTGCCGGACGAACCAAGACGCATCGATCAGAATATAGAACTCGTTATCCGCAAGAGCACTCTGCGCGACAATCGAAGTTCACGATAGTTTCTGGGCTTTTCGATCGTGCCCCTACAATGCGAAGGGTAGCTCCCTTTGGCACGTCAGCCACCCGGATCGTCGGCTGCTTGGCTGCACAAACGGTCTCTATCCCTCTTAATGTCTGATCTGTAATTGCAGAACTCTGGCAATGTGATCCCTTGCGGGTTTCATGGATCTGTCCGCACTGGCCGAACTGAAGTTCGGTCGTGCGGTATCGGTTCTCAAAAGAACGAACGCTGCATTGATTCGAAGCGGGCTACGGGCGCCGATCGGGCTACGTCGCAGATCGTTGTCACTGCGTTCACTCGCGGGACATTTCCCTCGGGTCAGCTTTAGTGCCTCACCGCTAGCAAACCGCTTTTACATCGTCTCCAACCTGGAACAAGGTGGCATGGCGTGCATGATTACTTCGAACCGCCGGGCAGCGCAACGCGCACCTTCTTGAAGCCACGGCGCTTCGCGATATTCATGGCCATTGTTTTCAGCGCGAACTTCTTCTGGCACCGACACAGGAACGAGTTGGCTGCCTCGCAGAGAAGCTTGCGCGTATCCATCCGGCGGCGCTTGCGATTACCCATAAGTATTTGAATCACTTACGGGCCTGAGAGCAAAATTTGTTGAATCAGATGAATCTCTTATGATTCATTCACAGGCACCATGGTGTGTTCGTGAGGTGGGCGATGTCGGCCGGAAGGGATAAGCAGCAGGCTCTTGGTGACCATTGGTCGCAGAGTGAAGTTGATCAGGCGGCGTTCAAGGATGCTCGCCTCGGGCGCCGGTTCAGCGATCTTCTCTGCCGTCTGAGCGACAGAATGGGAGGGACAATCCCCCTCGCTTGCCAGGATTGGGCGGGCACGAAAGCCGCATATAGGTTCTTTTCAAACCCGAAAGTGGAAGAGGGAGAAATTCTTGCGGGCCACATGGATGCGACCAAGGCGCGGTATGCGGCATCGGAAGGGCCAATCCTGGTATTGCAGGATACGACGGAGTTCACATATCAGCGCCGAAATCCGCATGACATCGGTTTTACCAAGAGCGTCAACAGCGGCCGTGACAAGAATGGTCGTCTCCGGCATCACGCCGTTTGCGGAAAACTGATGCACTCCAGTCTGGTCGTCACCGAAGAGGGACTCCCTCTCGGTCTCGCGGCGGTCAAATTCTGGAATCGCGACAAGTTCAAGGGCACTGCCCAGCTCAAGCGAAAGATCAACCCGACGCGAGTTCCAATCGAAGCAAAGGAAAGTGTCCGCTGGCTCGATAATCTCCGCCAGTCGGTTGCTCTGCTGGGACAGCCAGATCGATGTGTCCATGTCGGAGATCGAGAGAGCGACATTTATGAACTTTACTGTCTGGCCAAGAATCTCGGCACCCACTTCGTTGTCCGCACCGTTGTCGACAGGCTTGCCGGTAACGGGGACCACACCGTGAAAAGCGAAATGCATGAGGTACCATCTGCGGGCACCCATAGTATCGATGTGAGGATCGATGACGATACGATCGAGCGCGTAACCCTCGATATCCGGTATAAACGGATCCATGTCCGACCGCCGATCGGGAAGCAAAAACGCTACCCGGCGCTTGATCTGACAGTGATCCATGCGTCGGAAGTCGGCGTTCCATCAGGCCGCAAGCCGATCTTGTGGAAGCTCGTCACCGATCTGGAAGTTGCCGACCTTGACGCAGCGATCGAGAAAATACGTTGGTATTCTCTGCGGTGGAAGATCGAGGTCTTCCATAAAATCCTAAAATCAGGATGTCGCGCCGAGGATGCCAAGCTTCGCACCGCCGATCGCCTGACCAACCTGGTTGCATTGTTTTGTATTGTCAGCTGGCGGGTTTTGTGGATGACCATGATTGCACGCACTGCTCCCGAGGCCAGCCCGACAATCGTGTTTACGGCGACAGAAATCTCTATCCTTGATCGCCTCATTGCCGATAGCGGAAACCGTGGCGCAAAGCCCGGGACGCTTCAGTTCTACCTCAACAAATTATCGCGCCTCGGCGGCTATCTTGCGAGGATGTCCGATCCACCACCGGGAAACACCGTCGTCTGGCGTGGATTGCGGCGCCTCGTCGATATCCAGATCGGCACCGAGCTTGCGACTTATGGGTAATCGCAAGCCGGCGGCGCCCGCCTTGTCGTGAGGTAGTGGACTGCTCTTAAGAATGCTCTCGAGAGTAGGTTTAGGAGCGGTTCATGGGGCAGATAACGGTAATGTGCGTATTTCGCAAAAGCCGGACAGCTGCTTCGTTAAATCCCGGACAAGCGCTTCAGTAAATCCGGGACAGCTGGTGTAGGCAGTGGATGCCTGGTTGCTGTCATGGTTGAGTGATTTCGATATTTGCGTCCTGGGTCAAGCCATGCGGAGCTTTTTGTCGCCGCATGCTGTCACCTTTTAGCGTGATGCGATGGGCATTGTGGACGATGCGGTCGAGGATAGCATCGGCGATCGTGGGCTCGCCGATCATTTCGTGCCAGGCCGCCACCGGGAGCTGGGCGGTGATGAGTGTGGATCTACGGCGATACCGTTCCTCGAAGATTTCGAGTAGATCAAGGCGTTGCTGATCGTTGAGGCTATGGGTACCCCAGTCGTCCAGAATGAGCAGCTGAACGCGGGCAAGCTTGTCAACGACGCGTGGGAAGCGACCGTCGAGGCGCGCAAGAGCAAGATCCTCGAAGAGTCGCGGCATGCGCAGATATAAGACGGAGTGATCCTGGCGCGCTGCCTGTCGCCCGACCGCACATCCCAGCCACGTTTTTCCCGTGCCGGTTTGGCCGGTGATAATGAGATTCTCATTTGCCTTGAGCCAGGCGCCCTGTGCGAGAGAGAGGATATTGCGGCGATCCAGTCCGCGGTGCGCCCCGAAGTCGATATTTTCGACACAGGCGTCGACAAAGCGCAGTTTCGCGCTGGCAAGACGATTGGTCAGCCGTCGATCGGCGCGAGTGGCGATCTCGCGGTCAAGCATGAGCCCGAGCCATTCGTCTCGGGTCAGATCGCCAGCGGTGTCCTGCTCGGCAATGTCGCGCCATGCGGCCGCCATGCCTGCTAGCCCCAGGCTATGCATTTGATCAAGGGTAGGATGCGTCAGCACAAGATCGTCCTTTCTTCATTGATAATAGGACCCACCACGGATGTTGCCGTGCGCCGGTGTCGGTTTGAGTGGCCCCGTTGCCGGCTGGATCTTGTCGAGCCCGGCCTTGAGGATGGCGTTGACGGATGAGTAGGTGACAGCGCCGATCACCAGCGCCCGATCGCAGGCGGCTTCAAGCCGATTGCGTTCGTAGCGCCGGGCCAACGAGAGGATGCCCATGGCGGAGCGATAGCCCTGCTCGGGATGCGGCTTGTCGACCATCAGCCTTTCCACGAACGTCGCTGTGTTAGGACCCGTTTTCCTGGCGCGCTCGATCAGGCTCGCTGGCGATATATTCGCGTAGCGCTGATGCGCTTTGGGCATGTGCTCATTCACGGTAACGTGCCCACGGCGCTGCGATGTCCGCATATGGCTGGCGACCCGCGCATGATCGTAGAAGATCTCGACTACTCGATGCGTCAGGCGGATATCGACCTGCCGACCGATCAGTCCGTGCGGCACGGAGTAAAAGGTCTTGTCGACCTCGACATGATAATCAGGATGGACCTTGGCGCGTTTCCACTCGGCATATTCGAACACCGACGTAGGTAACGCTGCCAATGCCGTCCGTTCGATCTCGTCAAAGATTGCGCGACGGGATTTGCCGACATGGCGCATGGGCCGATCATTGAGATCAACCAGCAAGTCTGCGATCGCGGCATTGAGATCCGCCAGACTGAAGAAGCGCCGATTGCGCAGCCGCGCCAGGATCCAGCGCTCCACGATCAACACTGCGCCCTCGACCTTTCCTTTGTCGCGCGGCCGCCGGCTCCGGGTAGGCAGGATCGTCGTATCGTAATGCTCGGCCATCGCCGCAAAGGTCGCGCTGAGCGTGGGCTCGAACCATAGCGCTTTGGCAACGCCCGCTTTCAGATTGTCGCACACGATCGCGCGCGGAACGCCGCCAACAAAGGCCAATGCCCGGCACTGCGCGTCGATCCAGTCCGGCAACTGCTGGCTCAAGCTAGCCATTGCGAAGGTGAAGGATGAAGCACCCAGCACCGCTACGAAGATCTGTGCCTGGGTGATGACGCCGGTCACAGGATCGATCAGCGGCACAGTCTGCCCAGCATAATCGGTTTGCAGGACAGCTCCAGCCTCATGCCGATTGCGAAAGCTGACATGGGTCCGCCGCTGGAAGGACAGGAACCGATCGCAAAACCAAGTATAGCCATAGCCGTTGGGATGGGCAGCCCGATATTCCTGCCACAGCAAAACCAGCGTCACGCCCTTGCGCTTGATCTCCCGCGCAACCACTGGCCAGTCCGGCTCGCCCAGATCCTGAGGAGGGCGGCCGACACGGCGGAACACCAACCGTTCGATCGCTGTGTCATCGTCGTAGCCGGCCGGCAACGGCCAGCCTGTCAGCCCAGCCTCGCGCGCCCGCAGTAAATAGGTCGACACCGTCGTCTTGCTAAGCTTCAGCCGCTCTGACACGGCCCGTACCGACAAACCCTGATCGTAGGTCAGCCGGAGGATCGATCGCATGTCCTTCACGTCGGTTCGTCTCGTCTGCTTCCGCCTTGGCATCACCCCTCCCATCGCAACGATGAGGAGCAACAATGCCAGAGCGGCGCATCACAAAACCTAACCTTGATCCTGTCCCAAACCCTGTCCGGGATTTAGCGGAATCACTGTCCCGTATTTACCGAAATGCCTGTCCGCGATTTAGTGAAATAACTGTCCGGGATTTTCCGAAACACGCAGTAATGACCGGGCCGGAACGGCGGCGGCGTTGGAGCGACGAGGAAGGCCTTGCGATGATCCCAGCAGGAGCACGGGTGGCGGTCGTCGCCATCCAGCGCAAAGCCCATGTCGAAAGGGTTGAGGACCAGCGCCTCCTCGCCGATGTCGATATAGCGCCCGGAGCAAAGGGTGCAGAGCTTCCTGTAGCTCCCACCAATATCGATGATGCGGATGAGCGCGCCTTGGGCATAATATTGGAGGCAAAGATTGTTGAGGAGGAAACTCTTGCCCGCCCCGCTTTCGGCCGAGACGATGAAATTATAATTGTTGATGCGCGGGTCGAAGAGGTCGAGCGTGATGAGCTGGCCCTTGCGACCGACATAGAGCAGGGCAGGGCGGCCGCCGCCGCGAAAATCGGTCTGGACGGGCGCCAGCAGCGCGGCCGCCTTGGCGGGCATGGGCAGATCGCGCTCGAGCAGCCGGGCAAGGTACAAAGCAGGACGAGAAGGGCGGGGCTCGCGAGGCGCGCCACGTTTCGAGAATGGAGATCGGACATGGGCGTGTTTCCCTGAGGTTGGCGGGCGGACATCAGAATTTGGTGGCTGTGGTGGACTTGATCTCGAGCGCGAGGCCTTCCTGGATCACGACCACCACATCTTTGGCGGCGCCGACCTCGACGATGGGCCCCGCCTGGCGGGCGAGATCGAGATAGAAATCGGTGAGCTTGTCAGAGGATTTGGAAAGCCCGCTGGCGATGCCGGTCTTGAGCGCATCGCCCGCGTCCAGGGACCGGACGGTGCCGAGCGCTGAGGTCGACGTGTTGCCGAACGTGTTCTCGACGCTCTGGCTGACGCCCGCGATCGTGCCGGCGATGAAGCTGCGGGCGAGCGCGGCGCCGGCGCGGGTGACGACCTTGCCCGAAAGCCCCTTTTTGCCATCGGTATCGACGAAGAAGCCCTTGATCGGCTGATCGATAACCGAACGCTCATCGAAATCGACGCAGGAGAGCGAGATGAGCTGCACCTCGACCCGCTCTTTGGCAAGGCTTCCCGTCGCGTTGCCGATAACGAAGCAACCCGAAAGATTGGCCTTCACATCATTGGGAAGCACGGCGGGGGCCTGGACGCGGGCGATGAGCGGTTCCGGGTTGCTCGTCGCGTCCCGGCTGGCGAGCGCGTCGATCCCGGTCAAAAGCCGTGCCCTCATGAAACCAGGTGGCAGATAGATCGTCCTGGTCTTTTTTTTAGCGCCATTTGGAGCGGATGATCCCTCCGCTACGACCGCACTGATGGCAGCGCCGATCGCGCCGACCTGGCGTTCGACCGGCGGCGCTGGCGGAGCAGCCGGCCCACTCGGCATCGGTGGCGCGGGCAGGACCGCGCAGATGGAGGACGCTGTTGTCCCTGTCCGTCGGTGTAGATGCGGGGCGTGTTGGCCGGGAATGGCCCTTGGCGCCGCTGCCCTGCGCGGGCGATCCGGGTTCGTCAGGGCCTTGTGGCATATCCTGTCGCTCATCGCTCATAGCCCGTCTCCCCGGCGCAGGATGATAAGTCGGGCCGTTTCACCGGCGCGAATTGACAGCCGGTCGAGCGTTGCGCTGAAAATCCGGGTGCCAAGGGCAGCGTCCAGAAAGAGGCGCTCATCTACCTCAATGTCGCTCGCCGCCTCGATCCGATATTCCGATGCGTTGAGGTCTGGTCAACCAGCGTCTCGACGAAATACGCGAGCGGCTGATGGATGGTGAACTTGCCCGGCACCGGCTTATCAGTCGATCAGCCTTGGATGAGGTGCTTGTACGTGGTCCAGCTATCGATCGTCACTATGTCCGTCTCATGGCGCTTCTCGACATGGAGGCGTGGATAACGCGTTGGCGAGCAATCCCGAAAGGTCAGGCCCATCATGCACCCAGTTTTGCCTCTCATTGAATCAAGTTTCCTCGCATCTGCTGCCAACGCTCAGCCTCTTGGGCTGCTTGACCTGCGCCATGAGGCAGCTTGTCGAGCAACCAGAAATTGAACCAGTCGATAGCCCGTCGATAGATCGCAGCCCTGTGAGCAGGTTGTCGTTTCACATGATGCTCGTCGGGGAAGACATAGAGATCCACGGGCTTGCCGGCGCGGCGAAGGGCCGTGAGGGCTTCGAGCCCTGAAAGATATTCATCGTCCGACATCTGGGCTAGGACGGGGAAAGGAATGCGATCCGCATTCCGCGACCAGGATAGGCCCTCCCAAAGAGGCGGATTGTCGGTAGGTGAGGCGGGCCAGCCTCGCTTTTCATATTCTGCCTGGATAACAGGCCCAAGAAGCCAGGTTTGCGACCCTTCCCAGCAGCAGCTGCTGATCGCAGCGGCTTTGAAAAGCGTGCTGTGAAGGGCAGCAAATTGCACGGTCGATACGCCATCGCTCAGGCCCGTGATGCCGATGCGTTCTGGATCGACGAGGCCGGCAACGATAAGCTGTTGAACCTTCGTCTCGATGGCTGACAAGATGCTGCGCCGCTCCATAAAGCCCTCGAGTTGGCGCCGCTCACGTTCATGTGGGTCCATCTTTTGATTGCCCAGTGGCGCGGGTGGCCGCTGGACCGAGAGAACCAGATATCCGGCTTTGGCGAGCAACTGGATAGGGTACCTCCTCGCGCGACGGCGCGTCTCGCCCCCGCAGGGTGATGGTGCGATCCCTGATCTCGGCGGTGAGGCCTGACGGCGCGAGGAGGGCGGCCACGGCTTCTTCGACCGTGTAGGCGCCGGCGAGGGAGGGGGCGCGCGCGCCCTTGAGGCTTTTGGCATCGGCGACAAGCTGGTAATCACTGCCGCGCGCGATCGTGCGCAGCGCTGTGGAAAGATCCTGCGCAGGAAGATCATAGGTCCTGACGGGTTCCTGCGCTTGCGCTTGCCCAGTAACAGCGCTCATACAAAGTGCAGCGCTGCTCAACAGCGCGATCTTCATGATGCCCATTATTTGCCCCTGTCTTTCATTGCCCCTTTTTGGGGTTCAATGAGAGAGACGGGCGCGCGTTATTCTAAAGCTGTTCGCAAATATTATTTCTTGGCGCCGAGGACCAGCTTGCCGGGGTGAGATCGATCGATGTCCACGTCGAGGAAGGCGCTGATCGCCTGGGCGACCCGTTCGATGTCACGAATGTCGATGTCGGCGAAAATCTCGCGACGGCCAAGCGCCGGTGACGCCAGCTCGATCTTGGTCTCGCTGTAGCTGTTGGCTTCTGCGATGACATCACTGATCGGGACATTGTCGAAGCTCTTCACGCCGGTCACCCACTGCTGCTCGGAACGAGGGGCAGAAATGACAGAGATCTGAGCGCCTTGTCCAGCCTTGAGGGTAAGGAGTTGCCCCGGCCGCAGCTGAAGCCTTCTGGCTTGGCCCTCGGCAAGCGCACGAGCAAAGGATAGGTCCAGCAGCGTGTCGACCGGATTGAGGCGGAGCCCCTCACGGACGGTCATGTCGAAACTGCCGCTTTTGGTTGTGACATCCGTTCCGGCGCCATGGACGACAAAGGGGCGACGGGCGTCCTGGGCGACGGTGAACCGTGCGCGGCCGCGCTTCACCTCGACGCGGCGCTGCGTGGGGGTCATGGTGACAAGCAGCAGCGTGTCAGTGTCGAGGAGGACGGATGTGCCGTCCTCAAGGCGTTCGGTCCGGACCTCGCCGATCCTTGTTTCGATTGGCGTGCGGGCTTCGCTCTGGGCGATCAGCGAGGGGGATAGGCTCGGACGATGAAGGCGCGACTATGCGCGAGTTTGGTATGAGCGACCTGCAGTTTCGTCACTTTGCCGTCCAGCACGGCATAATCCTCGCTCCAGTCGAACTGGAAGGCCTCGCCAGGCTGGAAAACCAAAGGAACGAACGTCCCGCGTCCGCTGGTCTGCTGTTCATACTGAAGCTCGGTCCGCCATCGGCGGGCAAAGGCGGCCACCCGGTTATAGGAGCCATCGTAACCCAGCTCCACTAGATCCACGTAGAGTTGCTTGGCGGTCCGCTTCTGCTTGCGGGATTTCTTGGATTCCACCCGCAGCCAAGCCGACAGCTTGTCCGCGAAGGGATCGAGTTTGCTGGGGCGCACCGGAACTTTGAAACTGGGCTCCACCGCATCGGAACGCAGGTATTTGCGAATGGTGTTGCGCGATAGGCCGGTCCGTCGCTTGATCTCCCGAATGGAAATCTCCTGCCGGAAATGCCATCGGCGGATCACACTGAGTAAGTCCATGTTGATCACTCCGAGACCCTCCGACTGACAGCCGGAGGGGAGGGAAACATGGGTCAATTCTCAGTGGAAACTTATAGCGCCCCCGGGTCACATCTCAGTGGCAATCAACAGCGTAGGGATTGACGTCCAGCATCTTGCAGGTTTCGACCAGCGAGGAGATCGCTGCCCAGTTTTCGGCGCCGAGTTGGTGGCCGGTGAAGAGTGCATTTTTTCTTTGGAGAGTCACCGGCCTGACGGCCCGTTCGGCGGCGTTGTTGTCGATCTCGATCCTGCCGTCGTCGAGGAACCGGGTAAAGCCCGCCCAGCGCTTGAGCGCATATTTCATCGCATCGCTCGTTGCCGATCCAGCCATCATGCGCGGTGCGGTGGCGGCGAACCAGGCATGGAGCTTGTCGACCAGTGGACGGGTTCGCTCCTGCCTGACGGCAAGGCGTTCCTCGGCCGCGCGCCCCCGGATTTCCTTCTCGATGCGATAGATTTCGGCAATGCGCTGCAAAGCGTCCTGCGCGACCGGGGCATCGCTGCCTGCATCGACGAAGCCGCGTCGCAGGTGAGCCCAACAAAGGACTTCGTGACGCCGACGTCGGCGCTATCATCCTTGCCGAACTGGTCATAAGCCTGCCAGGCATCGACCTGTAGGATGCCCTGGAATGACCCTAGCAACTGCCTGGCCCACATTTTTCCGCGTCCCGGCATATAGGTATAGAGCGCCAGAGGCGGATCGACGCCGCCATGAGCGCGATCGTCGCACACTATGACCCACATGTAGCCGGTTTTCGTCTTGCCCGTTCCCGGTGCCAGCACCTTGACCGTAGTTTCGTCGACGAACAGACGGGCACGGGCAAGCGCATCGGCGCGCATCCTGTCGGTGATCGGCATCAGCGCAGCGATGCCGCGACCAACCCAGTTCGCCAGAGTGGCGCGGCTGATCTCGATGCCTTGCCGGGCGAAGATCTTCGACTGACGGTAAAGCGGCAAGTGGTCGCAATATTTGTTGATCAGAACATCGGCGATCAGCGCTTCGGTCGGCAAGCCGCCCGGCACGACATGTGCCGGTGCCAACGCCTGGCGAACGCCGTCGCTACAGCAGCGGCAGGCATAGCGGGGTCGGATCGTCACCATCACACGATGCTGGGCCGGGATGATGTCGAGCCTTTCGGACCGGTCCTCACCGATCTTGTGTAGCGCCCCGCCACAGGCACATTCCAGGCTTTCGGGCTCGATCACTGTCTCGAAGCGCGGCAGATGCGCTGGCAGTGATGCGCGCTCGGCATCCGGAGCCCGTCGACGACGCGGCCTGAGGCCATAACGTTCGGCCTCCTCGGCGGTCTTGTCCTGCAAGCCATCGGCTTCGCCAAGGGCGACGCCCTGGTCTTCCAGCGTCAATGCCAGTTGATCGACCGGGAGCTTTTCCGAACGCTTGCCGAAGGTCGAGCGGTTGATCAGCTTGAGGATATGTTCAAGCCGCGCCGCGCGAGCGCGCTCGGCCAGCACCATCGCCTTGAGCTGCTCCACATTATCGGGAAGCTCGTCATATCCAGCCTCCGGGCTGGTCTCGAGAGGGGGTTCAGGATGCGCCGCCACGCCCGTATTCTAGCCGGTTTCGCACGGCTGGGAACACCCCTGCGCCAGACAGAATCAGGCGTGCGATCTACTGTGCATGAAGTGGTTTTGGCACGCGCGGCACATGCATGCGCGACCAGTCCAGCCCCTCGAACAACGCCGAAGCCTGGGCCGCCGACAGCTTCATCACGCCGTCTCCCGGTCGGGGCCAGCGGAACTTCCCATCCTGCAACCGCTTCGTCACGAGTACGAGCCCGGTGCCATCCCATAGCAGGAGTTTTATCCTGTCTGCCCGGCGTGCCCGGAAGACAAAAAGCATGCCTGAGAATGGGTCGAGCCGCAGTTCCTGCTGCACCAGTGAGGCGAGGCCTACCATGCCCTTCCTGAAGTCCACGGGCTGGGTTGCAACCAGCACCTTCAACGGCCCGGGCGGGATGATCACGTGGTCACCCGCGCGGCCAGGAGCACCCGCTCGATATGGTCGGCATCGACGTGCGACGGGATGCGGATCGACAGCCCGCGGGTCTCGATGACGATCTCACCGCCACTCCTCAGGCTCGCGGGCAACGATGACACTGAGGGCGCCGGTGGCCCGGAAGATGGCGGCGGTACGGGAGGTGCAGCCGGGTCTTCGATCACCGCGGGAACAAAGGCCATCCCCTCGGCCCGCTCTCGGAAACGCCCTCGCCAGTTATAAAGCTGTTGCGGGAGCATGCCATGACGCCGCGCCACCTCAGACACATTCGCTCCCTGCTTGAAGCTCTCCTCAATGATCCGCGCCTTCGCCGCCGGAGTCCATCCACGGTTGCCATTCGACAAGGGAATGACATCAAGACGCTCGGCCTTGCCTACCCTCTCAGCCCTTTCAGTTTCGAAACCCGTTTCGAAATCACCACTCATCGCAACCTCGCAAATGCAAGGCGCACTAATTACCAAATCGCCAAATCATGAAAATGTGGGGGATTTTTACCGCTTACGATCAATCGCATTCTCGTCTCGTTCGTTCGACCGGCTCCGTATCGGACCGCCTGGCTCTATCTCCTTAGATGGGTCATCTAGCGCTGATCCCCAGAGATTACGCATCAACGTATCAAACTGATCGAGAAACGAATTTCTGGTTGCATGATTCGGCAACTGATATTGCAGCGATTTGCACCATTGCTCGCCCGCAATTCCGCTACGCCAAACCGTATATTGCCCCATGGCATCAAGCATGAGGTTGATCATCATACGACCATCATCGCCCGCTGATGGTTTGTTTTGCGTCATGAGACAGTCACTGACCGCAGCTTTCGCTTCATTGCCTCCGCGATATATTCTTGCTCTTACCGCTGTCAGTTCCGGAGCCTGCTGATCGTCACGTTCGAGCTGTGAGACCGCTCTCATCATGTAGAGACGGGCAGGGGCCAAGGGGAATAGCGGTTCGAACTTTGCGATGCGTTCCTTGTGATTTGCGATGTAGCGTTCGCGTGACACAAGAAAGCTCAAAGCATCATCGACATTCTTGCCCTCTTGGTCGTCTGGTTCGAATATGCTCTTAGACGCGCGAAGATACGCTGCTGTTCGCTGAATATCCTGCGCATAGAAGGCATCCACTGCCCGCAGGCGCATCTCTTTGTGGAAATATTTCGCCTGTCGCAGTGAATAGGCCTCATGCCGCGTCCCGAGCCACTCCAAGAGTGAAGTCATCGGCCGTTCCATGAAAGTCGAGATTTCTGCTGCGCCAGGACCATCGGCCTTGGTTGCGCTTCGCTTTATGAGGCCCCAGCTGCTCCAGGCGAGCAGGATGAAGAGGCATGCAAATATAAGGCGATGCCTTGCGACAAGATGGAGAACGCCCGTCCTTGCAGCGACAAATCCGGCGATCACAAGGCTTGCTATAGTCAACTCGGGAAGAAATGTGTCCCAAGCGTAGTAAAGAAGTTTAATATTCTCGAAATGCGGATCGAACGTGACGATCGCAACGATAATACTGACGAGCGCCAGGAACCAGCGCGCGCCCTTGCCAGATGGCTCGGATTCTCGCGCTGTCACAGTTCTTCCTCCAGAGAGTTGTTTGTGTCTTCTGGTCCGTCATCGCCTTCTATCGTAGTCGCTCCGAGATATAGACGCACAAGTTCTGGATCGATGATCGGATTGCGTTCCACGCGTTTCAGGGCTGCCTGTATGAGTTCGGCGTCCGATGGCGGAAAGGGGCTGAATACCTCATCAGCGCGCTGCTTCCGCACGGCCCAGCGGCAAGTGTCGCTTTTGCTGGCCTGCGAGCAGTTTTCCAGTTCGCCCTCGTCGATCAGATCCTTTGCTGCTTCATTGACCTGGTGTCCAAGTTCCTGGTCCGTAACACTGTAATCGGCATCCTCGACGAGATGGCGCCAGGGCGGGAACAAGTCAGGCCGATATGAGCCGCTATCGAAATCATGCGCCCAAAAGATGATACGCGCGAGCAGGAATGAACCCAGCGTTGCGGTATCGCGATCAGAAGATCTAGAGAGCCGGTCGAATTTCTCGCGCGCCCGAGAAAAATCAAGAAAATAAAATGCCCGCAGGCCGGATAGATACACCCCGAGATCGCCATCGATTATTGGTTCCTTCGCTAGACCTCGAGGAATAACGACATCATATGTTACGGCGCTGCTCCGTGTCGCGCCCTTATTCTCTTGCCGTACATAAGCAATTTTCGTGAAATCGCTGAAGCTGCGGCCGGCGTCGAAAATTTTTGATGGATCACGACGGCAGGCTGCGGTGTCCCTGAAGGCAAGTGCCATCAGATAGTGACGATCGGAAAGGGCAATGTCGGTCGGCGCTTCACGCTTCCAGGCGAAATGGCGATCAACCGCGGCCCTCACCGTACGGCAACCGGCAATGCCCAGGATCGTGTCAAGATCTCCGCCAGCCCCCGCGGCGGCATAGACGGCGAACATGTCCGAGGCGGCTTGGTCCTTGGATACGTCGGCGAGCTTCGCGAAGCGTTCAAGCTCCGGGAAGATACCCAATGCGAACATCGCTTGGGCAGGTGACGAAGAGACCGCTTTAAGATAATCGGCAACCAACCGTATTTGACCGGTTGTCATGGCGTTGCCGACCTCGACGAAGGCAAATGGAGGCTTGGCATCATTAAACCTGTCCAACTGAAGATAGCCCTGCTGGACAGCCCAGAGATCAAGATGAGAGGTCTGGACCGATGGCAGTGCTGCGGCCAGGCCCATCGTTTCATATCGCCCGTAGGTAGCTGGCGTGAATTTGCTTGCTGCGAGGATACGGAACTTGTCTGCATCCACAAGCTCTTCCCCGATATCTATAGGTGTGTCGTTCATGGCCAGGCTGGCACGGACTATCGACTGCATATTCCATAGTATCAGCGACGAGGTCGCGAACGGGATAGCCACAAGAAGGCCGATGATCGCCACACTACGCCAGTTCCACAGTCTCGATCCGCGACGATTGCGCCAAGCACCGGAGATGCTGGCCAGAGGCGCGGTCTTGGGTGGCGGAAGGCGCCAGCCATTGGCTCTAAATGCCGCCCAGAGGATTTTTGTCACATTGCTCAGTTGCGCTCCGCTCGCTTCGATGTGCGTCAGCAGCTCATCTAACCGTGCAAGATAGCTGCCTTGGGCAAATCCCGATGGACCGGTAGAAGGCCGGAACAGACTCCGTATCCCGATGAACATCGACTTACGTTGGCGATCCACCGGAACCCTGGTCGCCGCTCCCGCCACCACAATCTGCCCTCCGGTCAAACCAACCTCGCGGCCGGCGATAGGGCTCGGAATGGTTCGATCAAGCCAGGGCATTAATGGGTTCCAGGGCTGCAATTGCAAAGTCCGCGAGACGCGCGCCATCAGGTTAAGCGGTGCAGGACAGAAACTTACGAACTCAAGGCCAAGCGCGTCGCCGCAGTCCTGGTTGCGCCGGGTGATGAGATCAAGCTGGATCTCGGGAGGGAAGGCCTTGGAGAGCGAGTAGGTAATTTGACCGACGATCGCAGCCGAAGGCTGCCTGTAGCTTTGCACGATTATGGTAACGTCGCTTGCTCGGGTTAACTGGACATCTTGTATATTGGGGTCTGAGGTCAGATGGGACCAGAGCTGCGCTACCATGGCGCTCTCTTCGCTGGGGCGGAAAAGATATCGACGAAACAGTCCGAGGTGCCCACGTTCGGCTGCGCGCGTCAAAGCTGCGCGGGCGACGAGATTGGTCGGAAGGGGCGCACAACCGATCTGAAGAACGCGATCCACATACTCATAAAGGTCCTGGGCCTTCAGGGCATTCTCATCATCCTGAAGAGAGCCCAATATCCCTGGGTCGATGGGGGCGAGGAAAGTCACGTCGCTCATGTCGACTATCTGATCAAGGCTGTTCAGCGCTCGACTTACCTTCGTTTCATCCTCGCCATGGGCGGGAATCAAAGCAATGGTGAGACACGGAATGCCCATCCGTCGTGCGGCTTCAATCATGGTGATTGCTCCAACACTGCCGGCTATACCGCCAATGCCGGCGACCACGACGCAAATATCAACGCCCCCCAGGATTTTCGAGAGTGCCTTCAAATCAGCCATATGCAGGACATCCATGTTCGCATGTCCAGGGAGACTTCGCTTTAGATGGATTTTCTGCTCGATCTCGGAACGTTCAAGCTCGGATGCATCACTGTCTATGATGGCGTATCGAATCTGACGCAAATGCTTGATTGCGGACCAACGCAACATGACCGCTCCGGCTTTGCCGGCTCCTGCCGCCAATACTACTGGCATGTCGACCCCTTCCCCCCGATGAGCGACATCCTCTTGATATCGCGCCGCGAGATGCCTTTGCTGGCATCTGCGAGATAATATGAAACCTCAAATTGGGCTTTGTTGCTCGAACCGAGAGATATTCTGACACTGCTCGTCAACCAGGCTCTGAAAGGCTTCGAACGCCCGGTAACAATGATCCCGTTCGGCAGCGAGGAGGTCGGCGACCTGAGCGAGATTGAGCGGCGGGCTTCTACCGATCCCATAGGAAACCTGCCCATTCTTGCGCACTTTACGCGTCACCATAGCACTCATCCCGATGAGGAGACGCGCAGAGAAGCGGTGGTTGTAGGCATTGCGAAAATCCTCTGTGGCCTCCTTGAAGGCCGCGCCGCCGATTGGCTCGACTCGTCGTTTGAATGCCCGAAATCGCCGCCAACCACGACAGACGTCCTCGATATCATTAAGATAGAGCACGCGGTCAGCAGGGAATATGTCGCGCCAGCCTGCCATGTCCTTCGCCATATTGGCCTGGTGGCCAAGATGGCCGGCTGCGAACGCAAAGCGTGACTTGATCGCATAGGGCCGGCCGAGAGCGACCGTTCCCAAAGTGTCGACAAACTCGTGGGAGACGACAAGCTTTTCCTTGTCCGTCAGCGACGCGCTGACATTCGCCCACGCCCGCAATCGATGCACGTCATGGGTCAGGCTATTGATGATATTCGCAAGCTCCGTTGCATAGTCGCTCAGCATGCCGGAGAAAGCCATCCAAGGGACGCTCAGTGGGTCGGGAAGCGACCACCATTGGTAGGGCATGAACTGCCCGTCCACCGCGCTTTGGTCGAGCGCGTCGCGATAGAGCTGGTAGAGCCGGATCGCCTCCGTGCTTTGCTGCCGGGTGAAGTCGTCAGGCTCAGGCATTTTGAGCAGCCCAGTTCACGACCGAGAAGACAAGCTCGTCAAGGGTGGAGCTTCCGACATCGATGTCGCGATGGCCTTCCACCCGATGATATTCTCCCAGAGGAGCGGTACCGCTGGTAAAGCCTGTCCGCCGAGCGATGATGTTTCTGGTGCGCCGGTTCTCTTGCCAGTAGGTCACAGTCGCGCGGTGTCTGGGGGTATTGGGGCTTCCCGGATGCAGCGCCCTGACATCGGGAAAAGTCAAATGGCGATGATGCGCACGCAACAGCGTCACATCATAGAGCCGCGCTATGAATGCGCGCATCTCGTCAAGGCTACCTGCTGTACGGACATCCTTGCACTCGATTGCGACGCGCGGGCGGCCGAAGGGAATGCCTCCATGGACCCGTAACGCCGCGCCGACGCTCGCTGGAACGATGGAGATGTCGATCTCATGGGTGGCAGCGCTCCGCCCCGCGAACTGTATACCGTTCCAGATTTCCCAGGCCGGACCGTTTTCCCGCCGAAATCCAATGACGCTCGCATTTTCAGGCCCGTCCGAGGCGGGAGCAACCCCTGTCGGCGCGCCGCCGCGCTGAATGAAGCGGCGGTCTGGATCGCCGGGATGGATGATGCTTCCATCTGAGCGTTGTACCCAGACGCTGAAGTGAGCATTACGCAAGCCCTGCGCGATGCTGGTCATGATGAACAACTCGAAAATGCGTCCGGCGCCCGAAGCATGGTCCAGAGCGGTAACATGCCCGACGATAGCGTCGAGCGCGGACTGGATATCGGTCTGCATCATGGCAGAACCTCATCCGGCGACTGTCCAGCCCATTGGCGCAGCGCCGCGCGAAGTTTGGGAAGACTCTTAATTGCATTTTCGACATCTTCGCGCCCACATTCGCGCTCGCTCTCCCCATCCAGCAGTAGCGCAGAGGCGCTTACTGCGCGTCCAACGCCGGGACCTCCTATGGCGATCTTGGCATCCTGCTGCTCGATTGTTCCGTCTACAAGGGAATCGAGAGCCTCGATCGACGCGCCAAGCTGCCCCAGAGCATCGCCAAGCCTGCGCTCTACATAGTTCGCGGCCCACGCGAGCTGCGCGTCGGTTGGGATGGGGGCAGGTTGTTCGATCAGGCTAACTGGCTCGCTACGCGGTTCGACAGGGCCCCCTCTACGGATCGCATGTCGGGCTATCTCGAGCGCTTCTTCGGATTCCTCAGCATGGCGCCCCGCTTCGACAACAAAGACGAGTTCGAACGCGAGCCAATCGAGCCGCGCGGCGACCAATATTTCAATCAGTTCCAGGAGGCGCGAATCAAGAACGGTCACTCACGGTTGCCCTCTCTCTAAAGCGTGGGGCGGCCATAGACCTTGCACCTCATTCTGGTTGAATCATCTCGTTTCGGTTGTGGACCGAATGTTTAGAGATTTGGAACGTCGGGCGCCAGTCGCAATTCCGCAGGTCTTAATTGCTTGGTCGAAACTTCCGCAATTTCATCTCACAATTTTATATGCGCGGCCATCGATCCGCCCTTCCCTTGACATCTAACATCAAGTTGATGATGATTGTATCAAGGAGATGTTATGGACTTTCCCAATCATGCCGCATTTAGTCGTCGCGATCTTCCCGCCCTGATCGGGGTGCCTGCATCCAGACTGGGCAACTGGCTAGATCGCCTTTCGCTCTGGCAGGATATGCCTATCATACCGGGCGCTGCCGTCGCATATCGCTTGAGCCATTTATTCGATCTGGTGGGGTTGGCTGCGATGCTGGACCTCGGTTTGCCCGCTGCGGAAGCCGCGAAGATTGTTCGCAATTTTGGCTTCTACCGCACATTTCTCCATGATCCGGAACAGACCTTTCGCCTGACCAGGCTAGGTGACAACTGGAGTGCCTCCTGGTCACCCGATGACATCCTCACCGTGTCGATCAACACGCGGGCGATCGGGCAGCATCTCCTTGAACATATTGCGGCGCTTGACCTCGCACCAAGCTATCGCGTGAGTTTCGAGGCTCTCATCGGCGAGCTGACTAAACGCGATCGGATCGACGCGCGGCGTATTCTCGGCGCTCGGGTGATGGCATGAGCGGCCAGAGTGTCTGGCCAAAGCCTCTCTTTTCCCTGATCTCTGCATCGCATGGCCAGGCCGCAATGGAGCGGTTTCGCGATGCCGTGCCGGACGATCCGGCGTTTGAGTTGGTCTGTGACATTGCAAAGGGCATGCTCCACAGCGTGCCGCCCACTGGAAGCAGTTGTGTGATCATGAGCGCGCTTCTGGCGGCATCGCTCGAAGAGCCACTGGGGACGATCGTACCTGTCGTAGCCGGCGCGCTGAAACTCGACAGCGCCTATATGTACGGCAGCGATCGCAGCTTTGATGGACGGCGGGTATTTTCCGGCGAAGACGGCGAGCACTGGGACGGCCATTGCTGGATTTTGTTTGGCGACCTGATAATTGACATCTCGCTTGGCCGCACGGCCGTAGCAGGCCATTGCCGCCCACCTTTGACTGGGCGGATTTTGGCGGTCTTTGGATCACGCCCAGGCATGATTGCCTTAACCCAGAAGGGTGCCCGGGATGTTGGATTGCAGTATTTACCGCAATATGTGCTGACGCCCGAGCAGGTCCTTGCAAATGCCGGCGGTGCGCTTCAGATATTCGGTCTCCTGAAGGGCTGACGACAGGCTTGCTCCTTGGTTTCCTTTGAGCATCGCATCGCTGCTATCGGTTGGTCGAGCGCCCACCTGATCCTGCTGCTAGGGACAGCATGGCCCCGATGGTGCTGGCGCCGATGCAGCGTTGGCGCGCTCCCGGCCTGTATGGTAGCATTGGTCTGGAGCTATCTGAGATGGCGAGTAGTGCGTGACACAAGCCAAAAGCTGGCACGTCGGATGAGGGAAGTGTCGATCGCAAGACGACACT
>NZ_JAYKZY010000001.1:7500-97500 GCF_035818615.1 Sphingobium sp. CR2-8 | reverse complement strand
GACAGGCGGTCTATACGCTGACCGGGCGATCACGGGTGTTGATCGGCGTCCCCGCAACGCCGAGCCGCGTCGGCGCGACGACCCGGCAAGGCGATCTGTTCGCGCACTGACGGATCAGGCGGTTCGCGCGCGGCCCGATGTGTTCGAAGGCATCATCGCCGACATGCCGGGTATGGGTGAAATCATGGTCCGCCACACGAGCTATGCGATCGAGCAGGCCCCAGACCAGCGGCTGTTGCTGTTCGCGCGCTGGACGATGTAAGCGCGCAGCGGCTGGCGAAACTGGTGGAGGACATGGATGCCGAGGCGCTGCCTTATAACAGAATATAGCAACCGTTCGGACTGATCCAAACGGCTTGTGCCTATCAAAAAGCAAACTCAGTTTGTTTCGCGCTTCAACCGTTCAGCCAGCGCGTCGATTTCGTCCGGTTCCAGCAGCCATGTCCGTGTCTTGCGCCCTTCGCGATGAACCGGCTGGGTCAGTAATACGCGCGCCTGCGTCTTGGCGTGGTCCTTATACAGGCCGAAATGGACTGCGCAGTCGCGAATCGTACCGATCAGCGGCGCCTTTCCGTCCAGGTCGATCATGGTCGCGGGCTGATCCCAGGGGATGGCCGCGACGCCGGGATATTTCTGTTCCATGGGCAAGCGACACCATTTCCAGGCGTCGAAATCAAGACCCGAAGCGATTTATGTGCAATCTCGCCATCTAGCTTACCGTAGCAGCGCCATCAGGATCGGATCACGCGTCGCGCCTGGATCGCGACGAATCTCCGCTTCTTCGCGGCCGATCGCACGGAAGATGGCGTCGCCGATCTGGCCCGACACATTATCGGCCAACGTCACATAATCCCTGCCCCCGCCAGCGGAGAGGGCCGCTGTCAACATTTCAAACATGTCCGACCGCAGCGCGCGCGACGCACCTGGCAACAGAGCCTCCACCACCGAACCGCGCGCTTCGCGTGCCAGCAGATCGGTCGCCGCCGTCGGCCCGCCGCGCAGCACCGACACCGCATCGGCCAGCGTCATGCGATGCACTGCATCCATCACGATCGGCGTCGCATTGTCGGCCAAGTCGACCGCCACGTCGTTCAGCGCCATGCTCACGCGGTTGCGTAGCGCGTTCGTACGCAACAGGGCCGACAACATGGCGCCGCCCCTGCCCCCGCCCAGATCAGGCGTGACGATGCGGGTCAACTGATCGTCATAGAAACCGCCCGGCTCGGTCAATCGGGCAAAGGCGCGCTGGCTCGATAGTTCGAGAAGCCGCCGCACGGCATCCTCGACCGTATAACGCCCCATCGGCGTGGCACAGGCGGCCAGCGGCAGCAGCGCCAATGTCGCGATCAGGCTGCGCCTGTCGGAAAGGCCGAATGATTCCTCCATGACACGTCTCCCTTGTTCAAAGGGGCGCTATGGCCGGGTCAGACTTACCGGGCGCTGAACGCCGATCCGCTCGCCTGCCATGGTCGATCCGGTAGATGTGACCTTGTCGATGCCCGAATTGCGGATCAGATGATCGGACGCATCGCGCCCGGTCGCGACCAAGTTGACGACGCCCACGGGGCCGCCCGCCGCCTCCGTAGCTTCCGCCAGATATAGGCTTCTAGCGGCGTTTTGGGAGACGGCTTGATGATGACGATGCAGCCTGCGACCAGCGCATAGGCGACGTTGGACCATAGGGCGCATTCCACGGCACGATCGCCGCGACCACGCCCCCCGGTCGCTGCACGACGATCGCGGCGTTCACCATGGGCGAGGGGCACTGATCGATGCGGTCCTGGAAAAATGTCTTGCCTACTCCATATCACACATTGTATGCCTGTGATACATATTGCGCAGGAGCAGGATAATGGAAGAGCAGGACGTCGTTTCGGTACATGTCGAAAACCGTATCGCCTGGGTGAATTTCGCCCGGCCCGCCAAGCGCAACGCAATGAGTCCGACGCTCAACCGGCGCATGATGGAAGTGCTGGACGAGCTGGAATTTAATGACGACGTGGGCGTGCTGGTGCTGGGCGGCGAAGGCACCGCCTGGTCGGCAGGCATGGACCTGAAGGAATATTTCCGCGAAACCGAATCGCAGGGCCTGCGTGGCGTGCGCAAATCGCAGGCCGAAAGCTATGGCTGGTTCCGCCGCCTGCGCTGGTATCAGAAGCCGACCATCGCCATGGTCAATGGCTGGTGCTTTGGCGGTGGCTTCGGCCCGCTCTTCGCGTGCGATCTCGCCATCTGCGCGGACGAAGCCCAGTTCGGCCTGTCCGAAATCAACTGGGGCATCCTGCCCGGCGGCGGCGTGACCAAGGTAGTGGTCGACCTGCTGCCGATGCGCGACGCCATGTGGCTGACGCTGACCGGTGACCTGGTCGACGGCAAGGCGGCAGCGAACATGCGGTTGGTCAATGAAAGCGTGCCGCTGGACCAGTTGAAGGCGCGCACCACGCAGGTCGCCGAGATGCTGCTCACCAAAAATCCCGTGGCGCTGAAATTTGCGAAGGATGCGGTCCGCCGCGTCGGTACCATGACCTATGACGAGGCGGAGGACTATCTGGTGCGCATGCAGGAAGCCGCCAACTTCCACGACAAGAGCGAAGGCCGCAAGGAAGGCATCCGCCAGTTCATCGACGAGAAGAGCTATAAGCCTGGCCTGGGCGCGTATGACCTCAGCAAGGCGAAGACGTCGGCCTGAGCCGATCGGATGGGTGGGATCAGGCCTTGGCCTGACCCCATCCGCCGCCCAATGCCCGAAACAGGTCCACCTGCGCGAAGGAAAGCGCCCGCGTGGCCGTCGCCAATTCGGCCTCGGCACCTGCCAGCGTCCGCTGCGCGTCGAGGACGGTCAGGAAATCGGCACGCCCTTCGCGTTGCCGTGCCAGACTGATGCGGGCCGCCCGGGCCGCTTCGTCGCGCGCTGCGCCCAGCGTCTGAGTCCGTTCGAAGGCATGGGCATAGGCGGACAAGGCGCGTTCGCTTTCTTCCAGCGCCAGCAATACCGTACCATCGAAAGTCGCAAGCGACGCAGCGCCATCCGCTTTCGCCGCGCCGATCCTTGCACGGATCGCCTCCTGATTGGGGAAGGCCCAGCTGATCAACGGTCCCAGCAGCCAGTTCAACGGTCCACCACCGAACAAATTATTGCCCCCCAGCGCCGTGGTGCCGACCGAGCCACCCAGCGTGATGCGGGGGTAGAGATCGGCTGTCGCCACGCCGATCCGCGCCGTATCCGCTGCCAGTCGCCGCTCGGCCGCGCGCACATCGGGTCGTCGCGCCAGGAGAGCTTGCCCGTCTCCGACCGGGATCGGCTGGGAAAGCTGCGGCGTATGCATGGCCGCGCGCACGTTGTCGGGCAGTTGTTGGGGCGTCCGCCCGGTCAGCGTCGCCAGCCGGAACATCGCCGCATCCCGATCCGCCGCCAGCGATGGGATCGCCGCCTTTTGTTGATCGCGCAGCGCCGTCACCCGGATCACGTCCAGCCGATCCGACCGGCCAGCTTCGAACCGCGCGTTCGTGATGCGGATAGACTGATCGAGCAGCGCCACGGTGCGCTCGGCCACCGCCAGGCGCTCAGCCGTGGCAGTGACATCCAGATAGGCGCGCACGGTGTCGGCGATCACCGCCACCCGCACGCCGTCGGCATCCGCCTGTGCCGCGGCCAGATCGCCGCGAGACGCTTCCACCCCGCGCTTCACGCGGCCGAACAGGTCGAGCTCGTAAGAGATGTCCAGTCCGCCATCGAATATCCAGTTTTCCCGATCGATATTGGGCAGCGATTGCGCCTGCGACGTCCGGTTGTAGGTGCCCGAGACGCCGAGGCCTGTCTGCGGCAGGCGATCGGATTTCGCGCCCCGCAATGATGCTCTCGCACGCTCTATTCGCGCGACGGCGACGCGGATGTCGGTATTGGCGGCCAAAGCGTCATCGACCAGCGTGTCGAGCAAAGGATCGCCATAGAGCGTCCACCAGCGATCCTGCACCGGGGCCTGCGAAACCGCCGGGCTGGCCGCGCCGATGAAGGGCGCGGCGGCGGTGGTCGGCGTGACAGGCGCCTTATAGTCCGGCCCGGCGGCGCAGGCCGTCAGGGCGCTAGCGCCAAGCAACAGTGCGATGAAATTGCGTGTCATGGCTGTGGTCCTCATTCGGCCGACTGCAAAGCAGCATCGGCTTGCCCGTGCCCGCGACGGGCGAAACGATCGCCCAGCGCACGGCACACAACGTAGAAAGTGGGGGTGAAAAGCAGGCCGAAGGCGGTGACGCCGGTCATGCCGAAGAAGACCGCAGTCCCCAACGCCTGCCGCAGTTCCGCACCCGCGCCGGTGGCGATCACCAGAGGCACCGCCCCCAAGATGAAGGCGAAGCTGGTCATCAGGATCGGGCGAAGGCGAGTCTGCGCCGCCTGCACTGCGGCTTCGACCGGGGACAGGCCCTGCTCCTCTTCCGCCTGCTTGGCGAACTCCACCACCAGGATGGCGTTCTTGGCAGCCAGGGCGATCAACACGACCAGACCGATCTGCGTCAGGATATTATTGTCCATTCCCCGCAAGTTGATGCCCAGCATGGCGGCGAACAGGCACATCGGCACGATGAGAATGATCGCCAATGGGAGCGTCAGGCTTTCATATTGCGACGCCAGCACCAGGAAGACGAAGAAGACGGCCATGCCGAACACGATGCCGGCGGTATTGCCCGCGCTGTTCTGCTGATAGGCGATGCCCGTCCATTCGCTGGCATAGCCATCGGGCAGCGCCGCGCTCATCTTGTCGATGGTCGTGAGCGACTGGCCGGAAGAATAGCCCGGCGCGGTATCGCCGTCGATTTCCACCGCAGGCATCAGGTTATAGCGCACCACGCGGTAGGGACCGGTCTTGTCGCGGAACGTGGACACCGACCCGATCGGCACCATCCCCCCGGCGTTGGACCGGGTCTTGAGGTTGGCGATATCCGCGACCGTGCCGCGATGCGCCGCATCCGCCTGCGCGGTGACGCGATAGGTGCGGCCCAGCAGGTTGAAGTCGTTGACGAAGGCGGACCCCAGATAGACCTGCATCGCTTCGAACACGCGTTCGGGCGGCACGCCCAGCAGGTCGGCCTTGGCTCGGTCGACATCGGCATAGATGCGCGGGGTGCTGACATCGAACAGCGTGTAGATCATCGCCAGGCCCGGCGTCTGGTTGGCTTTGCCGATGAAGTCCTGCGCCACCTTGTTCAGTTCGGCATAGCCGCGATCCTGCCGGTCCTCCAGCATGATGCGATAGCCCCCGGCCGAACCGATGCCCTGGATGACCGGTGGCGGCACCAGAAGGATGCGCGCCTTATCATAGCCCGCCATCGCCTTGTTCGCCTGTTCCATGATTCCGGCATAGGTCACGCCTTCGGCCTTGCGTTCGGCAAAGCTTTTGAAGGGGAAGTAGATCGCCGCCGAATTGGGCGCCGCCGTCTGCGACGGGCCATGGAAGCCGGCGAACATCACCGCGCCGCGCAGCCCCTTGATCGGCAGGATCTTCTCCGCCACTTCACGTGTCACCTTGTCGGTCCGTTCGAGCGACGCTCCGGAAGGCAGTTGCACCACGGCCAGGAAATAGCCCTGGTCCTGTGACGGGATGAAGCCAGCAGGCGTCACCCAGAACAGGCCCGCCGTCGCCACGATCAGTCCGGCATAGGTCAGCAACATCTTCTTAGGTCGGGCGACCAGCCAGCGGGTGAGGCGGGCATAGCCCTCGCTCATCCGGTCAAAGCCATTGTTGAAGCCATCGACCGCGACGCCCAGCTTCTGCCGCCAGAGCGGATCGTTGCTGCGATCACGCGGACCGTGTTTGGCATGGAGCAGTAGCGCGGCCGCAGCAGGAGACAGCGTAAGAGACAGTATCAGCGAGATAATCGTCGCAGTCGAAATGGTCACAGCGAACTGTTGATAAAAGGCGCCGGAAATGCCGGTGATGAAGAGCGTCGGCACGAACACCGCGCACAACACCAGCACGATCGCAACCAGCGCGCCCGACACTTCGTCCATCGACGTGCGCGCCGCCTCCAGCGGGGACATGCCCCGACCGATATTGCGCTCGACATTTTCGACCACGACGATGGCGTCATCAACGACGATGCCGATCGCCAGCACCAGGCCGAACAGAGACAGATTGTTGAGCGAATAGCCAAGACCCGCCAGGATCGTCGCCGTACCGATGAGCGACACCGGAATGGCGATGATCGGAATGATCGCTGCGCGCCAGTTTTGCAGGAAGACAAGGATGACGAGCACAACCAGCAGCACGGCTTCGAACAGGGTCTGGTAGACCGCGTCGATCGACTGGCTGATAAATTCGGTCGGGTTGTAAATGACGCTATATTCCAGTCCTTTGGGGAAGCGCTGGGACAGCTGGTCCATTTCCGCCTTCACATGTTCCGCCGCGTCGAGCGCGTTGGAACCCGGGCGCTGCATCACGGCGATGACGACGGTGGGCTTGCCCGACAGATAGGTGTTGATCGCATAATCCTGCGCACCCAGCTCGACACGGGCAACGTCGCGGACGCGCACCTGTCGGCCGTTGGCATCGCTACGGATCACGATATTGGAGAATTGATCGGGCGACGTCAGGCGACCCTGCATCTCGACGCCGAGTTGGAAGGCCTCGCCCCGGTCGTAAGGCGGCTGGCCGATCGCACCGGCCGACACCTGAACATTCTGCGCCCGCAGCGCCGATACGATCTCGCCCGCCGTCAGGTCCATCGCCGCGGCGCGGCCCGGATCGATCCAGATCCGCATCGCATAGTCGCGCGATCCGAACAGTTGGACGTCGCCCACGCCGTCCAGTCGAGCCAATCGATCACGGACCTGTGTCAACGCATAGTTGGACAGATAATTGCGATCGAACGTGCCATCGGGCGACTGGAGGTTGACCACCATCAGAAATTCGGGCGTCGTCTTGCGCGTCACGACGCCCAGGCGCTGCACTTCTTCGGGCAAGCGCGGGACGGCGACGGCCACGCGGTTCTGCACCAGCACCTGTGCGGCATCCAGGTCGGTGCCGATCTTGAAGGTGACGGTGATCGTCACCTTGCCGTCGCCGGTCGACTGGCTGCTTTGGTACAGCATGTCGTCGACGCCGTTGATTTCCTGTTCGATCGGCGCGGCCACGGTCGACGCGACCGTTTCGGCGGACGCGCCAGGATATTGGGCGGACACCGTTACCGTCGGTGGGACGATGTCGGGATATTGGCTGATGGGCAGGCCGACGAAGGCGAGCGCCCCGACGACGGTGATGATGACAGCGATGACCGCAGCGAAGATCGGTCGATCAATGAAAAAGCGCGAAAAACGCATCAAATGGTCCTTTGCGAAGAGCAAAAGGGAGGCCGCGCGATCCGCCTAGTGGGGCGGATCGCGGACGGGATATGCGGCGAAATGGGTGCGGTCTTTACCGCTCGAAGGTCGCCTGCGATGCTACCGTCGCCGCGCCGTCGGTCGGCGTGATCGGCGCTGGTGTAGCCCTGATCGTGCTGCTGCGGGTCGCGACCTTCACACCGGGCATGGCGGCCTGCGCGTTGGTGACGATCACCCTGTCCTGCGGCGACAATCCCGACCGGATGATCCGCAGGCCATCGACCAACGGGCCCAACTGGACAGGCTTGGCCGCGACGACATCATCGCGGCCCACCACTAGCACCGTCTTGAGCGCCTGATCGGACTGGATCGCGTCGTCCGGGACCAGCAGGGCGTTGAACTTGCCGCCATTGGACAGGCGCATATTGCCGAACAGGCCGGGCGTCAGGAACAGGTCTGGATTGCGCAGGACAGCGCGACCGCGAATGGTGCCCGACCGGGGATCAAGCCCGTTGTCCGTGAAATCGAGCTGCCCCTTCCAGCGATAGCCTGCTTCGTCCTGCAAACGGATTTCGACGTTGCCGTCATGCCCGTCGGCATGATCGCGCTGCGATTTGAGGAACAGCGCTTCCGACGCGTCGAAGCTGAAATAGATGGGGTCGAGCGCATTGATGGTGGTGAGCAGGCTGGCGCCTGCGCCTTCCGCGCCGGATACCAGATTGCCGATATCGACCTTGCGATCGGACACCCGGCCGGAAATGGGGGCGCGGACCTGGGTGAATTCCACGTCCAGCGCGCGCTGCCGTGCACGGGCGTCCGCTGCGGCGAGCGCAGCCTGCCCCGCCTGAAGCCGGGCACGCAGCGTGTCGATCTCGCTTGCCGATACCGCTTCGTCGCCGGTCAGGCGCTGAACGCGAGCATAGTCCGCCTGCGCCAGACTGAGGGCGCTGCGCGCACTGGCGACATTGGCGCGGGCTTCGGCCAGCATCGCAAGAAACGGGCGCTGGTCGAGCGTGAAGAGCAACTGCCCCTTGCGCACGATATCCCCGTCCCGGAAATGGATGGCGGTCACCGGCCCCGACACGCGCGGTCGCACGTCCACCGTCTGGCTGGGCGCGAAGCGGCCGACATAATCGTCCCATTGCACGACCTGCCGCATCAGCGGAGCGGAGATGCCCACGGTGACGACCGGCGCGGCGGATGCCTGGGCCTGCGGCTGCCCGGCATATTTCCAGCCTATGCCACCGACGACCAGCAGCGCGACCGCGCCCCAGGCGAGATGGCGACCACGGCGATTCTTGCGGGGCGTGACAGGCTGGATTTCTGCGGCAAGCGCGTCTGCGTCGATCTTCGCGATCATGTTCATGCGAATTTTCCTTTGATGCGATGGCGCGCGGAGGTGATCGCAGACAGCAGCAATTCGACCTGCCCTTCGCTGAACCCCGCATCGCGGAAGGCGGTGATCGATGACGGGCGCACGGCAAAGCCATGATGCCAGCCTTCCACGGCCAGGCGGCGCAGGGCTTCCAGCCGTGCGTTGGCAAGCTGGAAATGCGGCTGCGGGCCAAAGACCAGGGTTTTGAACCGTGTCCAGGCGCCAGGGCCGCGCAGCGAGGCCAGACCGTCGCGACGGGCAAGCTGGACGATCTGCCATTCCGTCGGCGAAAAGCCGGTGGCGATCGCCTTGATGCGGTCATGGACGACGGACAAGGCGATGCCGTCTCCCGCCGCGGGCAGCGGCTGGGCAAAGTCGATATAAGCCATTATTTCGGTCCCTTTATTGCGCACATTCCCGGCCGCGCCGCCCTTTGCGGGCGTGCGGTTTCTCTCCCCAACCGTGGCGGCCGCGGGATGTGCGAGATCAGGCAGGCCAGAGCGCGAAGCTCTGCCCGGCATGATCAGACTATGGTGGTAGATGAGCCACCCGCCAGGCGACGGGAAGCGAAGTCGATGTCACTCGCTTATGATAGAATGGATACTCAGCATGGCACCTCCTGAGAGGCGAAGCCCCTGCTGGATTTCATACTTACCGGTATATAATCTTGCGCAGGCTTCCGTCAACCGCTTTCTGTACCGCTCGGTAAATTTTTCTGAACCGGAGCTGAAAGGCTGGATTGTCGGGTCCTATGCGCTGGGCCACATCGCCA
This sequence comes from Sphingobium sp. CR2-8, assembly GCF_035818615.1. Classification (NCBI taxonomy): domain Bacteria; kingdom Pseudomonadati; phylum Pseudomonadota; class Alphaproteobacteria; order Sphingomonadales; family Sphingobiaceae; genus Sphingobium; species Sphingobium wonjuense. The sequence goes on along the minus strand of NZ_JAYKZY010000001.1, from coordinate 88,038 downwards.
GCGTCGTGTGCATCAGCTGTTCAAGCTGCGCCGGTGTCGCGCCGCCGCTGGCCTGCACGCCCATGCCCTGGATAACGGCCATGACGTAGATCGCCAGCGCCGCCGGTTCGATCCCGGCAGGCAGATCGCCTTCCGCCTTGGCGCGTTCGAACCGCTCCACCAGTGCGCGGTCGGACGGTGCGCGGCGAGCGATGACGTCCGCCTTGATCGATTCGGCCTGGGTGGTGCAAGCGACCATGCTGATCACGCCCAGACAGGCCCGAGGATCGTTGCCGCCGGTCTGGATATCCAGCGTACCACGCAGCAGTCGTTCAGCGACGCCCCGCGCCGTGGGTTCCTCCAGCGCGGAACGCATGTAGCAGAGCTTGTCCCGCTCATAGAGATCGAGCGCCTTTTGAAACAAGGCTTCCTTGTTCCCGAAACAGGCGTAGAGACTGGGCTTTGTAATGCCCATCGCTTCGGTAAGTTCGGCCAGCGAAGCGCCTTCATAGCCGCGCGTCCAGAAGACCTGGAGGGCCGCCGACAGGGCTTCCTCAGGATCGAATTCCCGAGGGCGTCCCCGGGTCGCGGTTTCGGCTGCGATTTTCATACCGATCGGTATATAGGCATGGTGGCGCGATTGTCCAGATGAGCCCGATCTGCCCGGCCCATAAATTCGCGTTTATGATATACCCATATTCGTGAACTTATGGCACTGGTCTTTCGATCAAGGGAGAGAGACGCATGACCATAGCCACCACCCATGTGGGCAGCCTGCCGCGCGGCGATGCGCTGACCCCATTGCTGCTGGCCCGCGACAAGGGCGAGCGTTATGACGCCGCCTTGTTCGATACGGCGGTCCAGCAGGCCGTGACGCAAGCGGTCGCGGCGCAGATCGACGCAGGCGTGTCCATCGTCAGCGACGGCGAACTGGGGAAGGTCGGCTATTCCACCTATATGATCGAGCGCCTGACAGGCTTTGGCGGGCATATCGACCGCAAGGTGGCAGCCGATCTCGCTCCCCTGCCCGAATTGCGCCAGAAGCTGGCGGCCATCATGGGTTCGCAGGAATTTACCCGCGCCTCCTGCATCGGGCCGGTGCGGCTGGTGACGCTGGAGCCGCTGCATGACGACATTCGCCGGTTCAAGGCGGCGCTGGCGGATCATCCCGGAACGCGCGCCTTCATGAACGCGGCCTCCCCCGGCCTCATCACCGCTTTCCAGGTCAACCGCCACTATCCCAGCCACGAAGCCTATCTGGCCGACCTGGTCGATGCGATGCGGGAGGAATATGAGACGATAGTCGCGGCGGGATTCGACCTGCAGCTCGATTGCCCCGACCTCGCCATGTCGCGCCACACCGGCTATCAGGATGCGAGCGAGGCAGAGTTCGTGAAGATCGCCGCCGCCAATGTCGAGGCGTTGAATGCGGCCACCGCCAACATACCGGCGGACCGGATGCGGATGCATATCTGCTGGGGCAATTATGAAGGGCCGCACGATCATGACATTCCGCTGGAAAAGGTGATCGACATCGTCCTGGCCGCCCGACCCGCGACCGTGCTGTTCGAGGGCGCCAATCCGTGCCACGAACATGAGTGGACGGTCTGGCGCGACGCGTCGCGCCGTGGCGTCCTGCCCGACGACAAGATTCTGGCCCCCGGCCTGATCGACACCTGCTCCAACTATGTCGAGCATCCCGAACTGATCGCGCAGCGGATCGAACGGTTCGCCGGGATCGTCGGCAAGGACCGGGTGATCGCCAGCACCGATTGCGGGTTCGGCACCTTCGCGGGATATGGCAAGATCGATCCGGCCGTGACGTGGAAGAAGCTGCGGTCGCTGCGCGCCGGGGCGGATCTGGCGGACGCAAGATCGTGACCGAGGAGCAGCGTCGCGCCATCGAGCAGGATTGCGCCCGTCTGGTCGCGCTCTACGCCAATCTCAACGATGCAGGGCGATGGGCGGATGTCGCGGCGCTCTACGCGCCCGACGGCCGCATGGCGCGTCCGACCGCGCCCGGCGAATGGACGGAAGGGCGCGATGCGATCCTGGCCGCCTTCCTGGCCCGGCCGGCGCGGACCACGCGCCATGTCTGTTCCAATGTCGTGATCGACGTGCTGAGCGACAGCGAAGCGACGGGGGAAAGCGCGATGCTGTTGTTCACCGGCGAAGGCGGCCCGAAAGTCGGTTCCTTTCATGACCGTTTCGTGCGCATAGAAGCAGGCTGGCGCTTTGCCGAAAGGCGGGGCAGCCTGACGTTTTGATTGCCGCGATTTCCGAGTCGCCGGAGGCTCCGATCCGGCTCGAAATCGCTTTGATAAATGGGGGTTCGCTGAACCATGAATGGCACCACGCCGTCCACCGTCAAATCGGCGATGCGTACCATCGACATCATCGAATATGTCGTCGCGCGCCCCGCCGGTGTCGTCGCGCAGGAAATCGCAGCGGGCCTGGCCATTCCGGTCAGCAGCCTGTCCTATCTGCTCGCGACGCTGGCCGAGCGCCATTATCTGACCCGTGACGGGCGGCGCTACCTCCCCGGCCCGGCGCTCGACCGGCTGGCTGCGCCACGCGTCGCCATGTCGCTGGCCGACAAGGTCCGGCCGCTGGTCAAGTCGCTGCGGTTGCAGATGAACGAGACTGCGTCCTTCTTCATCCGCGACGGCTGGGTGCTGGAGGCGATCGTCACGGAGACGGCGGAACAGTCGCTGCGCTATTCGATCAGCGTGGGCACCCGCAGCCCGCTCCATTGCCTGGCGGCGGGCAAGACATTGCTGGCGACCCTGTCGGGCGAAGAACTGGACGCCTATTTCGCGCAGGCGCGGCTGGAGAGTTTTACGCCGACCAGCATCACCGACGAGGCGCAGTTGCGCGCCGAACTGGCGAATATCCGCGCCACCGGCATCGGCCGGACGCGAGAGGAATATACGCCGGGCATTTGCGGCCTGGGCATGGCCGCGATCATCGATGGCGAAGCGGTCGGCGCGTTCGCGCTCGCCATTCCGGTGCCGCGCTTCACCGCCGAGGTGGAAGGGCGCACCATCGCGAAACTGGAGCAGGCCGTGAGCCTGTTCGCCGCCGCCGAGATGCCCGGCGCGTAGCGCCTGGCGCGCCATCGACGCATCAGTGCGAAGTTCACACCGTTGCAGGGTGGAAAGCGCCGATTGCGCCTGCAAGGCGACTGCGAAGCGCCGCCGATGCGCCTGGGACGCGTCCTGTAGGTCATGGCGACGCGCCACCGACGCGACAGGGGCGCGACAGGGGCGCGACACGCAAGCGACAGGGGCGCGTCGGTCTCCCATCCTGCGCGGTAGCGGGCATGATCGGTGGCGCGGCGCGGGTTCATCTGCCAGGGTAAATCAGAGAAAATCCTACATTGGAAGGGAATTGGACGGTGGCGGCTATGGGTGGGGCATAGGCGTATAGCCCCTCTCTTTTAGGGAGGGGTTGGGGTGGGTAGTGCGCGCAGCGAGCACCAGCCTAGCGAAGGTAGAGCGCCACTTCGTGGCGCACCCACCCCCGCCCCCTCCCTGAAAGGGAGGGGAGTAGAAAGCGTCGTCCGATCGCGACCGACCACTCACAGCCGCCTGCCCTCTCCTTAAGCACAGGAAGATAGCGCCGGAGCTTTCCTCAAACAAAAGCGGGGGACGCCTTTCGGCATCCCCCGCTTCTCCCCGCTTAAGCGTTGCGCCGATCAGGCGGCCTTGGTGCGCCAGCCGTCGGCATAATTGTCGCGCGCGGCTTCCGAATAGGGGACCGAGGAGACGATCGCCTTGATTTCGGTCTGGACGTGCGGTTCGACCGTGGGCTTGGACGTGCCGCCATTGGGTTCGCCCCAGAGCAACGTCACTTCGGTGCCGGGCGCGGCGAATTCCGCGTCGACCATCGCCAGCGCCAGGAAGCGGCCGGCGTTGATGGTGTAGCCGATCCAGGTCGACAGGCCGACGGTCTTCCCGTCCTTCAGCACCGCATCATAGGGGTGCATGCAGTAGACGGCGCTCGGAAATTCGAGGAACTTCGCCTTTTCGCCGGTCTGGAGCATGGAGCTCATGACGCGGACGATATCCTCATTGTCGAGGGCCAGCGTCACCTTCTGACGGTGGGGCTGATCCTTGATCTTTTCCAGCGCTTCGCGGCCGACGAAATCATGGTCGAACTTGACCATGATGCCATAGCCCAACTCCCACGGGTTGAGGTAGTAATCCTCGATATTGTCCGAAACGAAGCTGCCGCCGAGCGAGCATTTGCCTTCATAGCTGTTTTCGCTGGCCCATTCGCGGAAGCCCTTCGAGCCTTCGCCGGTGTAGGTGGCGGGCAGCGGCGAGGGGATCCAGCCGGATTCCAGCGTGTTGGACGAATAGGTACGGCCGCCACACAGGGTGAGGCCATAGTCCTTGCCCGCTTCGATCAGTGCATTGCGAACGGTGTCATAATCTTCCCAAGGGCCAAACAGCTCGTAGCCCGGCTGGCCGGCCATGCCGTGACGCAGCGCGCGCACTTCGACGCCCGCGATCATGATCGGTGCCATGTGGAAGAATTTGAGGTCCGGCGGGGTCTGGACCATCGCCTTTTCCAGCACCGGCATGGCGTTCGGCCCCTGCAACTGGAAGCGATAGTTGCGGCGATAGCCCTGCTGGTCGAGCGGGCGGGCGATGGTGCGCTCGTCGCGTTCCACCTTCACGTCCCACTTGCCGGTCGAGGCCCAATATTCGACCCACTCGATCGAGGGGGCGCGGCCGACCAGCTCGAACTTTTCTTCTTCCAGATAGAAGAGGATGACGTCGCCGATCACATAGCCTTCGGGCGTGACGGGCGCGAACTGCTTGGCGCGGTTCGGCACGAAGCCCTTGAAGCTGTTGGGGGCGAGGTAGGACAGCATGTCGAACGCACCGGGGCCGGTGACGAGCAGATCGACCATGTGGAAGCTCTGGTTGAACAGAACCGAGCTTTCCGCCCAGCTGCGCTGTTCGTCGCGCCAGTTGCTATATTCGCCCGGAACGCCCGGATAGGCATTGGGGCCGACCTGCTGGTTGCGCAGGAATTCGACGATGTCGCCCTTTGCATCGAGCAGCTGTTGCAGGGACTTGTCAGTCATTCAAACCTCTCCTTTGGCATGTTCTGAAAATGTGGAAGCGTCTTGCGCGGGCGGCATGGCAAGCCATTCCCGCACCAGATGGTTGAAGGCCCGTGGCGTTTCGGCAGGCATCATATGGCCTGCGCCATCGACCACGCGCAGGCGCGCGCCGGGAATGGCGGCGGCGATCGCCTGATGCTGGGCGACGGGGGACCATTGATCCTCGCGGCCGACCATGACGATGGTGGGACAGGCGATGGTGGGCAGCAGCGCATCAACCGGGGGGCGGTGGAGCAGCGCCTCGATCTGCGCTTCGAACGTGGCGATGCTGGCGGCGACGGCCATGGCGTGGAGCCGGTCCATCAGCGCTGCGTCGCGCAGCGCGTCTATGCCCATCATCGGCGGCAGCCACTGGGCGACCAGCGCAGCCATGCCCTGAGTCCGGCCCAGGTCGCGTAGATTGTACCGGGCCTCACGCTCGCCCGGCTTGATCGGATGGATGCCGGTGTCGACCAGCGCCAGCCGCTCCACCCGGTCGGGGGCCTTGCGGATCACTTCGAGCGCGACCCGCGCGCCCATCGAATGGCCGAGCAGCGCGCAGCGATCGGGCATGCGGGCGATGGCATAGTCGGCCATCGCCTCTATCCGGTCACAGCCCTTGTAAAAGCCATCCACCACCATGCTGCCGGGCATGGCGGCCAGGGTTTCCCCGAACATGCGCGAATCGCAGAGCAATCCTGGCAGGATCAGGACCGGTGCGCCGTGTGAATCGGGTGAATCGGGTGATGATTTCGCATCCATGAATTATTCATCTACACGAATTTATTTGCCCGTGCCAGAGAGAAAATGCGGGTCGATCCTGCCAAATGACGAGATTTTTGAGCAGGTGGGGAATGGTAATAGGCGTGCGCCTTCGCCGCGCCGGGCCCGGCGCGTGGATGTGGCGGACGGACCGGGCTGGAGCGGCTTAGCCCCTATCCTCGTCGGCGGGGCGGACACGCGCCAGCAGCAGGACCAGCAGGGCGATGCCCGACCCGAGCGCCAACAGCAGCGAGGTGAGGCCGCGCCCTGCGCCCGCCGCCAGCAACTGCCCGGCCAGAAAAGGGCCGAGCGCAGCGCCGAGACGGCCAAAACCGATCACCGCGCCGGTGCCGGTCGCGCGCAGGGTCGTGGGATAGACGCTGGCGATCAGGGCATAGAGGCCGACCACCGCGCCGTTGGAGAGGAAGCCCAGGATGAAGGCCGCGATCTGGAGAATGGCGATGTCGGCCGGCATCGCGCCGAAGGCGGCGACGGAAAGTGCCGCCCCCGCCAGCCCGAAGATGACCAGCGGTCGCAGGCCCAGCCGCGGCGACAGGAAGCCAAGCATCAGGCCGCCGATGGCGCCGCCTATATTCATGAAGACCGACACGATCGAGGCCTGCGACGGATCGAAGCCCAGCGCGACGACGAGCGACGGCGCCCAGCCCAGCGCATAATAGAAGGTCAGCATGTGCAGCCCGTACATGAAGATCAGGGCCAGGGTGGTGGCGCGATAGCGATCGTTGAAGAGGCCCGCCATCGACGCCCTGGGCTCTTCCAGGGCCATGATCTGCGCCGCCTGCGGCTGGCCCAGGCGACGCAAGATGGCGTTGATGCGCGGCAGCGCCGATTGTCCATGGCGGGTGGCGAGCCAACTGATCGATTTAGGCAGGAAGAGGAGGACGAGAGGCACCATGAGGGCCGTCGCGATTGCCCCGGCCAGGAAGATCGATTCCCAACCTTGCGTGCGCAACAACAGGGCCGCGCCCCAGCCGCCCAATATGCCGCCGACGGGATAGCCCGCGGCCATGATGCTGACCGCCAGGTCGCGTCGCCGCCGATTGGCGAACTCGGCGGACATGGCGTTGATCGCCGCCAGGACCGCGCCCAGCCCCAGGCCGGTATAGGCGCGAAGCAGGCAGAGCGACCAGATGTCGGGCGCGAAGGCGCTGGCCAGCATGCCGCTGACCATGATGGCAAGGCACAGGAGGATCTGCGGGCGTCGGCCGATCCGGTCGGCCAGTTGGCCCAGCGTCAACGATCCCACGACCATGCCGGCCAGTCCCATCGACACCAGCAGACCGATCGCACCGGGGCCGAGATCCCAGTCCCGGGCGATGCCCGGCGCGGCGAAGGTGACGGCCAATATGTCGAAGCCGTCCAGCGCGCTGAGGAGGAAGCAGACGGCGATCGCCATGACCTGCGGCAGGCGCATCGGCTGAATCGCCACGATGCTGCGCGGATCATCGGCAGGCAGGGCGATGGTCGACGTCAGGGCCATGGACTGCGTTCCTCTCTTCATTCTTATAGCCGGTCGGTCCAACAGGGCCGTCCGCCATCGATACATTGTATGCTGACGACACGTTATGCAAATCGAAACATCGTGCGCGCCACGACCGTGCAAATGCTTGTCGTCTTTCCCGAATGGCGGACAGCGGCGCGGTGCAGCGCAGGCTGAACGCTTTCTTCCTGGGACTAACGCTAGCGTAGATACGGGGTGATGGCGGCGCTGGGTCGTGCGCAGAGGTGCACGGCGACCTAGCTAGGCTGTTCTAGATCAGGCGCGCGCCGTGCCAGCGCAGATGATCCTCCATGAAGGTCGAGATGAAATAATAGCTGTGGTCGTAGCCTTCGCGCAGATGGAGGGTGAGGGGGATGCCGGCCGCGTCGCAGGCGGCGCGCAGCAGGTCGGGCTTGAGCTGCGGCTCCAGGAAATTGTCCGCCGTGCCCTGATCCACCAGCAGGTCAGCGATGCGCGCGCCATCCTCTATCAGCGCGACCGCGTCATGCTGGCGCCATGCCGCCCGGTCGTCGCCCAGATAGCCGCCGAGCGCCTTTTGCCCCCAAGGCACCTGCGAGGGCGCGACGATCGGCGCAAAGGCCGAGACGGCCTTGAACCGATCCGGGAAGGTCAGGCCGATAGTCAGCGCGCCATGGCCGCCCATCGAGTGACCCATGATCGACTGGCGATCCATGTCGGCGGGGAAATGCGACGCCACCAGTGCGGGCAGATCCTGCGTTATATAGGACCACATACGATAATGTTGCGCGAAGGGCGGCTGGGTCGCATCGACATAGAAGCCTGCGCCCAGGCCGAAATCATACGCGCCATCGGGATCGTCCGCGACGCCTTCGCCGCGCGGGGATGTGTCGGGCGCGACGAAGATCAGGCCCAGTTCCGCGCAGAGGCGGCGATAGTCGCCCTTTTCGGTGACATTGGCGTGGGTGCAGGTGAGGCCCGACAGATACCAGACGACCGGCAGCTTCGCACCCGCATCATGTTCGGGCACATAGACCGAGAAGGTCATGTCTGTGCCTGTCACGGCGGAAGTATGTTTGTAGACGCCCTGCACGCCGCCGAATGCGCGATTTTCCGAGACGGTTTCCATCAGAAGACGACGACGCTGCGGATGGATTCGCCTGCATGCATGAGGTCGAAGCCCTTGTTGATCTCCTCCAGGGTCAGGACATGGGTGATCATGGGGTCGATCTGGATCTTGCCGTTCATATACCAGTCGACGATCTTGGGCACGTCGGTGCGGCCCTTCGCGCCGCCGAACGCCGTGCCGCGCCAGTTGCGGCCGGTGACGAGCTGGAACGGGCGGGTGCTGATTTCCTTGCCCGCTTCGGCGACACCGATGATGATGCTGGTGCCCCAGCCGCGATGACAGGCTTCCAATGCCTGGCGCATGACTGTGGTGTTGCCGGTGCAGTCGAACGTATAGTCCGCGCCGCCATCGGTCAGCGCGACAAGATGCGCGACGATGTCGCCGTCGATGTCCTTCGGGTTGACGAAATGGGTCATGCCGAACTGGCGGCCCCATGCCTCCCGATCGGGGTTGATGTCGACGCCCACGATCATGTTCGCGCCCGCCATCTTCGCGCCCTGCAACACGTTGAGGCCGATGCCGCCCAGGCCGAAGATGATGACATTGTCGCCCGGCGCGACCTTGGCGGTATTGACCACCGCGCCCACGCCCGTCGTCACGCCGCAGCCGATATAGCAGCTAGTCTTGAACGGCGCGTCCTCCCGTATCTTCGCCACCGCGATTTCGGGCAGGACGGTGAAGTTGGAGAAGGTCGAGCAGCCCATATAATGGAAGATCGGCTGGCCCTTATAGCTGAAACGGGTCGTGCCGTCGGGCATCAGCCCCTTACCCTGGGTCGCGCGGATCGCGGTGCACAGGTTCGTCTTGCCCGACAGGCAGCTTTTGCACTGGCGGCATTCGGGAGTGTAGAGCGGGATGACATGGTCGCCGGGCTTCACCGATGTGACGCCCGGGCCGACTTCGCGCACTATGCCTGCACCCTCATGGCCCAGGATCGAGGGGAAGATGCCTTCGCTGTCGAGGCCGTCGAGCGTATAGGCGTCGGTATGGCAGATGCCCGTCGCCATGATCTCCACCAGCACTTCACCGGCCTTTGGGCCTTCCAGGTCCAGTTCGACGATCTCCAGCGGCTTCTTGGCTTCGAATGCGACGGCGGCGCGGGTCTTCATAATCTACTCCCAGGAACGATAGATGTCCGGATGGTGCCGGAAAATGGTGGGACGGCGCAAGCCATAGGGCATGGCGAAGGATCAGGCGGGTGCGTCCCCGCCGTCCTCGGGCCGGGTGAACTCCAGGAAACAGCTGTTGCCTGCGTCTTCGGTCGCTTCGAGCACAGATTTCTTGGACGGGCTGCCGATCGACATGGTGTTGCGATAGGCCATCTGGCAGCGGCGAAGTCAAGCCGGGCGTGATGGAGCGGTTTACCCGACGATCGCGCAGCCGACGCCGGTGAATTCACCGTTCGATCCCATGCGCGTGAAGGAAGCTGCAATACTATAATGCGATGATGCTGACCTATGAGGCAGTTCCCCGGCGTGGGCCGGGGTCCAGGTCTGAGCGCGGGACTGGACCCCGGCCTTCGCCGGGGAACGACTGGCTATAGGTTCCTATCAATGCAACTTGGTATAATGCGTCGATGGGCAGCAAGCGCAGAGCCGTCTATGTCGAATGGCGGAACGTCCCAGCGCGCATCGAGGGCTGCGCTATTAGGCGCTGACGTGAAGGACGGGGCGGTCGTGGGACCGCCCCTCCCCTTTTCAAAGCGAGATCAGCGCGTCCAGCGCGATGGCGCCCTGCCCCTGCGGATAGACGATCACGGGGTTGAGATCGACTTCGCTGATCGCGGGTGTGGCGGCGACCATCTGTCCCAGGCGCTGGACGATGTCGGCGACCGCGCCGATATCCATAGCGGGGGCGCCACGGAAGCCGTCGAGCAAGGGCGCCATGCGCAGCGTACGGATTTGCGCGATGATCGCGTCGCGGGTGAGGTCGGGCGGCAGCAGGCAGACGTCGTGGAGCAATTCGGCCGCGACGCCGCCAAAGCCCACCAGGATGGTCGGTCCCCAGTGCGGATCGTTGCGCGCGCCCACGATGAGTTCGACGCCCTTGGCCGCCATCCCCTCCACCAGCACGCCGTCCAGCACGAGATCGGGACGCGAGTTGGCAAGATTGGCCATCAGCCGGTCCCAGCCGTCGGTGACGGCATCGGCATCGGCCAGATTGACGATGACGCCGCCGGCGTCGCTCTTGTGCGGCAGTTCGGGGGACTGGGCCTTGAGGACCACCGGATAGCCCAGGCGATCGGCGGCGGCGACGGCTTGCGCCGCGTTCTGCGCCAATGCGAAGGCCGGAAAGGCGATGCCCTGCGCGCCCATGATCGCCTTGGACCGATGTTCGGGGATGGTGCTGCCGACCTGCGCCAGGTCGGGCACCGGCCGGGCGTCGAGCGGAGCCGATGCATCATCCCGCTTGCGATAGGCGGCAATGCGGGCCAGCGCGCGCAGCACGCGCTCCGCAGTGGGCAGATAGGTGACGCCTGCGGCCCGCAGGGCGGCAAGATCCTCTGCGAAGACGCCGCCGCCTTCATCCACGCCGCCGACGATGACGGGCTTGGTCGCGCCGATCGCCTGGAGCGCGTCGAGAACCGCCTTGAACTTGATATGAGAGGTGCCGGTGTCGGTCTGGATCAGCGTGAGCAGGATCGTGCCGATGCGGTCGTCCTGCGCCAAGGCGGCGAGGGTACGGCCATAGAGGCCCGGGTCGACCAGCCCCTGCGCGGTGATGTCCATCGGGTTGGTGACGGGCACGAAATCGGGGAGCGCCGCGCGCAGCGCCGGGCTGTCCGCGTCGGTCAGCGTCGGCAGGTGGAGATCGACCGATTCGGAGAGATCGAGCATCATCGCCTTGAACGCGCCGGATTCGGCGATCACGCCTGCGCCGCCGATACCGGCATCGGGCGAGCGGGCCAGGATTTCGACGACATCGCCCAGTTCCTCCAGCGAGTCCGCCAGGATGACGCCCGCGCGCTGGACATGGACGGCCATGACCGCATGATCGCCCGCCATCGCGCCGGTGTGGGTGGCGGCGCTGGCAGCGCCCGCCGCGCTGCGGCCGGGATGGAGCAACACCACGGACTTGCCCGCATCGCGCGCCGCGCGGGCGGCGGCAAGGAAGCGGGCGGGGTCGCGTATATGTTCGGCGATCAGGCCGATCACGGCGGTATCGGGTTGATCGACCAGATAGGCCAGATAATCCTCGATCCCGCTCGCCGCTTCATTGCCGGTCGAGATGTAGCAACTCAACGGCACGTCGCGATGGATCATCGTCGTCGCCAGCACGGCGGCCATCGCCCCCGATTGCGAGACGATTCCGACGCGGCGGTCGCCCTGCGCCGTGGCTTCCGGCATTTCGATGAAGGTCAGCGAGACATTGTCGCGGAAATTGACGAGGCCGAGGCAGTTCGGCCCTTCGACCACCATCCCGCTTTCGCGGGCGATGCAGGCGATTTCCTGCTGGTCGGCCAGGCCCTGCGGACCATCCTCCGCAAAACCGGCGGAAAAGATGACGGCAGCGCCGACCCCCTTGCGCGCCAGGCCACGAATGGTGTCCAGCACGCCAGCTCGCGGGATCGCAAGAACAGCGACATGGACACCTGTCGGCAGGTCATCGACCGACGCGATACAGGGCCGCCCGCCAATGTCGGTACGCTTGGGATTGACCAGATGGATGTCGCCGTCGAAGCCCTGACGAACCAGGTTGGCCAGCACCGAAGCGCCCAGTGCGCCGGGCTTGTCGGATGCGCCGATGATGGCGACCGATCGCGGGCGCAAAAGGCAGTCCAGCGACGCGGACGGCAAAGTCCGGTCCAGAACATCAGGTTCATCCGTGTAACGGGCTTCCGTCATGCGCATCCATCTCCTTCGTCCGGCAAATACCACTGTCGATTCGGACGCCTGCTATAGATGGATTGTGCGCCAAGGATACATTTAACGCAACCCCGTCCGTGTCAGTCGTCTTCGTCCGCCGACGGGGTGGCCGGACCCAGGCGCGTGAGGAGGGCCAGCAAAGTCGTGCGTTCTTCGGCGCTGAGCCTTTGCGTCATGCGCGCGTCGGACTGATGCACGATGGCCAGCATCGCGTGCAGTTGCCGCGCGCCTTCGGGCAACAGGGCAAGCGCATTGGTGCGCAGGTCGCGACCCGGCCGCCGTTCGACATAACCCTTGTCCGCCAATATGTTGACCAGCTTCATGACGCTGGATCGGTTGATGCTGAGCGCGCGGCCGAGCGTCGTCTGGTCGCAACCGGGATTGTCGCGGATAAGGATGAGCGCGGTCATTTTCGCCGGCGAAAGATCGTGATCCGCAAGCGCCGTGCGTGCGTCATTGTCCATCAGCAGGTTGGCGCGCTTTATATGATAACCGACGAGCGACTGAAGATCGGCCCCCTGTTTCATCCTCTACGATATCCTCTTGTCAAAATTGTATCCTAGGCGCACATATAGAAGATACAGCCAGCCGTCGCGGAAAGCGATAGGGAATGGCCCGGCCGGACTAGTCTGCGACAACGGGTGGATGCCCGAACGAAGGAGAGCGAATCATGGATCAAGAATATCGGATGCTGATCGACGGCGAACTGGTGGCGGGCGCCAGCGCGTTCGACGTGGTGAACCCGGCCACGGCGGAGGCGTTCGCGTCCTGCCCGAAGGCGGACGAAGCGCTGGCCGAACGCGCCATCGCCTCGGCCAAGAAGGCGCAACCGGGCTGGGCAGCGATGCCGGTCGATGAACGCGCCGCGCTGACCAACAAACTGGCCGACGCGCTGGAGGCACGGATCGGCGAGTTCGCCAGCCTGCTGACCGCCGAACAGGGCAAGCCGCTGGATCAGGCCAGTTACGAGATCATGGGCAGCGTGTTCACCCTGCGCGCGTTCGCCGCGATGCGCACCGAGCCGAAGGTTTTGAAGGAAGAGGGCGGCAACAAGGTGATCGAGCATCGCACGCCGCTGGGCGTCGTCGCGGCGATCACGCCGTGGAATTTCCCGGTGATCCTGTTGATGAACAAGCTTGGGCCAGCATTGGTGACGGGCAATACGATGGTGGCGAAACCCGCGCCGACGACTCCGTTGACCACCCTGTTGTTCGGTGAACTGGCACAGTCGATATTGCCCGCAGGCGTGCTCAACATCATCTGCGACCAGAATGAGCTTGGCCCGCTGCTGACCGGCCACCCGGACATCGCCAAGGTGGCCTTTACTGGATCGACCGCGACCGGGAAAAAGGTGATGGCGTCGTCCGCGAGTACGGTGAAGCGCGTGACGCTGGAACTGGGCGGCAATGACGCGGCCATCGTGCTGGACGATGTCGATCCCCGGCAGGTCGCGCAGAAAGTCTATCAGGGCGCAATGACCAATGCCGGGCAGATCTGCGTTGCGGTGAAGCGCGCCTATGTGCCGAGCGCCATGTATGACGAGTTCTGCGACGAGTTGGCGAACCTGGCCAACGAGGCGATCGTGGACGATGGCGCCAAGCAGGGCACGACCATCGGCCCGGTGCAGAACAAGATGCAGTTCGACAAGGTCAGCGCCCTGATCGCCGATGCGAAGACGCGCGGCACGGTGCTGGCGGGTGGCGAGCCGATGGACCGACCGGGCTTTTTCATCGCGCCGACCATCGTGCGCGACCTGGACGACGATGCGCCGCTGGTGCGTGAGGAACAGTTCGGCCCGGTGCTGCCGGTGCTGAAATATGACGATATCGACGATGTCATCGCCCGCGCCAACGACAGCGAATATGGCCTGGCCGGTACGGTATGGGGCAAGGACGTCGCGCGCGCGACGGCGATCGCGATGCAGATCGACACCGGTACGGTGTGGGTGAACCAGCATCTGGCGATCGATCCCACCATCCCGTTCCGCGGCGTGAAGCAATCGGGCCTGGGGTCGGAACTGGGCGAAGCCGGGATGCTGGAATATACCCAGGCGCATATCGTCAATGTGGTGGCGCTGGAAGACGCCTGAACGCCTTAAGAATTGGGATGCCGGGGGCCGTCGACGCATAATGCGTCTTCGGCCCTCTTTTTTGACATTTTCCACTTGGTCGTCCGCCATATTCGGAACATTCCGTCGTGTAGCCATCATAGCCTCAACCCCCATGAGACAAGCCATTGGGATCGAGGATTTGGCCATGGTCCTGCCCTCCCCTGTCGCGGTCGATCCGGTCGCAAAGGATCGTGACGGGATGCAGCAATTGACCGCGACGAAATGGCAATGATATAGGATATCATAACGGGACTGGTCGCATGGCCGATCCGACTAGGATGTCTTCCTGCGCCAATCGTGGGGAGACCAGGGGAAGAGACAGAGAATGAACGATATTGCGGGCCAAGCGCCCCTGGCCGGGTTCAATCCCGGCGCGGCATCGCCAGTCCCGGCCACGGCTATGGCCGGGGCGAAGGCGCGCGCCCGCCTGATCGCGATCGATGCGCTGCGCGGGCTGGTGATGCTGTTCATGCTGGTCGATCATGTGCGCGAGACATGGTTCCTGCACTTGCAGGTGACCGATCCTGTGGACGCCAACACGACCGATCCGGGACTGTTCTTCACCCGGTTGCTGTCAACCTTCTGCGCGCCGACCTTCGTGGCGCTGACCGGTCTGTCGGCCTGGCTCTACGGCCAGTCGCACAGCAAGGGCGAGGTGTCGGAATTTCTGCTGAAACGCGGCCTGTTCCTGATTTTTCTGGAATTTACCGTGGTCGGCTATGCCTGGCCGACGCAGGCGCCCGCCTTCCCTCCCACGGCGATCTGGTTGCAGGTGATCTGGGCCATCGGCATTGCCATGATCGCGCTGGCCGCGTTGCTGCACCTGCCGCGCACGGCCCAGTTCGCCGTCGGGCTGGCGATCGTCTGCCTGCATAATCTGCTCGACCCGATCCGGCTGACCGCCGATCAGCCCGGCTATGCGATCTGGGCGGTCCTGCATCAGCGGTCGCTGATCGACGTCGGTGGCATCGCGGTCAAGACAACCTATCCGATATTGCCGTGGATCGGCGTGATCCTGCTGGGCTATGCCTGCGGGCCGTGGTTCGCGCGGGGAAGCGACCCTGCCCCGCGTATCCGCCGCCTGGCGAGGCTGGGGCTTGGCCTAATCGTCGGGTTCGTCGTCATCCGCTATCTCAACATCTATGGCGACAAGCCATGGTTCGTCGGGGAAACGCCGCTCCGTACCGTGATGAGCTTTCTGGCGCTGACCAAATATCCGCCCTCGCTGCTGTTCCTGATGCCGACCATCGGCACGGGCTGCCTGCTGCTCGCCCTGTTCGAACGGTTCGAGGGCAGCCCATGGATGCCGCGCCTTGCCCTGCTGGGCGGCGCGCCGATGTTCTATTATGTGCTGCATCTCTATGTGCTCAAGCTGATCTACAACGTCGCGCTGGTCCTGTACGGTCCTACGAAGGGCACAGTGTTCGGCGTCGATCATCTGCGCTGGGTATGGATATGGGTCTTCATCCTCATCCCGGTTCTCTATGTCCCCACCCGATGGTTCGCGCAGTTGAAGCAGCGCCGGAAAGACATCTGGTGGCTCAAATATCTCTGAAGGCGGGCAACGCCTTTGGGTCGCATGGCCGCCTCCTTTAAGAGGCGGCCATTTTTCAGGTTTTTCGGGACAATCGATGCGTCATCAGGGCGCAGCATTTTCATGCCGTAGCACCGCATGATTCACAATTTTGCGCCGTCCCATGCGCCAAGTTTGACGTAATATATCCGTAACTCGACCTAGCCTCGATCCTCAAGAAGAGGTGATCGAGAACACCCCGTGGCCCGGCCCGACGACAGGACGCAAAGTCCGCGCGGAAGATAAAAACAAAGCAGCCGGTCCCCGTTTCGCAGGACATTTCCGGAACAGCGACTTCATAAGGGGATAGTATAATGCGCACATTTTCGGCCCTCCGCCTGGCCTTCGTCGCCAGCACCGCCGCAATCGCCCTGTCATCTGCCGCGCAGGCCCAGGCGCCTGCCGCTGCCAGCGCGGACGGCGAGATCGTCGTCACTGGCCTGAAACGCCAATATTTCGGCGACACGCCGGTGAAGGAAATCCCGCAGGCGGTCCAGTTTCTGGAAGGCAAGCTGCTGAACGACCTCAACATCACCCGCCTGGACACCGCGCTGGAACTGGCGAGCGGCGTGTCGAAGCAGAATAATTTCGGCGGCCTGTGGGACAGTTTCGCCATTCGCGGATTTGCCGGGGACGAGAATTTCCCGAGCGGCTTCCTGGTCAACGGCTTCAACGGAGGCCGTGGCTATGGTGGCCCGCGCGACGCATCCAATGTCGAGCGGATCGAGGTGCTCAAGGGGCCCAATGGCGCGCTCTTCGGCCGCGGCGAACCGGGCGGCACAGTCAACATCGTGACCAAGAAGCCGACCTTCAAGGAAGGCGGAAGCTTCGCGGCATCGGCCGGCAGCTTTGAAACCTATCGGGTCGAAGGCGACTATAACCTGCCGCTGAGCGACAGCGTCGCCGTGCGCATCAACGGATCGTCGGAACAGGCCGAAAGCTTCCGCGACACGGTGGAAACACAGAAATATACGCTGACCCCGTCCTTCCTGGCGAAGCTGTCGGACAAGGACATCTTCACCTACGAACTGGAATATGTGAACCAGGAAGTCCCGTTCGAGCGCGGCGTGGTCGCCATCCCGACCGTGGCCAATGGCACGATCCGCTATAATCTGGGCACGATCCCCAATTCGCGCTTCCTGGGCAATCCCAATGACGGCCCGACCAAGGTGGAGGTGCTGGGCCATCAGGCGCAATATCAGCATGATTTCAGCCAGGATTGGACGCTGATGCTGGGCGCGGGATATAAGGACACGACGTTCGAGGGCTTTTCGAGTGACCCGGAGCTGGTGCTGAGCCGCCAGCGCCTGGACAATGACGGCCGGACCCTGAGCCGCCAGCGGCGCTACCGCGACTATAGCACCACCCATATGGTGTTCCGTGGCGAGATCAGCGGTAAGCTGGAGACCGGGTCGATCGTCCACAATATCCGCATCGGCGGCGATTGGGACAAGTTCAAGATCAAGACGTTCCAGACCCGCTATCGCCCGACCGCGACGGACCTGTCCTACGCGATCGACATCTTCAACCCCAACTACACCATCCCGGCGCCCACGCCGACCGTCGTCATCCAGAATGCGACCGAAATTCAAAAGGCCTGGGGCATATATGCGCAGGACCAGATCGAGATTACCGAGCAGTTCAAGGTGCGGATCGGCGGGCGCTATGATGATTTCAGCCAGGATATCGACCTGCGCCTGAACAACACCAACCCGCGCAAAAGCTATACCAAGTTCAGCCCGATGGCGGGCCTGGTGTTCGAGCCGACCAGCAGCCTGTCCTTCTATGGCAGCTATGGCAAAGGGTTTCGCCCCAACAGCGGCGTGGGTTTCGACGGGCAGCCGTTCGAACCGGAAGTCAGCACATCCTATGAAGTCGGCGCGAAGTTCGTCACGCCCGACGGGCGCGTGACCAGCACGCTGTCGCTCTACAAGATGAAGAAGAGCAATGTGCTGACCACCGATCCGGTCAACGCAGGCTTTTCCCGGCCGGTCGGTTCGGCCGACAGCAAGGGCGTCGAGTTCGACCTGAACGCCAAGCTGCCCGCCGGGTTCGAGCTGTTCCTGACCTATGCCTATACCGACGCCGGATGGGCCACCAATGCGCTGGACCCCAATTTCGCCGCTCCGATCCGCAAGGGTGATCCGCTGATCAACATTCCCAAGCATCAGGGCAACGCCCTGCTGTTCAAGACCTTCTCCATCGGCGAACATGATGCGATGCTGGGCGCGGGCGTCACCCATGTCGGTCGCCGCCTGGGCGAGACGGCGACGAGCTTCTTCCTGCCGAGCTACACCATCGCCAAGGTTCTGGGGTCGTTCAACATCACCGAGCAGATCAAACTGTCGGCGGATGTGAACAACCTGTTCAACAAGAAATATTATGCCAGTTCCTATTCGGCGCTGTGGATTCAGCCGGGTACGCCACGGCAATATACGGTCCGGGCCAGCTTCAACTTCTGATATCCTCCTCCGGGACGTGCCCATCCCGATCGCCGTCGACGCTCCCCCTCCAAGCTCCGGGGGCGTCGGCGGCGTCTTTTTGTCCGAAGGCGCATCCATGACCCTACTCTACACATCCGATCCGACACGCGGCCGCGTCTGGCGCGATATCTTCGCCGAGGAAGCGCCGGACGTCGATTTCGTCGATCCGTCGCAGCCCTATGATCCCGCTACGATCCGGTATCTGGCCGCCTGGAGCCCGTCGGCCGAACTGATCGCCAGCCTACCCCATCTGGAAATCCTGTTTTCGATCGGCGCAGGCATCGACCAGTTCGACATGGATGCCCTGCCGCCCCATATCCGCGTGGTCCGCATGATCGAGCCGGGCATCGCGGCGGGCATGGTCGAATATGCGACGATGGCGGTGCTGGCGCTGCACCGGAACCTGATCGATTATAGCGAAGCGCAGCGCGAGGGGCGGTGGGCGCCGATCAAGCTGGTCCCCGCGACCGAACGGCGGATCGGCGTCATGGGTCTGGGCAATCTGGGGCAGGCGGTGTTGCAGGCTTTGGCGCCGTTCGGCTTCGCCCTGTCGGGCTGGAGCCGGTCGCCGCGCGAGATAGTCGGCGTCGATTGCCATGCGGGCGAAGAGGCGCTGCCGAACTTTCTGGCGCGATGCGATATCCTGATCTGTCTGTTGCCGTTGACCGACGCAACGCGCGGCATTTTGTGCCGGGACACGCTGTCGCACCTGCCCGCCGGTGCGGGTCTGATCAATGTCGGACGCGGTGGACATCTGGTGGAGCAGGATCTGCTGTCCCTGCTGGACGAAGGCCATCTTTCGGGCGCGGTTCTGGACGTAGCCGATCCCGAACCTTTGCCCACGGACCACCCATTTTGGGCGCATCCGCGCATTCTGCTGACACCGCATGTCGCCAGCATGACCCGCCCGGACGGCGCGGCCCGGGCGCTGATCGCCAATATCCGGCGCTTTGCCGACGGACTGCCGATGGATGGCGAAGTCGCGCGTGACCGGGGCTATTGAGCGCGCGACATTGTCTGCCGTATGCCTGTGCCACTAGGGCTTTTCCCGCTATGCTCAGGCCCTGATGGTCCCTGTAAAAGAAGCGCGGCAAACTATGCCGAAAGCCATGCGATAAAAGGTCCGAATCTGCGCCCCGACCCAAGCCAATCGGATGCATGTTCCGGCTCCGCCATGTCGTAATGCTGCTGTCACATGGCTTTGCAGGCCCATTTCAGAACTCGCAAAGGACGTTCCGCCGATGCCCAATTTCCGGCCCAAATATATCAGCTTCGACTGCTATGGCACGCTGACCCGCTTCCGCATGACCGAGATGGCGACCGCCTTCATGGCCGATCGCATCGCGGCGGAAAGGCTGCCCGCCTTCTGCAAGGATTGGGGCGCTTATCGGTTCGATCAGGTGATGGGCGATTGGGAGCCCTATCAGGAGATCATCCGCAACTCGCTGCGCCGGACGTGCGAGAAGTGGGGCGTTGCTTACAACGAAGCCGACGCCGATGCAGTCTATGCCGCCGTGCCGACATGGGGGCCGCATGACGATGTCGCAGGCGGTCTGAGCCAGATCGGCGACAAGATACCGCTCGTGATCCTGTCCAACGCGATGAACGAGCAGATCCACCATAATGTGGGCCAGCTCGGCGCGCCCTTCCACGCGGTCTACACCGCGCAGATGGCGCAGGCGTACAAACCGCGCATGCAGGCGTTCGAATATATGTTCGACCAGCTGGGCGCGAACCCGGAGGATATGATGCACGTCTCCTCCAGCTTCCGTTACGACCAGAATACGGCGACCGACCTGCATTTCGGGTGCCGCGTGTTCGTGGGCCGTGGGCATGAGCCGTCCAACCCCTTCTATCGCGACGTCGAAATCCCCCATATCGGCTGTCTGCCTGCGGTCGTCGGGCTGTAAGTCCGGCATGGCCGCCTCCCCCTCTCCTACTGGCTCGCCAGCGCGCCGCCCTTCACCGGCGGCGCGAAGGGCGGTGTCGAGGGTTCGGCGGACGTCGCCATCATCGGTGGCGGCTTTACCGGCCTGTCGGCGGCGCTGGCGCTGGCCAGACGAGGGGCGAGCGTCGTGCTGCTGGAGGCGGGGCGGGTCGCAGGCGAGGCTTCGGGACGCAATGGGGGCCAGTGCAACAATGGCACGGCCCATGATTATGGCGCGCTGTCCGCGCGGTTCGACAAAGATATCGCCAAGGCCTATTATCGCGCGCATTGCGACGCGGTCGACACGGTCGAACGGCTGGCGCGCGAAGAGGGCATCGACTGCGACTTCAATCGCTGCGGCCGGGTGAAGCTGGCGGCCAAGCCTGGCCATTATGACAAGCTGGTGCGCGCGCATGATCTGTTGGCGGCGGAAGTGGACCAGAATGTCCGGTTGGTGCCGCCCGAACGCATCCGCGACGAAGTGGGGTCGGACGCTTTCCACGGCGCGCTGATCCAGACGATCAGCGCGCAGGTCCATCCCGGCCGCTTCGGCGTGGGCCTGGCGCAAGCCGCAGTGCGGGCGGGCGCGCATATCTATGAGGGGGCGGAGGTCACGGACATGGCGCGCCAGCCGCGCGGATGGCGCGTGACGAGCGGGCGCGGGACGATCATGGCCAAACAGGTGCTGGTCGCCACGGGCGGCGCGCCGGCCTCTGCGCCATTCGGCTTTTTCCGTCGGCGGATCATATCCGTTGGCAGCTTCATCATCGCGACCGAGCCGCTGGACGACGCGCTGATCGACCGGCTGCTGCCGGGACGGCGCAATTATGTGACCAGCAAGAATATCGGCAATTATTTCCGGCTGACGCCCGACAATCGCCTGATCTTCGGTGGGCGGGCGCGCTTTGCGATCAGCAATCCCCGGTCGGACGCCAAGAGCGGGCGCATCCTTGAGAAGGCGATGGGCGATATGTTCCCGGCCCTTAAGGACGTGGGCGTGGACCATGTATGGGGCGGGATGGTCGACCTGACCGCCGACCGCCTGCCGCGCGCGGGGGAGCAGGACGGGCTCTATTATTCCATGGGCTATAGCGGCCATGGCGTGCAAATGGCGACCCATATGGGGCAGATGATGGCGCGGGTGATGAGCGGGGAGCCATCCGCCAATCCGTGGGATGGTCTCGACTGGCCGAGCGTGCCGGGCCATTTCGGCAAGCCCTGGTTCCTGCCGCTGGTGGGACTGTGGTATAAATGGCAGGATGTGATCCATTGATGGATGGACAGCCGCCCTTTTCCCGGCGCGAGATGATCGGTGCGGGGCTTGGCCTGGGCGCGGGGCTGCTGCTGCCCGATGGCGCGTGGGCGGCCAGCCAGCCGCGCCGGGGCGGACGCATCCGCGTCGCCAGCCTGTCCAGCTCGACCGCCGATACGCTGGACCCGGCCAAGGGTGCGCTGTCGACCGACTATGTGCGCCATCATATGTTCTATAGCGGCCTGACCGAGATGGACCGGCATCTGGTCGCCCGCCCCGCGCTGGCCGAGCGGATCGAGAGCAGCGACCAGACCGTGTGGCATGTGCGCCTGCGCAAGGGCGTCACCTTTCACGACGGCGCGAGCCTGACCGCGCAGGACGTCGTCTGGTCGCTGCTGCGACACAAGGATGCGGCGACGGGATCGAAGATGGCGCCGATCGCCGAACAGTTCGCGCAGGTGAAGGCGGCGGGGAACCGGGATGTCGTCATCACGCTGATCGGTCCCAATGCCGATCTGCCCGCGATTCTGGCCCAGTCGCATTTCCTGATCCTCAAGGCGGGGACGCGCGATTTCAGCATCGCGAACGGCACCGGTCCCTATATATGTGCGCAGTTCCGGCCCGGCGTCCGCACGCTGGCGCGGCGCAACCCCCATTATTGGAAGCCGGGCAAACCCTATCTGGACGAGATCGAGCTGATCGGCATTCCCGACGAGGTCAGCCGGGTCAATGCGCTATTGTCGGGGGACGTCCATCTGGTGATCGCGGTCAATCCGCGATCGACCAAGCGCATCATGGCGTCGCGCGGCCATGCGCTGCTGGAAACCCAGTCGGGCCTCTACACCAATCTCATCATGCAGCAGCGCCAATTGCCGACCGGCAATCCGCATTTCGTGGCGGCAATGAAATATCTGATCGACCGGCCGCTCATCAAGCGGGCGCTGTATCGTGGCTATGCGACGATCGCCAACGACCAGCCGATCCCGCCCTTCCACCCCTACTATCGCGCCGATCTGCCGCAGCGGTCGCTCGACCTGGACAAGGCGAAATGGCATTTGCAGCGCGCGGGGCTGACCGGCGTGCGCCTGCCGATCTATGCGTCGCCCGCCGCCGACGGATCGGTCGACATGGCGTCGATATTGCAGGAATATGGGTCGCGCGTGGGGTTGAAGCTGGCGGTCAACCGGGTACCGGCGGACGGATACTGGTCGACCCACTGGATGAAGCATCCGCTGGGCTTCGGCAACACCAACCCACGGCCGACCGCCGACCTGCTGTTCAGCCTGTTCTACAAATCGGACGCGGCCTGGAACGAGAGCGGATGGAAGAATCCGCGTTTCGACCGGCTGCTGCTGGAGGCGCGGGGCGAGGCCGACCAGGCGCGGCGCAAACAGCTTTATGGCGAGATGCAGGGGCTGGTCCGCGACCATTGCGGGGTCGGCATCCCGGTGTTCATCAGCCTGATCGACGGCTATGACCGGCGGTTGAAGGGGCTGTATCCCGTGTCGCTGGGCGGCCTGATGGGCTATCAGTTCGCGGAGCATGTCTGGTGGGAAGGCTGATGGCGGGCGCGCCGTCCCGCAGCGGCATGCAGGCCGCGCTGAGCCTGATCGCCAGACGTTTCGCGTCGTCTTTGCTCACATTGCTGCTGGTGTCGGTGACGATCTTCGTCATCGCGCAATTGCTGCCCGGCGACGCGGCGCAGGAAGCGCTGGGGCAAAGCGCCACACCGCAACAGGTCGCGGCGCTGCGTCATGAGATGGGCCTCGATCGCCCGGCCTATGTCCGCTACGCTAGTTGGCTCACCGGCATGGTGAGCGGCGATCCGGGCCAGTCGATGGTCGCCAACATGCCGGTGGCGGAGGTGATTTCCAGCCGCCTGCCCAACAGCCTGCTGCTGGCGGCGCTGACCGCACTGGTGGCGGTGCCGGTGGCGCTGGCGATCGGCATCGGATCGGCGATGAACCGAGGTGGTCGGATCGACCGGGCGCTCAATATCGCCACCCTGTCCATGGTCGCGGTGCCCGAATTTCTGGTCGCGACGATCGCGGTGCTGCTCTTTTCGGTGAAGCTGCGCTGGCTGCCGTCCATCGCCCTGGTGTCGGACGATATGGCATGGGGGGATTATCTGCCCGGCGTGGCGATGCCGATCCTGACGCTGAGCGTCATCGTGATCGCCCAGATGGCGCGGATGACGCGCGCAGCGGTGATCGACCAGATGGACCGGCCCTATGTCGAAATGGCGGTGCTGAAAGGCGTGGCGCCGGTGCAGGTCGTGCTGCGCCACATCATGCCCAACGCGATCGCGCCGATCGTCAACGCCGTGGCGCTGAGCCTGTCCTACCTGCTGGGCGGCGCGGTGATCGTGGAGACGATCTTCAACTATCCCGGCCTCGCCAGCCTGATGGTCAATGCCGTCACCAGCCGCGACATGCCGTTGTTGCAGGCCTGCGCGATGATATTTTGCGCCGCCTACCTCCTGCTGATGCTGATCGCGGATGTCACGGCGATCCTCGCCAACCCCAGGCTGCGCGCGCAATGATGGGTTCGGCTTTCCGTAGGGCCAAAGCCCTGCCTTTGTCGGGCAAGGTCGGGCTGGCGCTGGTCCTCTTCTGGCTGGCTGTCGCGCTGGTCGGACCGATGCTGGCGCCCTATCCGGTGGGCGCGTTCGTGGCCTATGATGTGTTCGACGGGCAGTCGGCGGCGCACTGGCTGGGCAGCGACTATCTCGGCCGCGACGTGCTGAGCCGGTTGCTGTCGGGCGCGCGCTATACGGTGGGGCTGGCGGCGGCGGCGGCGATGCTGGCGAGTGCGACAGGAACCGCGCTGGCGCTGACGGCGGCCGTCGGCGGCGCGAAGGTGGACGAGCCGCTGTCGCGCTTCATGGACATGCTGATTTCCATCCCGTCCAAGATCTTCTCGCTGGTGCTGGTGGCCGCTTTCGGATCGTCGCTGCCGCTGTTGCTGTTGATCGCGGCGATCACCTATGTGCCGGGCAATTATCGCATCGCCCGCGCGCTGGCGGTGAATCTGGCGCAGATGGATTATGTGCAGGTGGCGCGGGCGCGGGGCGAAGGGCGATTGCATATCGCGATCGCCGAAATATTGCCCAACATGATCCACCCGCTGCTGGCCGATTTCGGCCTGCGCTTCGTGTTCATCGTCTTGCTGCTGTCGGGCCTGTCTTTCCTGGGGCTGGGCGTGCAGCCGCCCGACGCGGACCTGGGGTCGCTGGTGCGCGAGAATATTTCAGGGCTGGGCGAAGGCGCACTCGCGATCGTGGCGCCGGCGGTGGCGATCGCGACGCTGACGGTCGGCGTGAACCTGCTGATCGACGCGCTGCCGGGACGGGGGAAAGGCCGATGAGCAAGAGGCCCCATGTCGAAGTGAAGGACCTGGTCGTCACCGCGCGCAATGCGGCGGGGGCGGTCTTTCCGATCGTCAGCGGCATCGGCTTCGCGCTGAAACGCGGCGAGGTGCTGGCGCTGATCGGGGAAAGCGGGTCGGGCAAGACGACGATCGCGTTGACGCTGCTGGGCCATGCCCGGCCGGGCGCGCGCATCGCGGGCGGATCGATCCGCGTGGGCGACGCCGAGATCACGGCGCTGGATCGCACCGAGCTGGCGCAATTGCGCGGCAACCGCATCGCCTATATCGCGCAGAGCGCCGCGTCGGCATTCAACCCGTCACGCACGATCATGGACCAGGTGGTGGAGCCTGCGCTGATCCACGGTTTGATGCGGCGTGGCGACGCCGAGGCGAAGGCGGTGGAACTGTTCCGCGCGCTCGCCCTGCCCTTCCCCGACACGATCGGCGCGCGCTATCCGCATCAATTGTCGGGCGGGCAGTTGCAACGACTGATGGCGGCGATGGCGCTGATCACCGACCCCGAACTGGTGATATTGGACGAACCGACCACCGCGCTGGACGTCACGACGCAGATCGAAGTGCTGCGCGCGTTCAAGGCCGTGGTGCTGGAGCGCGGCGCGACCGCCATCTATGTATCCCATGATCTGGCGGTCGTGGCGCAGATGGCCGACCAGATCGTCGTGCTGAGCCAGGGGCGCATCCAGGAGGCGGGGACCGCCGCGCAGATACTACATGCGCCGGCAGATGATTACACAAGGACGTTGATGGCCGCCGCGCGGCCTGCGATCCGCCCGTCGCCGCCCAAGGCCGACCTGCCCGCCGCGCCGCTGCTGGAAATCCGGGGCATGACGGCGGGTTATGGCAAGATCGGCAAGGATGGCCGCCCGCGCATACCCGTGTTGCGCGACATCAACCTGACGATCGAACGCGGCGCGACTTTGGGCGTGATCGGCGAAAGCGGGTCGGGCAAGTCGACCATCGCGCGGGTCATCGCCGGGCTGTTGCCGCCCGCGAGAGGCCAGGTACTGCTGGACGGCGAGCCTCTGCCGCCCGGATTGCAAGGCCGCAGTCGCGAGCAGTTCCGCCGAGTCCAGCTGGTCTTCCAGAATGCCGACACCGCGCTCAATCCCGCGCACAGCGTGGGGCAGATATTGCAGCGGCCGCTGACTTTCTATCATGGGTTGAAGGGCAATGCCGCCCATTTGCGGGTGTTGGAACTGCTGGACCTCATTCGCCTGCCCGCGACGCTGATCGATCGACCGATCGGTGGCCTGTCGGGCGGGCAGAAGCAGCGCATCAACCTGGCCCGCGCACTGGCGGCCGATCCGCAGATCATATTGTGCGATGAAGTGACGTCGGCGCTGGATACGGTGGTGGGTGCGGCCATTTTGGATCTGATGGCGGAACTGCGCCGCGAACTGGGCATCGCGACGATGTTCATCAGCCATGATATCTCCACAGTGCGCGCCATTTGCGACGACATATTGGTGCTTTATTCAGGGACGATGGTCGAGACGGGACCGCGTACCGCGTTTGCCGCCGCACCGTTCCACCCCTATACCGACCTGCTGATCGGATCGGTGCCGGAGATGCGGGCGGGGTGGCTGGAGGAAAGCCATGCCGGTGCTATGCCGCCACCGATCGGACATGCGGGCGACCATCCCGACCTCTGCCGGTTTCTGCCGCGCTGCGCCGCGCGGATGGACGGCCTGTGCAACGTCACGCCACCGCCGCGCCGTCCGCTGGATAAGGGCAGCCGCATCCTGTGTCATTTGGGAGACGAAAGCTTGGTCGCGTCATGAGCCGCTTTGTACGTTTGGGCGAAACCGACCGCCCGCCTGTGATCCTGCATGTCGATGGTGCGCCCGTCGCCGCGCTGAAGGGCGACACGCTGATGGTCGCCATGCTGAGCGCGGGCGGCCGGTTGCGGCAGAGCGAGTTCGGCCCGGAGAAGCGCGCGGGTTTCTGCCTGATGGGCGCGTGCCAGGATTGCTGGGTATGGACCGAGAGTGGCGATCGCCTGCGCGCCTGCTCCACGCTGGCTGCACCAGGCCAGCGCATTCTCACCAGCCAGCCGGAGGCGTCATGGCCAGCCCACGGATAATCGTCATCGGCGCAGGACCATCGGGGACGCGCGCGGCGCAGGCCTGCGTGCAGGCGGGCATCCGCCCCATCGTCATCGACGAAGGGCGGCGCGATGGCGGGCAGATCTATCGCCGCCAACCCGACAATTTCAAGCGGCCCTATGCGAAGCTTTATGGCACCGAAGCCGGGCGGGCGCGGGCGTTGCATGAGACGTTCGATGGGCTGAAAGGCGCGATCGATTACCGGCCCGAAACGCTGGTCTGGAACATTGCGGGCGGGCAAGTGTGGACAGCGAGTTAGACAGTTCAGGACGCTATCCCGTTCGATGCGCTGTTGCTGTGCACCGGGGCGACCGATCGGCTGATGCCGGTCAAGGGCTGGCAATATGCGGGGGCCTATAGTCTGGGCGGGGCGCAGGTCGCGCTCAAGAGCCAGGCGGTGTCGATCGGACGCAGGGTCGTGTTTCTGGGATCCGGGCCGCTGCTCTACCTGGTCGCCAGCCAATATGCGGAGGCCGGGGCGGACGTGGCGGCGGTGCTGGATACCGTGCCGTTCAGCGCACGGGTCAGGGCTTTGCCCGACCTGCTGGCGATGCCGTCGGTGTTGTGGAACGGCGTGGCGCTGACGCGGACGCTGACGCGCGCGGGCGTGGCGGTGCATCATGGCGTGACGCCGATCGAGATCATGGGCGATGCCGACGCCGGGGTCGGCGGCATCCGGTTTCGCACGGGGTCGGGCAAGGTGGAGACGATTGCCTGCGACGCGGTGGCAATGGGGCATCATTTGCGGCCCGAAACCCAGCTGGCCGATCTGGCGCGCTGCGATTTCGCCTTCGATCCGGGCACGCGGCAATGGTTGCCGCAGCGCGACGGTGATGGGCGATCGAGCGTCGCTGGCATATATCTGGCGGGCGACGGCGCGAAGATATTGGGCGCGCGATCGGCCGAGGCAAGCGGACGGCTGGCGGCCTTGGCGGCTTTGGCTGATTTGGGACTGCCGATCGACAAGGGCGAGATGACGAGCCTGCGGGGCGATGTGGCGACCTATGCCAAATTCGCGCGGGGGCTGGCCACGGCTTTCCCCTGGCCCGCAGCGCAGGCGAGCGCCTTGCCCGACGACGCGATCCTGTGCCGGTGCGAGGGGGTGAGCGCGGGCGACCTGCGCGCGGTGATGCGCGAGACAGGTGCGAAGGAGGCGAACCGCGCCAAGGCATTCAGCCGGGTCGGCATGGGGCGGTGTCAGGGGCGTTATTGCGGGCTGGCCGCCGCCGAGCTGATCGCTGCGGAAAGTGGGGTGCCGGTCGAACAGGTCGGGCGCTTGCGCGGGCAGGCGCCGGTCAAGCCGTTGCCCATCGCGATCGGAGACGACCAATGAGCGCGGCCAGCGACGTCATCATCGTGGGCGGCGGATTGATGGGATCGTCCGCCGCGCTGTTCCTGCGCGGGCATGGGATTTCGGTCACTTTGCTGGAAACCGACCTGATCGGGCGGCAGGCGAGCGGCACCAATTTCGGCAACGTCCGGCGACAGGGTCGCGCGATCCACCAGTTGCCGCTGGCCAACCGCGCCATCGCCATCTGGCGCAAGTCGCGCGAACTGTTGGGCGCGGACGTCGAATATCTTCAGTCGGGGCACATCCGCGTTTGCTATCGCGAACGGCCCGAACTGGTCGGGTCGATGGAGGATTATGCAGCGCAGGCGCGCGAGGAAGGGCTGGACCTGGAATTGCTGAGCGGCAATGCGCTGCGCGACAAATTCCCCTTTTTCGGGGCGGATGTGCTGGCGGGTTCCTATTCCCCGACCGATGGGCATGCCAATCCGCGGCTTGCCGCCCCCGCCTTCGCTCGCGCGGCGCAGCGGATGGGCGCGGTAATCCACGAAAATACGAAGATCGTGGACGCGCAGAAGGTGGGCGAGGATTTCATCGTTACCGCAGCGGACGGGCGGACGTTTCGCGCGCCCACCTTGCTGGTGACGGCGGGGGCATGGGGCAATGCGCTGTCCAGCCAATTCGGCGAACCGGTGCCGATCGTGCCGCGCGGCCCCAATATGAGTGTCACCGAACCGGTGCCCTATGCCATCCTTCCCGCCGTCGGGGTGATGACGCCGATCGAGGAGGAGACGGTCTATTTCCGACAGGTCGCGCGCGGCAATATCGTGCTGGGCGGCAGTACGCGCGGGCCATCCTTTCCCGACCAGTATCGCGCCTATGTCGAGCCGCAAAATACGCTGAGCCAGTTGAAGCAGATCCGCAGGCTCGCGCCTTCGCTGGGCAGGCTCAACATCATCCGGGTCTGGTCGGGGATCGAGGGCTATATGCCCGACAGCCAGCCGGTGATGGGGCCGAGCGCGACGACCAGCGGGCTTTATTATGCCTTCGGCTTTTCGGGGTCGGGATTCCAGATCGGGCCGGGCGTGGGCGAGACGATGGCGGAGATCATCGCGACGGGCACGACGGATATTCCCATGACGCCCTATCGCATCGGGCGGTTTGCGGCGGGCTGACATGTCCGGCTGGTCTGGCATATCCTCATAAATATGATAAAGTATGATCGTGAGGAGAATGGCCATGTCAACGATCGAGCGAATGACGGTGACGATGCCCGCCGAAATGGCGGCGTTCGTCAAAAGCATCGTCGAGACGGGCGACTATGCGTCGACGAGTGAAGTGGTGCGGGAGGCGATCCGTGATCTTAAGGCCAAACGCAGCCAACAGGTCCAGCAATTGGAAGCGCTCCGGAACGATATAGCCAAGGGGCTGGCCGATATCGGTGCCGGTCGACTCGTGCCGTTTGACACCGATGCGATCGTTGCACGCGGGAGGGCGTTATTGGCCGATACTTGATCCGCCTGACCGAAACAGCGGAAGCCGATTTGGCGGACATCTGGTTGCACATCGCCATGGCGTCATCGGAAGAGCGGGCGACCCGCTACATTCGATCGGTGCAAACAGCATTGATGCGGTTGGAAGAATTCCCCTTGTCCGGCCCGCCTCGCGATCATCTGGCAGCGGGGCTGCGCACGCTGCTTCATGGTAGCTATGCTGCCTATTATCTGTTTTCCGGCGAGGACATCGTGGTCGTACGTGTCGTCCACGGCGCACGCGATCTGGATGCCCTGGCCGCCAGTGATGGGTTCGGATCTTAGAATTCGATCAAGGCGACCTTCGTCTTGAGGTTCGCCATATAGGCTTCGCGGCCCAGATCCTTGCCGATGCCCGATTGCTTGTAACCGCCGGTGGGCAGGATGAAGTCGTTGCTGCGGCCATAGCGGTTGACCCAGATGGTGCCGGCTTCGAGCGCACGGGTCGCACGCAGGGCGCGGCTGAGGTCGCCGGTATGAACGCCCGCGGCGAGGCCATAGTCGCTGTCATTGGCGAGCGCATAAGCCTCCTCCTCATCGGCGAAGGTCTGGACGGTCAGGACCGGGCCGAAGATTTCGCCCTGCACGGCTTCGCTTTTCTGGTCGACGTTGGCGAGCAGGGTCGGGGCGAAATAGCTGCCCTCCTGCGGTGCGGTGGCGCGGCCGCCGCCGGTCAGCGCCTGCGCGCCCGATGCGATCGCGCGCGCGACGATGCCGTCGATCCGGTCGAGCTGGCCGTCCGAGATGATCGGCCCCAGCGTCGTGTCCGCCGCCCAGGTCGGTCCTGCCTTATGCGCATCGAAGGCGGTGAGGAGGCGGTCGATTACCTGGTCGGCGACCTTGTCCTGCACCAGCAGGCGTGATCCGGCAACGCAGACCTGCCCGGCATTGAGCGTGATGGCGCGGGCGACCAGGGCCGACGCCTGGTCAAGCCCGGCGTCGGCGAAGATGATCTGCGGGCTTTTGCCGCCCAGTTCCAGCGTGACCGGCTTTGGCCCGGTTTGCGCGCAGGCCGCCATGATCGCGGCGCCGGTGCGGGTGGAGCCGGTGAAGGTAACCTTCGCCACTTCGGGACGACGGACCAACGGGTCGCCGACGCTGCGGCCATCGCCCTGCACGATGTTGAAGATGCCTGCGGGCAGCCCGGCCTGGATCGCCAGTTCGGCCAATCGCACGATGCTGAAGGGCGTTATTTCCGAGGGCTTGAGCACGATGCTGTTCCCCGCCGCGATGGCGGGCGCGATCTTCCATCCCGCCATCACCAGCGGCAGGTTCCAGGGTGCGATCGCCGCGACCACGCCATAGGGTTCGGTGATGGTGAGGCCCAGCTTGTCGGGCGTGGTCGCCGCGACTTCGCCGCCCACCTTGTCCACCCATTCGGCGAAGAAGCGGATGGTTTCGGCGGTATAGCTCAAGTCCCAGACGTTGATTTCCTTGAGCATCCGGGTGGACCCCAGCGCTTCGAGCGGGGCCAGCGTGGCGGCGTCCGCTTCGATCAGGTCGGCCCAGCGGCGCATCACCTTCATCCGGGCGCGCGGGTCGCTCTGCGCCCAGCCGCTGGTCTTGTAGGCCTGCTGCGCGTCTTCGACGGCCTGGGCGAGTTGGTCCGCATCGACGCTGTCGAGGTCCGCCTGGATACGGCCGTCGGACGGCCGCCGCACGACGATCGCCGGTCCCCGTCCGGCGACCCGGCGCCCGCCGATGAAATTATTCGCCTGCGGCAGGCTGATCTGATCGGGGTCGAAACCGTCCACGGCGCGTGTCTCCTTTTTCGGCAGTCGCCCGCCACAATAGGGGCGAGCGACGGCATGTGTTGCAGTTGCGCGGGAAAATCCGCGCGATAATCTTCCAAAATCAGGGTGAAGGCAGCAGCCAATGCTTAGGGCCGCCCGCTAATAGTCGATCATAGACGATTCCCATTGTAAGCAGGCGGGCGCCCCTTCCCCGCCGAGGAGCAAGATGCATGGCGACAGATATAGAGGCGATGGTGGACCTGCGGCGCATGACGCCGGACGATCTGGCCGCCGCCCATATGCTATCGAGCGAGCAGAAATGGCCGCACCGGATCGAGGATTGGGAGATGCTGTTCGGCCTGGGTTTCGGCTATGTCGTCGAGCGCGACGGCGTGGTGGTGGGCACCGCGATGGCGTGGCTATATGGGCAGGATGCCGCGACGCTTGGGATGGTCATCGTGTCGCCCCAGGCGCAGGGCATGGGCCTTGGCCGACGGTTGATGGACGCGGTGCTGGGCGATCTGGGGTCGCGGACGGTATTGCTGAACGCCACCGACGAGGGCGCGCCGCTTTATCGCAAGATGGGGTTTGAACCCATCGGCCCGGTGTTCCAGCATCAGGGCGCGGCCTTTGCCGTGCCGATGGCGGAGCTGATCCCCGACGAACGGGTCCGCCCGCTGGGCGTCAAGGATATGGCGACGCTGCGCGATCTGGCGCGACGGGCTACGGGGATGGATCGCGATGCGTTGCTCGATGCGTTGGTGCCGGGCGCGCAGGGCGTGGTGCTGACCCGGCACAACGAGCCGGTGGGCTTTGCGCTGTTTCGGCGATTTGGGCGCGGCTATGTCGTCGGGCCGACGATTGCGCCCGACACGGGTGGGGCCAAGGCGCTGATATCCCACTGGCTGGGGTCCAATAGCGGCATGTTCTGCCGCCTGGACGTGCCGGAGGAAAGCGGATTGGGCGGCTGGCTGGATGAGTTGGGCCTGCCGTGTGTCGGCCGGGTGATGCGCATGGTGCGCGGGCCTGCACCGGCCAGCGATCCCATGGTCACGACCTTTTCCCTTACCACGCAGGCGCTCGGATGACCCTTAGCCTCAACAATCCCACGCTGTTCATCGAACGCGCCTTCATCGGCGGAACCTGGGTCGGCGCGACTTCGGGTGCGAGCCTGCCGGTCGACAATCCCGCCACCGGCGCGATCATCGGCACCGTGCCCGATTGCGGGGAGGCCGATACGCAGGCCGCCATCGCGGCGGCCGAGGCGGCCTTCCCGGCCTGGAAGGCGCGGACCGCCGCCGATCGCGCCGCCGTCCTGGAACGCTGGCACGCGTTGGTGCTGGACAATGTCGGCGATCTGGGCCGCATCATGACCGCCGAACAGGGCAAGCCGATCGCCGAGGCGGAGGGCGAGATCCGCTATGCCGCCAGCTTCATCAAATGGTTCGCGGAAGAAGCGCGCCGGGTCGATGGCGGTATCATCCCCGCGCCCGAAGCCGATCGCCGCATATTGGTGATGAAGGAGCCGGTCGGCGTGTCGGCGGCGATCACGCCATGGAATTTCCCGGCGGCGATGATCACCCGCAAATGCGCGCCTGCCCTGGCGGCGGGTTGCCCGGTGGTGGTCAAGCCGTCCGAACTGACGCCCTTCACCGCGCTGGCGCTGGCGAAGCTGGCGGAGGAAGCGGGTTTCCCGGCGGGCGTGTTCAATGTGGTCACCGGCATGCCGACCGCGATCGGCGGAGCGCTGACGGCCAGCCCCGTCGTACGCAAATTGTCCTTTACAGGATCGACGCGGGTAGGCGCGTTGTTGATGCGGCAATGCGCCGACACGATCAAGCGGGTCAGTTTTGAACTGGGTGGCAATGCGCCGCTGATCGTGTTCGACGATGCTGATATCGATGTTGCCGTCGCCAGCGCGATGGTCAGCAAATTCCGCAATGCCGGGCAGACCTGCGTCTGCGCGAACCGCATATTGGTGCAGGACGGCGTGTACGAGCAGTTTGCGCAGAAGCTGGCCAAGGCAGTGTCGGACCTGCGGATCGCGCCGGGTGATGTGCCGGGCAGCACGATCGGGCCGCTGATCAACGTCGCGGCGGCCGACAAAGTGAAGGCGCATGTGGACGATGCGTTGGCGCACGGCGCGACCTTGTTTGCGCAGGCGCCGCAGGGGGCGACGGGCGATCGGTTCGCGACACCGGTCGTCCTGACCGGGGCGACGCGGGCCATGCGGCTGGCGGAGGAAGAGACGTTCGGGCCGGTCGCGCCGCTGTTCCGCTTCACCCATGAAGAGGAAGGCATCGAACTCGCCAACGCCACCAGCTACGGTCTGGCCGCCTATTTCTATACCGAGAATCTGCATCGCGCCTTCCGCGTGGCGGAGCGGCTGGAGGCGGGCATGGTGGCGCTGAACAGCGGGGCGATCGCGATGGAATGCGCGCCGTTCGGCGGGGTCAAGATGTCCGGCCTGGGCCGCGAAGGGGCGCATGCGGGGATCGAGGAATATCTGGAAACCAAGGCGTTCCATATTGCGGGGTTGAAGCTTTAAGAACCGCCTTTCCCCCGTTCGGGCTGAGCCTGTCGAAGCCCTCTACTTCTCAAGACAAAAAAGCCCTTCGACAGGCTCAGGGCGAACGGAGTATGTTATGTCCGCAAGCAACCGCACCTACGCCATTTCCGTGATCCCCGGCGACGGGATCGGCAAGGAAGTCATGCCCGAAGGCATTCGCGTGCTGGAGCAGGCGGCGAGCCTTTATGGGTTCAGCATTACCCAGAGTTGGCAGGATTTCGCCTGCTGCGACTATTATGCCAAGCACGGCCAGATGATGCCGGACGACTGGAAGGAACGGATCGGCAAGCCCGACGCCATATTCTTCGGCGCAGTGGGTTGGCCCGATACGGTGCCGGATCATGTGTCGCTGTGGGGATCGCTGCTCCAGTTCCGGCGCGAATATGACCAATATGTCAATCTGCGCCCGGTGCGGCTGATGCCCGGCGTCCCCTGCCCGCTGGTGGGCCGCGAGCCGGGCGACATCGATTTCTGGGTCGTGCGGGAGAATACCGAGGGCGAATATAGCTCCGTCGGCGGCAAGATGTTTCCCGGCACCGATCGCGAAATCGTGATCCAGGAAACGGTGATGACCCGGCATGGCACCGACCGGGTGCTGCGTTACGCCTTCGACCTGGCGGCGACGCGGGACCGCAAACATGTCACGTCGGCGACCAAGTCGAACGGCATAGCGATCACCATGCCGTGGTGGGACGAGCGGGTGGTAGAGATGGCGAAACATTATCCGACCGTCACCCATGACAAATATCATATCGACATTCTAACCGCGCAGTTCGTGCTGAACCCCGACCGGTTCGATGTGGTCGTGGCGTCCAACCTGTTCGGCGATATCTTGTCCGACCTTGGCCCCGCTTGCACCGGCACGATTGGGGTCGCGCCTTCGGGCAATATCAACCCGGACGGCACGCACCCTTCCCTGTTCGAGCCGGTCCATGGGTCCGCGCCCGACATCGCGGGCTTGGGAGTAGCCAATCCGGTAGGGCAGATCTGGTCGGCGGCGATGATGCTGGAGCATCTGGGCGAAGCGGAGGCCGCCGCCGCGATCATGCGGGCAGTGGAGACGGTGCTGGCGGAGCCGGGCCTGCGCACCGGCGACCTGAAGGGCACGGCCAATACCGAGCAGTGCGGCAAGGCGATTGCCGACGCGCTGAGCTGACAGACGATATCGGCGGGACGCTTAACTTCGCACATTTCCCGCCGATTTCGACATTTTGTTGCGCGCGGCTGATCCTATCAAAAAGCTGGTGGTGCCGCTGAGCTGGATGACAGCCAAGCCTCGTGTTCCACGGTGAGGCAGGAGTCCAGCCGGGAGCCTGGAACTGGACCCCGGCCTTCGCCGGGGCACTATCGCCTTGTCTATGAGCATCCATGTTTACATCCCCAATCTGGTCATGAGCAAATTCGTGAGGAACGTTCCCCACGATCAAACGGGATATGGTGGCATGGCAGGCATCCTGTAGGACAGCGGCATAATATGCTGCGGCACTTTGCGATTACGGAGAGCGATGGTGCCTGGTCCCACCATATCGGGCTATCGCCCCGCAGCATGGGGGATAGGCTGACCGCATAACCACCATGGCGAGCGACCCGACGATGCACCAATCCAACCGATCCCTGCTGGACATCGACCGCGATCATCTGATCCATTCGGTCACGTCCTTCCGCGCCCATGAAGCGCGCGGTGCGACCATGTTGCAAAGCGGCAAGGGCATGTGGTTGACGGACATGGACGGCCGCGAACTGCTGGACGCCTTTGCCGGGCTATGGTGCGTCAATGTCGGCTATGGTCAGGACAGCATCGTGGAGGCAGCGGCCGAGCAGATGCGCCGCCTGCCCTATGCGACGGGCTATTTCCATTTCGGCAGCGAACCCGCCGCGCGGCTGGCGCAGCGGCTGGTCGACCTGAGCCCCGAGGGGCTGGACCATGTCTATTTCACGCTGGGCGGGTCGGATGCGGTGGATTCCGCCGTCCGCTATATCACCCATTATTATAATGCGATCGGCAAGCCGGCGAAGAAGCAGTGCATCGCGCTGGAGCGTGGCTATCATGGATCGAGCAGCACCGGCGCGGGGCTGACGGCGCTGACCAATTTCCATCGCAATTTCGACCTGCCGCTGCGCTGGCAGCATCATATCGCATCGCCCTACCCCTATCGCAGCGACCTGGAAGGCGACGACGCCGCGATCATCGCCCGGTCGGTGCAGGAATTGAAGGACAAGGTCGCGGCACTGGGGGCCGACAATGTCGCCGCTTTCTTCTGCGAGCCGATCCAGGGATCGGGCGGGGTTATCGTGCCGCCGGTTGGCTGGCTCAAGGCCATGCGGCAGGCCTGCGACGAACTCGACATCCTTCTGGTCGCAGACGAGGTGATAACGGCGTTCGGCCGCACCGGCCCGATGTTCGCCTGCGAAGCGGAAGATGTGTCGCCTGACCTGATGACCGTCGCCAAGGGCCTCACCGCCGGTTACGTGCCGATGGGCGCGCTGCTGATGTCGGACAAAGTCTATCAGGGTATCGCCGATGGCGCGGCGCCCGATGTCGCGATCGGCCATGGCGCGACCTATTCGGGCCATCCGGTGAGCGCGGCGGTGGGGCTGGAAGTGCTGCGGCTCTATACCGATGGTGGCATATTAGCGAACGGGCAGAAGGTCGCCGCGCGCTTCGACGCGGGGCTGGCGGGGATCGCGGATCATCCGATGGTGGGCGACACGCGCGGGCGGGGCCTGCTGGGCGCGATCGAACTGGTCGCGGACAAGGGCGGCAAGACGCGCTTCGATCCCGCGCTGAAACTGGCCGACCGGCTGTTCGCCAAAGCCTATGACAATGGCGTCATCTTCCGCGCCTTTGCCGACAATATCATCGGGCTGGCCCCGGCGCTCTGCGCGTCGGATGGAGAGATGGACGAGATCTTCGCGCGTATCCGCAAAACGCTAGACGATATGCTGGAAGAAGCGGATATTCGCGCGGCGCTGGGATAAGAAACGGGGAGCAAGGCATATGTTGGGCGGACCCAGACTGGACAGGATCGACCTCAAGATCCTGACGCAGCTTCAGCAATCAGGCCGCATCACCAATGTCGAGCTGGCCGATGCGGTCGGCCTGTCGCCCAGCCCGTGCCTAACCCGCGTCAAGCGACTGGAGAAGGCGGGCTATATCACCGGCTATGGCGCGCATATCAACCTGCACAAGCTGGGCGAATATCTGACGGTCTTTACCGAAGTCACGCTGACGGAGCATCGCGCGGGCGACTTTTCGCGGTTCGAGACCCGCATCCGCAAGCTGGACGAGATCGTCGAATGTCATCTGGTGAGCGGCGGATACGACTATCTGCTGAAATTCGTGACGCGGGGCGTGGCGCATTATCAGTCGATCATCGAAGGGATGCTGGAAAGCGATTACGGGATCGAGAAATATTTCAGCTATGTCGTGATCAAGTCGCCCTTCATCAAACATCATTACCCGATCCAGCATCTGTTCGGTGAGCAGCGGTAGGGTCTATGCCGTGCGCCACATGGTAGCTGGCAGCAACTGCTTGTTCCCCGGCGAAGGCCGGAGTCCAGGTCGGATCGTGGGACTGGACCCCGGTCTTCGCCGGGGAACACTATGATGGCGAGATTCAATTTTCGTGATGGGCTTTTTTGCATGACCGACATTTCCGACCTGATCGAACCGCTGATCGCGTTCCGCCGCGACATTCATGCGCATCCCGAGCTTGGCTTTTGCGAGCATCGCACGGCAGGTCGCATCGCCGAGCAATTGCGCGCGCTGGGGCTGGAGGTGCATGAAGGGATCGGCAGGACCGGTGTGGTCGGCGTGTTGCGCCATGGGACGTCTTCGCGCAGCATCGGCCTGCGCGCGGACATGGATGCGCTGCCGATCCATGAACAGACCAACCTGCCCTATGCCAGCACGACGCCGGGCAGTTTCCATGGCTGTGGCCATGACGGGCATGTCGCCATGCTGCTGGGCGCGGCGCAGCATTTGGCGCGCAGTCGCCATTTCGATGGGACCATCAACTTCTTCTTCCAGCCCGCCGAGGAAGGCCAGGGCGGCGCGCGCGAGATGGTCAATGAAGGGCTGTTCGAACGATTCCCCTGCGACCGCGTGTTCGGGCTGCACAATTGGCCCGACCTGCCTGCCGGGACGATCGCGACGCGGCCCGGCCCGATCATGGGCGCAGCCGACAAGTTCGAGATCCGGCTGGAAGGGCGCGGCGGCCATGCGGCAATCCCGCAGGATACGCCCGACGCGATTTTTGCTGCAGCAGCATTGGTGCAGCAATTGAACGCGATCGTGTCGCGCCGCATTGCGCCCACGGCGTCGGCCGTGCTGTCCATCACGCAGATTCATGGCGGGCATACGCATAATGTGATCCCCGAGCTGGTGACGGTTTCCGGGACGGTGCGGACATTCGATCCGGTGGTCCAGGACCGGATCGAGGCGTCGATACGCGAGATTGCAGCCGGCGTCGCGCTGGCGGGGGAATTGTCCGCGACCGTCGATTATCAACGCTATTATCCCGCGACGATCAACGATGCAGAAGCGGCGCAGGAAGCGCTGGACGCCGCAGCGAGCGTGGGCGAAGCGCGGCTGGCGCCCGACCCGGCCTTCACGTCGGAGGATTTCGCCTTCATGCTGCAAGCGTGCAAGGGTGCCTATATCTGGTTGGGACAAGCCAAGCCCAAGGGGTCGATGCCGCTGCACAACCCGCATTATGATTTCAACGACGATGTGCTGGGGTTGGGCATCAAGTTGCATGTCGCGTTGGCGGAACGGCATTTGGGCTGATGCTGGGGTCCCGTCTTACGCTCAGAACTGGACCCCGGCCTTCGTTGGGGAACAACAGGCCGTAGTTTCCAATGAAGGTAAGTGGGTTTCAGCCCGCACGGCTTTTGCTGGCCCGCCCTGAAGATGTCAGAACCAGAATCGGATGCCCATGACGAGGCTGGTGGCGGACGCGCCCTCCCCCGCCGCACGGGCGTAGCGGGCGGTGTCGCCGATGCTGCGTTCCCAGTTAACCCCAATATAGGGCGCAAATTCGCGGGCGAATTCGTACCGCAGGCGCAGGCCGAGTTCGATGTTCGACAGGCCCGAACCGATGCCCAATTCCGGCACGTCCTGCGCCGCGATGTTCACTTCGGCGGCGGGTTGCAGGACCAGGCGCTGGGTGATGCGCTGGTCGTAGCTGCCCTCTATGCGCAGATGGGCGTCGCCCTTGTCGGACAGGAAAGCCTGGGCTTCGACCTCGAACCAATAGGGGGCGAGGCCTTCGATGCCGATGGTCGCGTAGGTGCGCTGGGGTTGCGGGCGGAAGTCCTGCCGGACGCCCGCGACGATGTTCCACCACGGGTCGATGGCGCGGCTGTAGAGCGCCTGGAGTTCGGCGCTTTCGAGGCGGCCGCCGACGTCCCCCTCCCCTTCCGACTTGATGGCGAGCCGGTTTATGTCGCCGCCGATCCAGCCTTCCCCTTCCCAGGCATAGCCGTCCGTGCCCTTTTGCGTGCGATATTCGAGGCGGTCTATCATCAGTTGCGAGAAGGTCATGCCGCCATTTTCCTTCGTCATGGCGGCGCGGGCGCGAGCCATGATGGCGGGGTCGTAGAGCGCGTCGGCGGCGTGGTCGGTCGGGACCGGGGGGGCGAAGCCCTTGGGGACGCTATCGTCCGGTGCGGGCATGGCATGTCCGGCATGAGGATTGGCCGGTTCGGCCGACACGGGCGCGGCCTCCGGTTGCGGCATTTGGTTCGCGCCATGATCCATCTGGCTGTGGTCCTGCGCAAGGGCGGGCGCGGCGGCGCTGGCGAGCAGCAGCGCGACCGGGGCGATCAGGCGCTTCATGCCGCGTCCTCCGTTGGGCGGACCGTGACGACGCGCATCATCCCTGCATGCATGTGCATCAGCATGTGGCAGTGGAAGGCCCAGTCGCCCAGCGCATCGGCGGTCAGATCGAAGCTGATCTTGCCGCCGGGCAGGACGTTCACCGTATGCTTGCGCGGATTATGGGTAGGATCGTCCCCGGTCAGCAGTTGGAAGAAATGGCCGTGGATATGGATGGGGTGCGGCATCATCGTGTCGTTGATGAGCGTGACGCGCACGCGTTCATTGTGGCGGAAGGCGATCGGTTCCGCGCCGTCCGACAGCTTCACGCCGTCGAAGGACCACATATAGCGTTCCATATTGGCGGTCAGATGAATGTCGAGCGTGCGGGTGGGCGTGCGGATATCCGTGTTCGGTTCGAGCGATCGCAGGTCGGCATAGGTGAGGACGCGATGATCGACATCCTCCAGCCCCGTGGGCCGATCGGCAGTGCGATCGGCGGGCATGGAGGAGAGGGTCGCGACGCCCGGCCCCATCGGCACGTCCGGCGCGACCGAGGGGTCGAGCATCTTCATGGCGTGGCCCGCCATGCTGTCGTTGGCGGGCTGGCTCAAGTCGATGACGCCCCCCTGCCCCATGTCCATGCCGGACATATCCATGCCCATATCCTTCATCGTCAGCAGCGGGCGTTGGCGAAGATCGGGAATCGGCGCGACCATGCCGAGTTGCGGCGCGAGCGTCGCACGCACCTGGCCGGAGCGGTCGATGGCTTCCGCGATCAGGGCGTAGGCTTTGGCGTCTGTCGGCTGGACGACGACGTCATAGGTTTCGGCGATACCGATCTGGAATTCGTCGGTGTCGACCGGCTGGACATGCTGGCCATCGCACTGGACCACGGTCATGGGGAGGCCAGGCAGGCGGACGTTGAAATTGGTCATGGCGGAGGCGTTGACGATGCGCAGACGGACGCGCTCACCCGGCGTGAACAGCCCGGTCCAATTTTCGGGCGTGCCATGGCCGTTGATGAGGAAACTGTAGGTGGAGCCGGTGACGTCGGAGATGTCGGTCGGGTCCATGCGCATCTTGCCCCAGTCGATGCGATCCTTGAGCGGCTGGTCCTTCCCCGCGAGCAGCCCGGCGAGGGTCTGGCGCTGAAAATTATGATAGCCGCCCATCTGCTTGAGGCGTTTCAGCAGCATATGCGGGTGGACCGGCGACCAGTCCGCCAGCACGATCACATGTTCGCGCGTAGCCTGTACCGGATCGACGCCTGCGGGATCGATGACGATCGGGCCGTAATGGCCCATGGCTTCCTGCATGCCCGAATGGCTGTGATACCAATAGGTGCCGGACTGACGGATCGGGAAGTCGTAGGTGAAGGTTTCGCCCGGACGGATGCCGGGGAAGCTGATGCCCGGAACGCCATCCATCTGGAAGGGCACGATCAGGCCGTGCCAGTGGATCGACGTGTCTTCCTTGAGATTGTTGGTGACGGCGAGCTGGACGCGCTGCCCTTCCTTCAGGCGGATGAGCGGCGCGGGGACGGTGCCGTTGATCGTGATCGCATGGGCGGATCGGCCGCCGGTGCCGAAATGGCTTTCGCCAACGGTGAGCGCAATGCGGTCGCCCGACAGGACCCCGGGCGCGGGGTGCAGGCCCGGCGTGCCGCTGCGCGCCCAGGCGGGGAAGGCGCCGACGAGGCTGAGCGCTGCCGCGCCTTTGATGAGGGTGCGGCGGTCGAGGGCGATGGGTGTCGTCATGCCCCTTCATACGCGAGCGGGACTTCAATCCCTCAAAATTTCGGTCAATTTCGCGCGGGCGCGGTAGAGCCGGGTTTCGACCGCCTTTTCGGTGACGCCCAGCACATCGGCCGCCTCCGCCTGGCTCATCCCCTCTATCGTGCGGAGCAGCACCACCTGCTTGAGATTGGTCGGGAGCGCAGCGATAGCGGCGTTGATGCGCGCGACTTCGCGATGCGAATGGGCGACTTCCTCCGGCGTGGCGTCGGGACTGGCGATGGCGAGCGCATCGTCGATGGGCCTAGCGAAGGTGAAGAGGCGGCGAACCGTGCGGCGGCGCGCCCAGTCGCGGCATTTGTTGAGCGCGATCCGGGCGATCCAGACGCGAAACGGACGCACCCCGTCATAGCGCGCGAGCGCGGCGAAGGCGGCCACGAATGTTTCCTGCGTGATGTCGAGCGCTTCGTCGCCGTTACCCACATGTCCGCGGGCAAGGCGATAGACCGCGTCGCGATGCCGCCGCATCAAGGCGCCATAAGCGGGTTGATGCCCGGCGAGCGCGCGAGCCGCCAGTTCCCGATCGTCCGGTTCGGAATCGGGATCGGGGTTGCGGGCCGTCACCGGGCGGGCTGGGTCAGCGCCTTGACGATGGCGGCGTCGAACTGCGCCGCCTGATCGGGGCGCAACACGCCGCGCATCGCGAAGATGTGCTGGAGCGTTTCCTTTTGCAGTTGCCCCATCACATGGTGGGAGCGATCGACCGCCTCCGCCACCTTCGGACCATAGCCATGTTCGCCCTCTATCGCCGTGGCGAGCCGTTCATTGTCGGCGCGCATTTCCGCCTCCAGCGCGGCGCGGCGCGTGGCGAAGGCGCTTTCGAGCGCATGGATGCGCTGTTCCTGCGCGGCGTCGAGCGTCAGCTTTTCATGCAGCAGGGCATGGACCTGGCTTTCGACGCGCGGCGCTGGGGCAAGCCAGGTGCGGGCTACCAGCACGGCTGCCAGCGCGGCGGCGAAGGCGACGAGAGCGACCAGCGCATAACGGCGGACGGTCATTGGCCGAGCAGGCGGGAGGGCGTGTAGTCGGACATGCCGATCGGCGTGGGTGCGGCCTGTGCCGGGGCGGTCGGCACGATGCTGCCCGCCCAGCCGATGCCGATCGCCAGCAGGCCCGCCAGCATCAGGCTGCGCCGCGCAGTCATCTGGTCGCGCCGCCTAGCAAGGCCGCCCATCACAGCGGCGTCCATGTCCGCGAGCCGGGTGTCGGT
The DNA here is from genome assembly GCF_035818615.1 of Sphingobium sp. CR2-8. Classification (NCBI taxonomy): domain Bacteria; kingdom Pseudomonadati; phylum Pseudomonadota; class Alphaproteobacteria; order Sphingomonadales; family Sphingobiaceae; genus Sphingobium; species Sphingobium wonjuense. The sequence goes on along the minus strand of NZ_JAYKZY010000001.1, from coordinate 44,920 downwards.
CGGCATCGCGCGCAGGGCGTCCAGATACTGGTCCAGGTCGGTCATCATCGTCTCCATCGTCCCTGTCGCATACGCGCGGGCGGCGTTTACCCCTCATGCAAGGCTCGGGAAAAATATGCGCACGGGCCGAGGGGTGGGACAAGTCCCTGCGTAATCTCCTCTAGCGACCCTGCTGGAGACATTGCAATGACCCGTATTTTCCTGACCGCCGCCGCCGCTTTCGCGATGATCCTGCCCGCTGCGGCGAGCGCGCACAGCAAGCTCGTTTCGTCCAATCCCGCCGCTGATGCGACCGTCGCCAAGCCGACCAAGGTGACGCTGACCTTTTCCGAAACCTTCCTGGCGCCGATGAGCGGGGCGGAACTGACCATGACGGCCATGCCGGGCATGACCGATCACCCCGCCATGCCGATCAAGGGTTTCAAGACCAGCGTCGAAGGCAAGACGATGACGCTGACCTTTCCCCGCGCGCTGCCGGCCGGCACCTATGACCTGAAATGGCATCTGGTCGGCGCGGACCAGCACAAGATGGAAGGCGGCTACAGCTTCAAGGTCAAGTAAGGGCCGATGATCGAGGGGGCTTTGATCGGTGCGCGCTTTGCGCTGATGGTCGACCTTGCCCTGCTCATGGGCCTGCCGCTGTTCTGGCAGGTGATGGGTATGCCAAGTTCCGGCCCGGCGCGGCGATGGGTGCCGGTGGCGCTGGCGCTGGGAGGCATGGCGCTGTCCGCGTTGTGGCTGCTGGTGAGCGTCGCGGGCATGACCGGGACATCGATCATCGCCCCCGACTGGGCCAGCGCGCAGATAGTGCTGACGATGACGCCGATCGGGACGGTGCTGGCGGTGCGCGGTGGCGCCTTGCTGCTGGCGCTGGTGTCCGCCTGCGCCGGTCGGCAGCGGCTGACGCTGATGGCCGCCGCCGTGGCCGCCGCGACGCTGGCGTGGACAGGCCATGCCGGGGCGACCGAGGATATGGCCGGAACGGTGCATCGCATCGCCGACGTCGCGCATATCTGGGCGGCGGCGGGATGGATCGGGGCGCTGACCGTGCTGTTGCATGCTGCGCTGACGGTGCGTCCGGTTACGGCCGACATGCGCCGGGTGGCCACGATGTTGTCGCGCTTTGCGCTGATGGGCACGCTGATCGTCGCGACTTTGGTGGTCAGCGGCGCGATCAATGGCGTGATGATCGTCGGGCTGGCGCAGCTTCCGGCCTTGATGGGGAGCCGATACGGGCTGTTACTGGGCGCGAAGCTGGCGCTGTTCGGGCTGATGCTGGGGCTGGCGGCGCTCAATCGCTGGCGGCTGACGCCCCGGTTGGAAGGCGGCGAGCCGCAGCATGCGATCGCGCATCTGCGGTTGTCGCTGCTGATCGAAACGAGCGCCGCCATCGCCATCATCGGGCTGGTGGCCTGGCTGGGGACGCTCGATCCGATGGCCTGATCCGCGCTGGATCAGGCCGGTCGGTAGATGCAATAGACTTTCTTCACATCGACCTGGCTGTCCCAGCTGCAACTGGCGCCCTGTTCGACCAGGAAGATGTCGCCCTTATGGAAGGTGCCTTCCGCGCCGTCTTCGTCGACGAAGGTCACGCTGCCGTCGAGCAGATACATGAGTTCATAATGGCGATAGACCATCGGGCGGCGGTGATAGGGCGTCGAATCCCAGGTGCCGACCATATATTCGCCGTCTTCGGATTTGTAATCGCCATGGTTGCGGCATTGCGGCGTCGGGCCGACCAGCAGTTCGGCCAGCGGCGCGCCTGATGGTTCGAGCGGGGCTTGCGTATCGACGGGAATGATCGCCCCGTCGCCCGCCGGGCCACCGGTGCGGCGCATGAAGAGCAGGCGCGTGTCGGCATGGCATGACCAGGCGAAGGCCGCGCCCTCGCGCAGGAGAAGGCTGTCGCCTTCATCGAGCGTGAAGATCTTGCCCGCCTGTTCGATCCGTGCTGCGCCGGACGCGACGATGATGAATTCTTCGGCGGGCATCGCGTGGACTGCGCCCGTCCCTTGCGGCAAGGCGATGAGACCGACGCTGATCTGTCCGGGCGCCAGCGGCAGGTCGGCACGGGCGGTGAGGAAAGGGTCGCCGGACGGCGCGGCGACCATGGCGTCATCCGCCCAGGCGCGCAGATCGATGAAGGAACGGGTGCGGGTTTGCGATGCGGTGCTGGTCATGCCGGCCTTCCTTGGTCTTTGAACAAGGCGGCAGCATAGGTCGCGCGCACGGCACTATGCGCCGAGGGCGCAGGGCGCGACCGTGCGCCCTGCCGTTTGCCGCATCGCGCGCCGCTACAACTGCCGCAGGGCGCGGGCGGGCCGTACCGATATCAGCGGGATCGCACCGGCAAGGCCGATGCCCAAGGTCAGCAGCGCGCCGCCGCCCAGCGTCGCCAAAACCACCAGCCAGCCGGGCGACCAGTGAAATTCGAATATCCGCACGATCACGAACCAGGCCGCCGTCATCCCGAGCGCGAGCGCGACCAGCGCCAGCATGGAGGCGAGCAGACCATATTCGAGCGCCTGACCGGCGAGTATCTGCCAGCGGGTCGCCCCCAGCGTCTTCAATATCACGCTGTCATAGCTGCGCGCCTGGCGCGAGGCGGCGATCGCCCCGACCAGCACGGCGATGCCCGCCAGGATCGCGACCGACGCGGCGGCGACGATGGCGCGCGACATCTGAGTCATGATCGTGCCGACCTGATCGATGACGTCGCCCACCGCGATCACCGATATGCCGGGGAAGGCCGCGAGGAGCGCACGGGTCATGGCGCTGTCGCGGCCTGGGTTCATGGTGATGGTCGCGGTCATGCTGTGCGGGGCGGCGGCCAGCACATTGGGCGAAAAGACGAGGATATAGTTGAAGCCCATCGTGTCCCAGTTGACCTTTCGCAGGGAAGCGATGCGCGCGGTGATTTCACGGCCGAGGATGCTGACGGTCAGCGTGTCGCCGATGCCGACCTGCATGACCTTCGCCGCCTCATCATCCAGCGAGACGAGCGGTGGTCCGGCATAGTCGCGCGCCCACCATTGGCCTGCGGTCAGATCGCTGCCCTCCGGCAGGACGGCGCTGTAGGTGACGCCGCGTTCGCCGCGCAGGAACCAGGCGCCATCGGGCAGTTCCTTGAGATCCGCGACTTTCTGCGCACCATAGGCGACGATCGTGCCGCGCAGGGTGGGGACGATGTTGAGTTTCGCTTCGGGCGCCTGCGCCAGGGCTATGGCGCGGAAGCGATCGACCTGCGTCGATGGAATGTCGAGGACGAACTGGTTGGGCGCTTTTTCAGGCACGACGTTGCGGATTTCGCTGTCGAGGCTGGTCTGGATGCCCGCCAGCGTCACGAATAGGGTGAGGGCCAGGCCCAGCGCGACGATGAGCGCGGCGGTCTGTGCGCCGGGACGGTGGAGATTGGCGAGCGCGAGACGAAGGAGCGGCCGACGAGGGCGCGGCGCGAGCAGGGCCAGACGGCGCACGGCCTTGCCGAGGGCGAGCAACAGCAATAATATGGCGGCGGTCGCGCCCAGAACCGCGGCTGAGAATAATGGTTCGCGCGCAGTGGACAGGGCCAGCGCGACGAGCAATGTCCCTGCCCCGCCCATGGCCGCGACGCTGCGCCGGTCGATGCCGCCCCGGCTTTCCACCGCGCCACGGAAAATCGCGGCGGCCGGTTGTGTGCGCGCACGGCCGAGCGGGGGAAGGTGAAGAGGAAGGCGATGAGCATTCCATAGGCGGCGCTGGTCAGGAGCGGGAGGGGATGAAGGCGGAAGCCGGGGCTGACCGGCAGGACGTCGCCCGCCAGCGCGACGATAAGCGGCGGCAGGAGCGCGCCGACGATCAGGCCCGCGCCGATGCCGAGCAGGGCGACCGCCCCGACCTGCATCCGGTAGATGCGGCCGATATCGGCGGAGGTCGCGCCCAGCACCTTCAACGTCGCGATGCCGCCGCGCTTGCCCGCCAGATAGGACGCCACGCCGTTGCTGACGCCGATACCCGCAATCACGAGAGCAGCCAAGCCGATCAGCGACAGGAACTGCCCCATACGTTCGATGAAACGATTCGCGCCGGGGGCGGCGCGATCGCGGTCCTTGAGACTCCAACCGTCGGCTTCATGCGCCTTTTCCATGTCCTTGCGGACGGTGGCGGGATCGAAACCGGGGTTGAGGCGGATACGATATTTGCTGTTGTAGAGGCTGCCGGGCTGAATGAGGCCGGTGCGGCGGAGGCCATCCAAGGAGACGATGGCAACCGGACCCAGGGTGAAGCCTTCACCGAGGCGATCGGGTTCGTCAGCGATGATGTCGGCTATGGTGAAGCTGGCCGTGCCATAGCGCAGCCGGTTGCCGGGGCGAAGGTCGAGCCGCTCCGCCAGCGCGTCGCCGATGAGGATATGGTCGGGATCGAGCGGTTGATATGTGCCGCCGCGCAGGGTGAGTGCACCATAGAGCGGATAGACGCTGTCGACGCCCTTCAGTTCGGTGAGCACGGCGGGCGGAGATTCTGCTCTCCCCTGCCCTTCGCGCTGCGCCATGGCGCGCAGGCGGATGGTTTCGCTGAGCGTGCCGAGCTGGCGAAAGGCTTCCTTGTCGCCCAGGCGCGCTTCGCGCTGCGTCATGGCGATTTCGATGTCGCCGCCCAGCAGGGTGCGGCCCCGGTCGCTCAATTCCTGCGTGATGGCGGCGGTCAGGCTGCCGATGGCGGCGAGCGTGGCGACGCCCAGAAACAGGCAGAGGAAGAGCAGTCGCAGGCCGCGAAAGCCCAGATGCAGGTCGCGCCGGGCGATGCGCCAGCTGGCCCGCCAGTCGAGCGCATTCATGCGGCGTGGTCGGCGACGATGAGGCCGTCGCGCATTTCCACGATCCTGCCGCAGCGCGCCGCCAGCACCGGATCGTGGGTGATGATGACCAGGGTCGCGCCCGCCGCGCGTTGCCGTTCGAACAACAGGTCCATGATGGTCGCGCCGGTGGTGACGTCGAGATTGCCGGTCGGCTCGTCGGCAAAGAGCAAGGTCGGACGCGGCGCGACGGCACGGGCGATGGCGACGCGCTGCTGCTCGCCGCCCGACAGCTGCGCGGGATAATGGTCGATCCGATGGCCCAGGCCCACCGCGCGCAATTCATCCGCCGCGCGATCGAACGCGTCGGCGTGGCCCGCCAGTTCCAGGGGCACGGCGACATTTTCATGCGCCGTCATGGTGGGCAGCAGGTGGAAGCTTTGCAGGATGATGCCGATGCGACCGCGCCGGGCGCGGGCTAGTCCATCCTCGTCCAACGTGCCATAATCGACGCCGCCTACGCTAACGCTGCCGCCACTGGTGCGTTCCAGGCCCGACAATACCGCCATCAGCGAGCTTTTGCCTGATCCCGACGCACCCAATATGGCGAGGCTTTCGCCGCGCAGGATGGTGAGGTCGACACCCTTGAGGATCGCCACCGGCGCTTCGCGTGTTCCAAGGGAAAGGGTGACATCCTGCGCGCGGATCGCGATAGTGGCGGGATCGATGGGCAAATGCATGAAAAAGGAGCGCTCCTTGGGCCACAAGTGGATGCAATATGGGGCATTGGCGCTGTTTGTCCAACTGGCGGTGGCCTGTTCGGATAAAACAGCTGCCCCAGCCCCGTCGAACGATGCCGTGCAGGTCGAGAATGGCGCGCAGGCAGCTACGCCCGCTGCGGACGAGCGGCTGGTCGTGGCGTTCGGCGACAGCCTCTATGCCGGTTATAATCTGGATCAGGGCAAGGGGCTGGCGCCGGTGCTTCAAGCGGCGCTCAAGGCACGCGGGGTAAAGGCGCGGGTCGTCAATGCCGGGGTGTCGGGCGATACGAGCGCGGCGGGCCTCTCCCGCCTCGCCTTCACGCTGGACGGCCTGCCGCGCAAGCCCGACCTGATCCTGGTGGGTCTTGGCGGCAACGACATGCTGCGAGGTCTGTCGCCTGTCGAGACGCGGGCCAATCTAAGTGCCATTCTGGCGGAATTGCAGAAGCGCGGCATTCCGATCCTGCTGACGGGCATGCTCGCCTCCCCCAATATGGGACCGGACTATGCCGCCGCCTTCAACGGCATCTATCCCGATCTGGCGCGGACATATGATGCGACGCTCTATCCCTTCATGCTGGATGGGGTGATCGGGGATCGCGCATTGCAACTGCCCGATGGCATTCACCCCAATGACAAGGGTGTGGATGTCATCGTCGGCAAACTGGCCCCTGTCGTGGCCGGGGCGCTCAAGCCATGACGGCACGGGTGAAGGTCGGCCTGATCGGCTATGGCATGGCCGGGCGCGTCTTTCATGCGCCGCTGATCCGCTGTGCGCCGACGCTGGAACTGGTGGCGATCGCGACCCGTCGGGCAGATGAGGTCGCGGCGCTCGACCCGGCGATCGGCTGCGTGACGCAGGCCGATCTGCTCGCCGATCCATCGATCGACCTTGTCGTGATTGCGACACCGAGTGCGACACATGCGGCGATTGCCGCAGATGCGCTGAACGCAGGCAAGCATGTGGTCGTCGACAAGCCGTTCGCCCTGACGCTGGCGCAGGCGCGCGATCTGGCGCGGCTGGCGGACACGCGTGGGCGCGCCCTGACGGTGTTTCACAATCGCCGCTATGACAGCGATTTTCTGAGCATCCGTGCGGCCATCGCGGACGGGGCGCTCGGCCGGGTGACTCATTTCGAGTCCCATTTCGATCGCTTTCGTCCAGAAGTGCGCGACCGCTGGCGTGAGGATGGATCGCCGGGGTCTGGCGTCTGGTTCGACCTGGGGCCGCATCTGCTGGATCAGGCGCTGGCCCTGTTCGGGCGACCGATGGCGGTGAGCGCCGATATCGTGGCGCTGCGCCCGGGATCGGCGTCCGACGATTGGGCGCACGTCCTGTTGCGCTATGACGGGCTGCGGGTTGTGCTGCACGCCAGCTTGACTGCGCCGGGCGGCGAAACGGGCGGCAGTCCCCGCTTTGCGGTCCATGGCAGCACGGGATCGCTCGTCAAGCGGCGGCTCGATCCGCAGGAAGCGCAGTTGATCGCGGGGCTGCGGCCCGGCGACGAAGGCTGGGGTGTCGATCCCGATCCAGTAGAACTTCATGACGGCATTGGCGGCATGACGCTGCGCCCGGCGGCGACCGGATGCCAGGAACTTTTCTATGCGCAGCTTGGGCGCGCGCTGACGCATGGCGCGCCATTGCCTATTCTGCTTGAAGAAGCGCTGGCGGTGCAGGACGTGATGGAAGCGGCGATGGTGTCGGCGCGCGAAAACCGGGTGGTGGTGCTGACGCCACCCTAAATCTGGAGGATGACAAATGGCCCTTTCTTTGCGCGCGCTGCTGATCGCCGTCGCCGCTGCAACACCGCTTGCCAGCGCGAAGACCGACCCTGTCCAGCCGGTCGTCACCCTAGCGGAGGGCGCGGTGCGCGGCGTAAACAAGGATGGCGTCGTCGCGTTCAAGGGCATCCCCTTCGCCGCGCCGCCGGTCGGCGCCTTGCGCTGGCGCGCGCCGCAACCCGTGGCGCGCTGGCAGGGCGTGCGCGACGCGAGCCGCTATGGCCATGACTGCATGCAGTTGCCCTTCCCCAGCGACGCCGCGCCGCTCGGCACCCCGCCGGCGGAAGATTGCCTGTTTGTGAATGTCTGGAAACCGGCGGCGCAGACCGGCAAGTTGCCGGTCATGGTGTGGATCTATGGCGGCGGCTTCGTCAATGGCGGATCGTCGCCGCCCACTTATGCCGGTGATGGGCTGGCGCGGCAGGGCATCATGGTCGTCAGTTTCAACTATCGGTTGGGGCGGTTCGGCACCTTCGCCCACCCTGCCCTGACGAAGGCGGATGAGGATAAGGGCCTGCAGGCCAATTATGGCTATATGGACCAGATCGCCGCGCTGCGCTGGGTGCAGCGGCATATCGCGGCCTTCGGCGGTGATCCCGCCAATGTCACTATCGTCGGCGAAAGCGCCGGCGGCATGTCGGTCCACGCGCTGCTGACGTCCCCCATGGCGCAAGGGCTGTTCCAAAAAGCGGTGATTCAATCTGGCGGTCCCATGCCGGTGGGCGACGCCACGATGGCGGCGGCGGAAAAGACCGGGGCCGCCTTCGCCCGGACAAAGGGAATAGCGCCCGATGATCCTTCGGCGCTGGCGAAGTTGCGGGCGTTGTCGGCGGATGCGATCGTTGACGGGCTCAATCTGGCGGCGCTGTTTGCGGCGGGACCGCGCACCCATAGCAGCCCGATCGTGGATGGACGGATCGCCGTCGACAATCTGGCGGCTTATCGGGCTGGGCGTTTCGCCAAGGTGCCGGTGATGATCGGCGCGACTAGTGACGATATCGGCGGACCGACCGGGCCGATGGTGGCGGGTGCGCGATCCATGGCGCAATCTTTCGCGCACCAGGGTGTGCCGACCTATTATTATCGTTTCTCCTATGTCGCGCCCTCGATACGGACCGCCGCGACGAAGGGGGCGGGACATGCCAGTGAAATCCCCTATTTCTTCGATACGGTCCGGGCAAAATATGGCGCGGCGACAACGGCGAGCGATCGCGCCATCGGGCAGCTGGCGAGCGGGTATCTCGTCAATTTCGTCAAGACCGGTAATCCGAACGGTGCCGACCTGTCTGATTGGCCACGGTATGATCCGGCAAAAGCACAGTTGATGGATATCGGCAGCGGCGACACAGCCGCCATCATTGCGGATCGCTGATCCGTGATATCGGCGTGCCTTCTTTCTGTTGCACCGGTGGAGCGAGAGGCAGGACGTGTTATCAAGACCAGCTTGCCGTGTTTTTGGAACCGCCGGAGCGTGTTATCAATCCGCCTGCGTCGTGTGATCGGATTTTCATGCCGATACGCGAATCGTTGATTTTCGGTCATTTGCGCTGAGATTGGGATGGGCCTAATCCCCCTAATCTCATTCTAAAATCTCTAATGCCGCCTTTGCCGGTCAATCCGCGCCTCGATTTGGTGTCCAAGGGCTATCAGCTGGGACCTAGGCTTTCCCTTCCCTTTTATTCGAACGGTTGTATTTCGCTGCAACCTAAATGGCGGATGAGGCGACTCCTTCGCAGGGTTGCGCTCGGTTTGACTTTCAAGCCAAAATAGGCGCATTGAACACGAACCAGTTTATCGCCATGATTCGGCTAGAGGGGCGCTATGTCGTTTACCGTCAATACGCTGCGCAATGTCACCACCGCGTGCCAGCAAATGCGCGACCATATCAAGACGATCGTGTTCCGTCCCGACACGCGCAAGACGCTCGATATCACCTTCGGCCCGACCGTCGCCGCCGAACTGATCGGTCGGACACCCGAAGCGCTGGCCAAGGCCGAAGCGAAGGGACGACTGCCCCAGCCCAAGCAACAGCCCAACGGCCGCCGCTATTATACGCTGCAGGATCTGACCCAGATTCGCGAAGCGCTGGGCATCCACGTCGGCAAGCAGCCGGATGAAGATGCGGTCGTGCTGGCAGTGCAGAATTTCAAGGGTGGTGTGGGCAAAAGCACGATCACCAAACATCTGGCGGATTATCTCGCGCTGCATGGCTATCGCGTGCTGGTGATCGATTGCGATCCACAGGCGTCGACCACGACGATGTTCGATATCCAGCCTGAAACGCTGATCGACGACGACCAGACCTTGGGAACCTTTCTCTCGCCGCGCAGCACTTTCAGCGATTTCGCCCAGACCATTCGCGACACCCCCTGGCCGACGATCAAGATCGTACCGTCCAGCCTTGGCCTTCAGGACGCGGAATGGGACCTGACGTCCACATTGCGCGAGGGCGGCCAGGCCGTGCGCGAAAGCTTGCAGGCGCTGCGGATCGGCATTGCCAGCGTGGCGAAGGATTTCGACGTGATCCTGCTTGATCCGCCGCCAGCGATGGGCTTTCTGGGCCTCAACGTGATGGCGGCCGCGACCGGCCTGCTGATCCCTGTTCCCGCGCGCCAGCTTGATTATCTGTCGACCATCCATTTCATGGACACGATCGCCGACAATATCGAAATCCTCGAGCAGAATGGCACGCCGGTCAATTACGGTTTCATCCGTGTCGTCTGTTCCACCTTCTCGCCCAACAAACCGGGGGAGAATGATATGTGGCGGATCATGCAGGCGACCTATGCCGGACTGCTGCTCGGGCAACCGATCCTGGCGTCGGAGGAAATCAAGAACGCCACCCAGGCTTTCCGGTCCATCTATGAATCCAAGCCGTCGGCGTCGCACCAGACCTATACACGCTGCCGGGACAATCTGGACGCGGTGTTCGGCGAGGTCGAGCAACAGATCCGCCAGCAATGGCCATCGACCAGCCTCACCGGCGCGGACGCCAGCGTGAGTGTCGCGGCATGAGCCGGCGATCGCTGATCAGCGAAGCGCTCGCCTCTGTGCCTGCGGACCCGGTCGTTAGCAGCGATGCGGCTGGCGCGGAGGCGGCCGCCGGGCGGGTCAACTTCACCAACAAGCGGCTGGAGGCTTTTGGCGAAGCGGCGCGGATCGTCAAGCGGCCGACAATCCGGTTGAAGCCAGCGGAATGTTCGATCTGGTCGGGCAACGCGCGCGACTATTCTTTGCTGGACGAACACCGGTTGCGCAGCCTGATCGATTCGATCCTGGCCGAGAGTGGTAATCGCATTCCCGCAGTGGTGCGGCGCACGCCCGGTGGCCCCCTCCCCTATGAACTGGTAACGGGAACGCGGCGACATTGGGCAATTAGTTGGCTTAACGCCAATCATTATCCTGACATCGATCTGATCGCGATTATCGAGGATCTGGACGATGAGGCGGCCTTTCGCCTGGCCGATATCGAAAATCGTGAGCGCGAGGATATTTCCGATTTGGAACGCGGCCTTAATTATAAGGGCGCGGTCGAGCGCTTTTATGGGGGGGTGCAGCTGCGCATGGCCGAGCGGCTGAAAATCTCCAAGTCGCAATTGGCGCGCTATATCGCACTGACCGACATACCGCCCTTCCTCGTCAGCGCCTTTCATTCGCCGATGGATTTGCAGGCGAAATATGGCGAGAAGCTGCTGCCGTTGCTGCGTGACCCGGCGAACCGGACGAAGCTGGAAAATGCGGCTGACCAGATTGCTTCCGAACAAAGCTTTCGCCGATCGGGTGACGAGCCGCCGATTGGGGGCGCGGAGGTGATGAACCGCTTGCTCAAAGCCGTGACCGCAAAAGGCCGGGTTCAGAAAGCGTCAATTGCGGGGGGAACGGCAAGGCGATCGGGGAGGTAGTCAAGGATCAGCAGAAGATCCTTACGCTGTCGTTGACGCCTTCGGGGCTGTCGACCGATGCGATTTTGGAAGCATTGCGACCCGTCATCGAAGCCGCACGTATCCGCACGGCCAAGCTGGGCTGAGCGGGGATCGGAATAATATTGAAAAGCTGAAATTATGATAATAATTCTTATATTTCAGATTGTTATATATGATTTCCCCCGGGGGGACGATTAAAGCGGGATGAAGCAGGGTGAAGCAGGAGGGCGAACTCAAGACGGCGCTGAAGGAGCGCAAGGTCCAGTTCGAGATGTTCTTCACTCTGCCCGATTTCAGCGATATTTCGCTGCGCGACTATCAGGAGACGATGCAGCGTCCTTTCTTCAGCCTGTCGAAGCGCAAACGCATCAAGCCGATAGAATATGTCAGTCCTGACAAATCGGTGACGGTCCATGTCTCTGCCAATCCGACCTACGGCATGGCGACGATCTGGGACGCGGACATCATGATCTATCTGGCGTCCCATCTTAATGAAATGCGCGAGCGAGGCATCAACGATATGTCGCCCGTCGTTCGATTGCAGCCGGGTGATCTGCTCAAGCGCATCTGCTGGGGCACCAGCGGGCGCGCCTATGAACGTCTGGTGAGCGCGCTGGATCGGCTGCAGGCGACGACTATCAAGACGAATATCCGCGCTAGCGCCAAAAGCCGCGAAACGACCTTCTCATGGATCGACAGCTATACCCATCTGGTGGATGAGCGCACGCAACGATCTCTGGGCATGGAGATTACGCTATCCAAATGGTTCTTTGACGGCGTGATGGACAAGCGCAATGTCCTGGCCATCTCGCCGCTCTATTTTGAGATCACCAGCGGATTGGGCAAATGGCTTTACCGTGCGTCTCGTAAACATGCAGGGGGGAACGGGACGGAAGGCTTCGTGATCGGGTTTGAAACGCTGCATCAGAAGAGCGGTAGCGAAAGCAGCTATCCGGTGTTCAAGCGCAAGCTATTGGATCTCGCACGGGCCAACGAGCTGCCGGATATCAGCCTGGAAGTCATCAACGGCGACAGCACGAAACCCAAGATGCGGATGGTGATGCGGCGACATGTTGCGGAGCGTCAGCGATCCGGTCGTGCGCGCCCTCCCCTGCCCCCTACGCAGGATAGGCCGAGCCAAGATGACGGGGATGACATGATCGATCCGCGGCAAGCGATGCAGTTGCTCGCGAAGGCGGCCGGTGGATTGCGTAGTTCCGGCGCAGACAAGAGGAGGCAGCTGCCGAAATCGGCATCGGCCAATCGTGCGATCGACATATTGGACGCGGACATTTACGCCGCGATCCGTCGGGATTTTCCGGGCTGGGATTATGACGATCTGATCAGGCGGTTTGACGCCTTTCTTGGGACAAACCCACTCGAAGTCCCGCGTAACTATTCGAAGCGCTTCTACGGATTCGTCAAGGAACATCATAGCCGTAACAAGTATCGACTGCGTTCTTAACCGCGCATCCGGCGTGTTTTCGGAATCGCATGTTCTACAGGTGCGGTCAGCCAGTGTGAGCTTGATATAGCTTTTGGCAGCCTTAGGGTTGCAGAAGCATATCGCCGGAAATCAGCCATTCTGCGTCCTAGAAATGATCAGCTGCCATCTCTTCTCGGAAGAGTGGATGAAGAATGGCGGGTCATTCAGGAGATTCTGAAAACACGTTGGCGCGTATCTCCATCACGACATGAGTGCCCCCCTGCCCTATTCAGGACCTGGCGAATACCTACGGCGGTAGCGATTGTGATGCGGAGCTACCTCTCTAGGCGGCGTGGACAAATTTGAGCCAGTATCTGGCGGTGGCGAGATGGACCATGCCAAGGAAGCTGTTGGCCAGTTGGTCGTATCGAGTGGCGATGGCACGGTTGATCTTGAGTTGCCCGAACATGCGTTCGATGCGGTTGCGCTGTAGAGCGCCCGGTCATGCTCGATTTTCACGCGGCGGTTTGACCGGCCCGGAATGACGGCCTCGATATTCCGTTTGGCAAGGTTAGCACGGATTGCGTCGGCATCGTAGCCCTTGTCGGCGAGCAAGGCGTCAGGTGCGCGCTCGGGTAGGTCGATCAGGGCGTCATAGGCTTTGCAGTCTGCCGCCTCGCCGACCGTCAGATGGAAGGCGAGCGGTCGCCCGAGGGCATCAGCCAGGCAGTGAAGCTTACTGGTGAACCCGCCCCGCGAGCGGCCAAGAGCGCGTCGATGAGTCCCCCTTTCCGCCCGCTGCCGAGACGTGGGCGCGGACTGTGGTGCTGTCGATGCTATAGTGGCCACTGTCCGCCATGATCTCGGCCAACGTCACGGCGACGGTCTCCCAGACCCCGGCTTCACTCCATCGCCGAAACCGGCGATAAATGGTGTTCCAGCTGCCATATTTGGGTGGCGCGTCGCGCCACGGGGCACCGCAACGCAGCCGCCAGAGTATGCCATTAATGATCGAACGGTTGTGCTCGGGCCGACGGCCTCGACTACGTTTTTCAGGCTCGATGGGCAGCAAGGTCTTTAGAACGCGCCATTCTGCTTCAGTCAGATCGCCTCGGCTCAAATCTGCCTCCAAAAAGCAGCCTTGAATCAACCGTTCTGTTCGGCGTCAACCGTAACTCGTCTGGCTGTTGAGGCCAGATGCAGTTACGATCCATCGCGATATGGCCACGACAGCGAACAACAACGACGATCATTGCGACTGCGAGGTGCATGGGCATCAGCCCATCACGTTCGTCTGCGCCCATATCGTGGGTCGAACATCACCGGACACAGCCGGGTTTGTTTCCTTTCCGCCAGAGGATGAAGACGACCTTCGGGATGCATGGTGTGACGCTTGCGACGCCTATCTGCAAAGCAACGGCAGCGAGTGGATCGAAGATGCTGTGGAGGTGCCTGACGGCATCACGATCATATGTGCCGAGTGTTATCGCCAGCGCGAAGCGGATGCCCGCTTAGCGGGACGAAGGATGATCCGGCACGGCTGAATTTGTCCACGCCGCCTAGAGCATGTCGACCGAGCCTCTTGGGCAGCAAATTGCGATCGCGACCAAACGGACGCGTATCGTTTCCAGTGATATGAGGAAAGCTAGGTTTGCAGCGAAAATGACCGGCGATAATTCCGGTTATATGGCGTCGACAGTCAGTTTCGTAAGGGTTCCGACAGCCTTAGAACTGCGGCGTCGCAGTATGGCGTCTGGAAGGTCGCTGCAGCGTCAAGGGCAAATTGGCATAGGCTGACTAGGCAAAGGGCCGAAATCGCGCTCAGCGACTTTGTGACGAGAGTGTATTTTCGTCCTCGTCCCAAAAATTTGGCGTGCCGACATCCATAGGATCCGATCGCCACGAGGCGGCAGCGGCACCGGGCCCCAGCGGAATGGCATAGGTGCGGTAGCTATTCTGTCCGGATCGTTCCAGTAGCAGGCTTGCCTCAACGGCATTCGTGAGCAATTTGATCGCACCCGCAGACGTGATATCCAGTCTTTCGGATACCATGCGGCTATTAATATAGGGTCGAGACATAGCCATCGCTATGACCTCCTTCAGGCGTCCCGGACGACGGCGGGCTAGGATATGTGCTGTGGCGCGACCAGCATAGGCGCGTAACCGCATCTCCCAATCGAGATGATGGCGCGCGCCGTCTGCAATGGCATGCAGCCATAGAAGTTCCAGTTGCGACCCTTGTGCGATCTTCCACGCAGCGCCGCGCTTCTGAAAGCCAAGGGCCACAAGTCCGCCAAAAGATGCATCCCAACGGCCAGGCCCATATCTTTCGCCGATCAGAAAGCTCGCTACTGCGTCACCGCGGCCGATTGGAGAGAACCGACGCCAGGCTGATGCCATGCGAGCACCATGGATCAGGGGAGGGGAGGGGGGAGGGCGGCGACATCTTGTTGCCACAGGCGGACCCGATGACGGATATCATCGAGCGGCCATCCGGCTGTTCCCCATGAAGCGGTCGCAGTGCCACTATCTTGGACGCCCAGCCAATCCAGCAGGCCAGCATCGTCCGTCTGGATCGTTTCGAGTGTGACGTCCGCACCAACAGCTTGGCGCCAATGGGTAAGATCGAATTCGGCCCCGCCCACGGCACCCCGGCCATCGACGGTAAACATGCTATCATCGATTGTCGTCGCGTCTACCCATGCAAGCGCCTGGCGTTCGCCGATGAAGCATCGTATCTTCCAGGGACGACGAACCACACTCAGGCGTCGTCGTTCTTCCAGGCGCGCCAGCATCGATTGCGCGTCTGCATAGGCGAATAGCAACGTGTTATCGGACATGCTATTATATCCTGAGGGTTATCATCTTTGCAGCCGGAATTATGCAATTCTTATGATATAGAAATACGGTTATTATTTCAATATGATAGGAATTTTTAGTAAACTATGGACGGCATAAAGGAAGTCGTCATATACATTGCGGATTGGCGCTCTACTCCTAATTTCTGGAATAGATGCCCAACAATCGACGCCGTCATGCTGCATGTCTCTAACAACAAAGACGATAGCTCTGTCAGTAATGCCCGGTTGCCGCTGGACCACGATCTCTGAGTGGTTATGATTTCGAGGATTTCCAGCAGACGGGCAGCTAGTTGCCGCTGGACCACGATCTCTGAGTGGTTATGATTCCAGCATCCGGTCGCCCAGCGCTGCATCCTGTTGCCGCTGGACCACGATCTCTGAGTGGTTATGATTATCGTCGATACCACTGCGCCGGCTTCATCGTTGCCGCTGGACCACGATCTCTGAGTGGTTATGATCATGATCGCGATTGCGTTGGTGTTAAAGAAGTTGCCGCTGGACCACGATCTCTGAGTGGTTATGATTTTCTTCATACGGATGAAGGGGTTTAAGAAGTTGCCGCTGGACCACGATCTCTGAGTGGTTATGATGGCGGCGGTCTATGTTGCCTGGCAGAATTGGTTGCCGCTGGACCACGATCTCTGAGTGGTTATGATCTGCGTCTCCATGATCAACAAGTGGGCGCTGTTGCCGCTGGACCACGATCTCTGAGTGGTTATGATTATAATCGAACCAACAACGCCCGCCGCTACGTTGCCGCTGGACCACGATCTCTGAGTGGTTATGATTGATTGAATGTTCGTTATGTGCGAACAATAGTTGCCGCTGGACCACGATCTCTGAGTGGTTATGATTCGAGCACATAGTAGGCGTAGGCTCCGATGGTTGCCGCTGGACCACGATCTCTGAGTGGTTATGATCGACGAGCGCGAAGCCCATATCCTTCATCCGTTGCCGCTGGACCACGATCTCTGAGTGGTTATGATGAAGCCCGCGCATTTGCGACTGGTCGAAGGGTTGCCGCTGGACCACGATCTCTGAGTGGTTATGATCTCTGATGTGACCGGCGCGCGAATTAAAAAGTTGCCGCTGGACCACGATCTCTGAGTGGTTATGATGGATCATCGGTTAGTGCATTGGAATGGAATGCAATAACCGATGATCTGTGGCCCCAAAAATGGCGGATATCGTTAGAATAGGGCGAGCTGATTGGGGTTTTTCCGTTGCCGACCGCGGCGTTGGCCTGAATATCGCACGATATTTTCATATTGCCGGTCCGTGAAACTGAGGATGTGGACGTCGCCGCGATCGGGCAGGTGCGATTCAACTCGCCGCATATAGGTTTCGAACTGTTCCTTGCCGTTGCAGAAGCGAGCATAGACGGAAAACTGGCTTTTCTCAAAACCTTCGTCCAACAGAAATTCGCGGAATTTGGTGGCGGCGCGCGCCTGTTCCTTCGTGGCGACCGGCAGGTCGAACATGACGAAAATCCACATCAGCCGATATCCGCTCAGTTGGGTCGCGCTCATGCGAGCAGGGAATCCAGGCCCGCCAGTTCCAGCGCGGAAGGGGGCGTAGGCAGGACTATGTCGGCGGCGGTGCCGCTCTGGAACGCGCGGGCCAGGCTTTGTGCCGCGCGATTGGCGGCGCCGGCCACGGTCGTGGTGCCGTCCGCGCCTGGCAGGTCGAGCGCGATCAGGCCGGCAAAAGCGCGCTTGGCCTCCGGAGTAACCGTTTCGACACCGCGCGCCATCAGGCGCAGGGTCAGTGCATCGACGAGGGGACGGAAGGGTTCGATCAGGTCGTCCGCCAAGGCCAGCGCATTGGTGCGGTTGGCGTGATGCACCCCGATCGAGGGATGCAGGCCCGACGCCACTACCGCCCGCGCGCATAGCGATCGCAGGACCGTGTAGCCATAATTGAGCAGGGCGTTGGCTCCGTCGGCATCGCGATCACGACGGAATGCCTCTCCCATCAGCAGCGGCCAGTAGCGGCGGGCAGCCTGTGCTTCGACATTGTCGGGGTCGCCGGAGCCGACGCGGCGCGCGAGCAGGTCGAAGGCGGACGCGGATATGCCATTGGCGTCCAAAACCGCCGCCTGCCAGCGTATCTTGGCAATCACGATCCTGCGCCAAAGCTGTTTGGAAAGCGGCCTGCCTGCCTCCCATTGTGCGCGCATCCGCGCATTTTGGGCATGGTGTCCGTTGATCGGCAGACAGATCGCCACCGGCGCATGGTTGCTGCCGCATAGCAGCATCACGGCGCCGCGTTTCGCCAGGGCGACGATGAGGTTGGTCGACCAGGTGACGCCATGGGCATGCACGATCACGGCCGCGACATCGTCCAGCGGCACACGGCCGACCTCGGCATGATCCTGCGATACGATGAGGAAGCCACGGAGCGCGGACAAGTGACGGCCATCGGTCGCTATGTCGACGATCCGATCCATGATGCTACTCCCTTTGTCGTCCTAGCGTGGCTGGAAAGGCCGGATCAGGGTTGTGCCCCTGTCTTGCGGCGGGCCGTGCGCGCCGGAAAGCCGGGGTCGCGGACCCGGCCCAAGGCATCCACGATAACCTGTCGCGCCTGCCATTCCTTCAGCCGGGACGGGGCGGGGAGGGTGTAGCGGAAGCCCGATTCCTTGTCCCGGCTGCGCGCATCGACATGGGCTTCATGCAGCGGGGCGAGCGCAAGCTGGGCAGGTGAAAATTTGACCACGCGCATCAATTCGCGCCCGCTGCCGCGATCGAAGGCGAGCACGTCGTTGCGATGCAGGCTCAAGACCTTTCGCGCGGCGGGGTGGGGGCGACGTTCCTCACCGGTTTGGTGCATGTCGAACATCGATAGGGTGCCCGATTGCGTCTGGCCCTGCGCGTCCTTCCAGCTTGTCACCCATTTGCCGTCGGGCATTTCCCATATGTCGTATCGATAATTGGAATCGCCCTTATAGCCTTTATAGACTTTGCCGGTTCGATCGCGGACCGGGATCAGGTTCAGTCCTTCGATGATGCGCGCGCCACGGATGCCCTGGAATTGCGGATGGGTCTTGGCGAAGGCGCGGATGGCATGAGCGAAGGCCGTCTTGTCGGCCTTCCCATGGGTTGCGACGGCCAGGGCTTTGCGCAGCGCGTCATCGACGATCCAGGCGGGACTGCGGCCCGTGCCGCCGTCGATCAGATGTTCCGGCTTGATCGACCCGATCGCCACGCGATGCACGACCATCGGCACGCCATTGGCGTTGACCTGACCCGTAAAACCATAAGCGGTATCATTGTGGAGCGCGCCCGCAGTCATGTGCGGCGGGGCGGATTGGTGCAATGCCGCCTTGGGCTTCAATCCGTGGTCGGGGCGATGGCTGACCACCGTCCTGTCGAGCGCCGCCTTCAGCGCATCGCGAAAGCCGGGCCAGGGATGTTCCAGATCGGTGAAAAGGCGATCCAGATTATCCTGCTCCGCACGGCCGGCGGCGGCCGCGATCCTCTGGATCAGGGCATGGGTCGTGACGCCCGTGACCGCAGCGTCCAGCGCGTGATGGCGGTGGTCGAGCCGGTTCTTGGGCGCATCGCTATGCTTGTTCACGACCTGATTATGATCGCCGAGGATGGAATTGAGGCCCCATATGCGCCGCAGCATCGACGTCATCTGCCCCGGGATCACATAGACGCGACGTCCTTCGTCGCGGCCGTAGAGGCTGCCCAGATATTTGCCCGCCAGCACCGACAGATATTGCGTGTCCTTGAGCTGGCGTTCGGCAAAGCCGCCCTCCTTGTCGAAGCGGTCCATGGCGTTGGGCAGGAAGCGCCACTGCTTGGCGCTATGCAGGCGCGACACCTGGTCCAATATCGCGTCCCAGCGATCGGGATCATGGCCCCATTTTTCATGGGGGGTCTGGTTCCCCTTCTGCCGGTTGCAGGCGGTATGGACGACGACCTTGTTGGCCGGGCCGTCGTCCAGCGTGCGGGAATAGGGCAGGATATGGTCGATATCGACTTCGCTGCTGTGGAAGAGCTGACGGATGCCGATGGTCTTGCCCAGCGTACCGCAATAGGGGCAATAGCGATCCATGACGCTGGCGGGGCTGAGTTCCTGCCACAGGCGTAGCCGCATGCGGTTGGCGCCATTATCCTCGATTCCGTGATCCCGCAGGATTTTCGATCGCTCTTCGGCCGCGCGCGTGTTGGCGGCGATCCTTTTGTTGGCGGCTTCGCGCTGCTTGTCATTCTGTTTCAACTCGCGCGCGATTTCCACGACGATCTGGTCGGGTCGGCCATGAACGGCGATGATGTCGTTGATCACCGCCTTCACCTGGTTAAGGCCGATATGGACGGTCGGGTTGCTGATCCGGCCGAAACGGATTTCGGGCGGATCGGCCGGATCGTTACTCCCCGGTTTCAGGTCGCGGTCCAGGATTTCGCCATAATAGGGGAGGGTGTCGCGCCCCTCTTCGGGCCGTCGATCCGAATGATGGCCCAGCAGGTCGGCATGGCGCCGCACCGCTTCGTCATAGTCGATCACGTCCCGCTTGAGTTCGGTAAGGATCAGGCGGGAGGCGGTTTCGCCCAGGCGGCCATGGCCTTCGGGCAGATGGACCGCCGCGATCGCCTGCGCGGTGGCTTCGTCCACAAACCATTGGGATTGTAGCCATCCGAGCAGGGCGTCGTGACTTTCCTCCTCCATGACCTGGCGAATGATCTGCCAGCGCGCGTCTTCGGGGAAATCCCCCCACCGCCCGCCAAAGCGGCTCGCATGGCTCATGGCAACATGGATCTCGTCGCCCAGCAACTCCTTGCGCGCTTCGCTTTCCTTGTTGAACCGCGCGTCGTCGGACAGTTTCAGGACGCGCTTGCGCAGGGTTTCGAAACTGATCTTCTTTTTCGATTTCAGGGCCAGGATGACGGTGTCGCATTGGTCGCGGCTGAGCGGGCGTTCTTCGCCGCTCTCGCGAATGCGCAGCTGGTTCACCTCTTCATAAAGGCGACGTTCCTGGAAGAGAGGGTGCGCCTTTGGCAGGCGCTCTTCTTCCAGGAACGTACATTGGCCGACCTTTTGGGCTGCCAGAGGGCGCTGGCGAAAGATGATGCTGCGGATATGGGCGCGGGCGGTTTCGTTCAGCAGTGCAGGATGATGAACCGCCTGCGCCGCCCATATGGAATCGAATTCATATTCATAATGGCGGCGTTGCGGATAGAAATCATAGCCGCTGCCGTCGGCCGCCATCCTGACCCGCTTGGTTGCCAGGCCATGGAGAAACTGGCCCAGCGTGTCCGCCCCAGCCTCCGCCATGGCGCGGTCCAGTTCGATCTCGGCCTGCTTGACGACGCCGGCGTCCTTGTCGCTGGTGCGGCGGTCGGCCTTGCGATTGCTCTTGAAGCCGCGGCGCTGGTTGAGATGAAACAGCGCGCGGCCGATTTCATGGGGGTGCAGTTTGTCAGTCAGCGCGCGGACACGCAGGTCATAGGGGTCGAGACCGACCAGCGCCCGCGCCTGGGCGGCATCCTGCGGCATCAGGCCATGGACGATCAGGGCAGCCAGCAGGGCGGAGCGGCGTTGCAGATAGCGATCGCGCCGCCGCCGCATGGCCCGCGCATTGCGGCGTTCGACGGCAAGCGAGTCCTTCGAAATGGGATGACGGCCATCGCTGAAGATACGGACGCCGATACCCTTTATGCCGTTGGCATTGCCGTGCGCGTCGAGGGTGTAGAGGCACCAGCCCAGGCTGTTGGTGCCCAGATCCAGGCCAAGTCTTGTCTGTATTTTCATCATACCCCCGTCCGATCCATATGTGCATCGTGCCGAAAACGAAGCAATATGCATAGCATCCAGATTGGCTGATTTAATAATCATTAGCTATGGCATTGACATTGATCTGGCTGTCGCTATTGAAGATGGTATCAAGAGTGACGAAGGGCATCCGCAAATCCCGTCTGCTACTTACGATATGGGTGGTGCTGTATGCGGATGCACCACCCATCCAACTGGCCAAACCATATTGCTGAATCAGCAATCTGAATCATAGCTAGTTGCTGTCGGACTGCGATCTCTGAATGGCGCCGGATGCAAAAAAGGCGACGCCGTAGCGTCGCCCTTATCTGGTGCAGACTAGCTGCTTGTTAGCCGCCAGACCACGATCTCTGAAAGGCCATCATAGCCTTTTCGCGATCGTGGTCAACTGTCGCTTTCGCTGTTCGGTGAAGGTCTAGCCGCTCATTTCCTCCGGCCAATAAAGGCGCATGGGATTGTCGATCAGCAGCTTGCGTTGCAGCTCGGTGGTCGGGGCGATGCGGGGGATCATATCGACCAGATGGCCGTCGTCCGGAATGTCGTCCTGCATATTGGGGTGCGGCCAGTCGGTGCCCCACAGGACGCGATCCGGATAGTCGGCGACCAGCGGGGCGACCGCGTCGGCGAAGGCGTTCCACGGATCGCCTGTCGGATCGAGGCGGTCGGGGCAGGTGGCCTTGAACCAGATGTCGTCGCGGCTTTCCAGGAAGGCGCGGAAGGCCTGCATGTCGGCGCCGTCCGGGCCCTGTGTCACGTCAGGGCGGCCCATATGGTCGATCACCAGAGGCACGGGGATCGCGTCCATGAAGGGGCGCAATTCTTCCAGAATGTCGGCTTCGAAATAGATGACGACATGCCAGCCAGCAGGCAGGCGTTTGGCGACGTCGAGGAATTTATCCTTGGGCGCGTCATCGACAAGGCGCTTGAGGAAATTGAAACGGATGCCGCGAATGCCGCCGTCATGCAGGGCGGCGAGGTCGGCGTCGGAGATCGCGGGATCGACCACCGCGACGCCGCGCGCCTTGCCGTCGGATTTGGCGATGGCGTCCAGCGTGGCGCTATTGTCGGTGCCATGGCAGCTCGCCTGCACGATGACGTTGCGGGCGAAGCCCAGATGATCGCGCAGGGCGAAAAGTTTGTCAGGTCCGGCGTCTTCTGGGAGATATTTCGCCTTGGCGCTGAAGGGGAAATCCGCCATCGGGCCGAAGACGTGGCAGTGGGCGTCGATCGCGCCGGGGGGCGGGGTATAGAGCGGCTTGGACGGGGCGCCGTGCCATGAGGTGATGCGGGTCATGTCCTAAACTCCGTTCGCCCTGTTTGAACGAGCCACTTGTCTCGTTCAAATGTCGAAGGGCAATTTTTGCTAGAAGAAAAGTGCGGGGCTTCGACAGGCTCTCCTGAGCTTGTCGAAGGGCCGAACGGGTTATGCAAAAACGATGCCGTCCATCAGTTTGCGGGCGGTGCGGAGCATGGCGGCGCTGATGACGGCGCCGCTGTCGTCCAGGTCCATGACGCAGGTGGTTTCGCCGGTGGGATGTTCGACCGAGAGCGTCTTGCGATTGCCGTCGGGGATGGAGGCGACCTCTAAAGCGGGCGAGCCTTCGATCAGGCAGGCGGTGGCGACGCTGACCGCGCCCAATACGCCGATGGAGGCGTGGGCGCGATGCGGGATGAAGCTGCGCACCGTGACCGTGCCGCCATTGCGGGGCGGGGCGACCAGCATCATCTTGGGCACCGATTTTTCTTTCACGTCGCCCAAATTCATCCGCTCGCCAACGGCGAGACGGATTTTCTCGATGCGCGCTTTCAAGTCGCTGTCCTTGTCGAGCGTGTCGCGGTCTTCATAGCCGGTGACGCCGACATCTTCCGCCTTCATCACCACGCAGGGCATGCCATTGTCGATCAGGGTGACACGCACGCCCTCCACCTCGTCAAAGGCGTTGCCGGTGGGGAGGAGCGCGCCGCAGGAAGAACCGGCGGTGTCGCGGAACTCCAGCGGGATGGGGGCGGCGCTGCCGGGCACGCCGTCGATCTTCGCGTCGCCGTCATAGCGGACCTTGCCATCGGGCGTCTGGACCGTGGCGATGGCGATTTGCCCGGTATTTTCCATGAAGATGGCGACGCGGGTCTCGCCGTCTTGCCCGGCGACGAGGCCGCGTTCGATGGCGAAGGGGCCGATCCCGGCCAGGATATTGCCGCAATTCTGGGCGTCGCTGACGATAGCCTGATCCACGAAGACCTGGAGGAAGAGATAGTTGATATCCACGCCGTCCCGTGTCGATGTCTTCACGACCGCGACCTTGCTGGTCAGCGGATCGGCGCCGCCCATGCCGTCGATCTGGCGCGGGTCGGGGGAGCCCATGACGCGCAGCAGGAAGGCGTCGCGGGCGGCTGTGTCGGTGGGCAGGTCCTCGGCCAGGAAATAGCCACCCTTGGAGGTGCCGCCGCGCATCCACAGGACGGGGGCGGAAGCATGGGCGCTCATTTCCCACCTCCGTTCTGTTCGAGCTTGTCGAGAACGGTGCGCTGGGTTCTCGACAAGCTCGAACCGAACAGGCGAGGGAGGCGTGATTTATACATATTTCAGGCCCATCTCTTCCAGGCGCGGGCGCATATTGTAGATGTCGAGGCCGAGTTCGCCGGCGGCCAGGCGGACGCGCTTGGCTTCTTCGGCGGCTTCACGGGCCTGCGCCTTTTCAAGGACCGATGCTGCGTCGGCGCGGGGCACGATGCAGACGCCGTCATCGTCGGCGATCACGACATCGCCCGGATGGACCAGCGCATTGGCGCAGACCACCGGCACGTTCACCGACCCGATCGTATTCTTGACCGTGCCCTGGGCGTGGACCGCCTTCGACCAGACGGGGAAGTGCATTTGGGTCAGGTCGCGCACGTCGCGCACGCCCGCGTCGATGATGAGCCCGCGGCAGCCGCGTGCCTGCGCCGATGTGGCGAGCAGGTCGCCGAAATAGCCGTCGGTGCAGGGGCTGGTGGGGGCGAGGAGGAGGACGTCGCCTTCCCTGAGTTGCTCGATCGCGACATGGATCATCCAATTGTCGCCGGGCGCGGCGGAGATGGTGACGGCATTGCCGGCGATGCGCGCGCCGGTGTAGATCGGGCGCATGTACGAGGCGAGCAGGCCGGTGCGGCCCTGCGCTTCATGCACGGTGGCGACGCCGCATTGGGCGAGGCCGTCGACGACGGAGAGGTCCGCCCGCTCGATATTCTGGACAACGATGCCGGACATGCTGACCTTCTCCTTTGATGACGGTGCGCGCCCGGACCAAGTTAATGTTCGGGCGGCGCGAGACAGGTTGCTGGCTGGACCCTTCGTGCGCAAAGGGCAAAAAGGAAATCTGGCCAAGCCATTAGTTTTCACTAAATATGGCATCGTGGACTGGACCGATATCAATCTGCGGCATTTGCGCGCGACCGTGGAAATTGCCGAGCGGGGAACGATGAATGCGGCGGCTGCGGCGGTCAGCCTGACGCAACCAGCGATAACCCAGGCGCTGGCGCGGTTCGAAGCGATGCTGGACGCGCCGTTGTTCGACCGGCGGCATGATGGGATGACGGTGACTGACGCGGGCGCGCTGCTGGTACCGCGCTTTCGCGCGGCGTTGGACCATATCGCCAGCCCGCATGTGACGATGGCGCGGTTCCGCGCGCTGATCGCGCTGGCGGATGCGGGCAGCTATCCGGCGGCAAGCCTGCTGACGGGTTTGTCCATTCCCTCGCTGCATCGCGCGGTCAACGACCTGGGATTGTCGCTGCGGCGGCCATTGGTGCGGCGGCAAGGCAAGGTGGTGATGCTGACCGAGGCGGGGGTGCGGATGGCGCGCGCCTTTCGCCTCGCGCGGGTGGAACTGGTCGCGGCGCTGGCGGAACTGGCGGCGCTGAAAGGGTATGAGACGCGCAGCATCGTGATCGGCGCGATGCCCTTGTCGCGGGCGCGGGTGTTGCCCGCTGCCGTTTCGCGCTTCCTGCGGCGGCGGCCGGGGGTGCGGATCACCATATTGGAAGGGTCGCGCACCGAACTGATCGAGCCGCTGCGCAACGGGGCGATCGACATGATGGTGGGGGCGCTGCGCCAGCCGCTACTGGAGGCGGATTTCGAGCAGGCGGCGTTGTTCGATGATCTGCCGGTGGTGATCGCGCGGGCGGGGCATCCGCTGGCGGGGACGCAGCCTGTAATGGCTGATCTGGCGCGCTATCCATGGATCATCGCCGCGTCGGGCGCGCCGTTGCGCGAAAGCTGGGAGGCGTTGTTCAGCGCGCAGGGTATCGCTTTGCCGGTGGTGCCGATCGAGTCGGGATCGGTCATGACGATCCGTCAATTGCTGATCGACAACGACTTCCTGACGCTGCTGTCGCCGGATCAGGTGACGGTGGAGCTGGAGGCGGGATGGCTGTGCCGGATCGATACGCCTGTATCGCCCGCCAGCCGGGCGATCGGTGTGACCACGCGGGCGTCGTGGCGCCCGACCACGGTGCAGGGCGAATTCATGGACGATCTGAAGGCGGTGTCGCGGGGTTGACGGTTGAACGATGTTTAGCGCCAGCTAATGGCCGGGCACCTGATCCGATTTGTCGTTTTGGGCCGGGTTGGGCAGAGTTCCGCCATGACGACCGACATTCTCCTGATCGGATTTGGCGAGGCGGGCAGCACATTCGCGGCAGCCGGCGCGTGGGGGCGTCGGGCGCGGGCGCATGATCGTGATTCCGCGCGGGCCAACATCATGGCGCAGATGGACGTCGCCTGGTGCGACCGGCTGGGCGATGCTGTACGCGGCGTGCCGATGATCCTGTCGCTGGTGACCGCGGACCAGGCGCTGGCGGTAGCGCGCGACGCCGCGACGCGGATCGCGCCGGGAACGGTCTTCTGCGACATGAACAGCGTTGCGCCACAGACCAAGCAGGCCGCGGCCACATTGGTCGAGTCGGCCGGGGGCCATTATGTCGATGTAGCGGTGATGGCGCCGGTCGATCCTGCGCGGCTCAACGTACCGTTGCTGTTGAGCGGTGCGCGGGCCGAGGATGCCGAGGCGCGGTTGCGCGCGCTGGGCTTTGGCAAGACGCGCGTCGTCGGCGTGGACGTGGGGCGGGCCTCCTCGATCAAGATGATCCGGTCGGTGATGGTGAAAGGGATCGAAGCGCTGACCGCCGAATGCATGCTGGCGGCGGAAGCGGCCGACGTGCTGGACGAGGTGCTGGCGTCGCTGGATGCCAGCGAGAAGGCGAAACCGTGGGGCGTGCGGGCGGATTATAATCTCGACCGGATGCTGGTGCATGGCACGCGCCGCGCGGCCGAGATGGAGGAAGTGGTCAAGACGCTGGACGGCCTGGGCACGGGCGCGGCGATGACGCGCGGCACGGTGGCGCGGCAGGCGGCGATCGGCGCGCTGGGCGTGAAGACGCCGCCGGAAGGGCTGGGCGCGAAGATCGGGGTGATTTCTTCCGATGGCATTCCCGCAAAGGCGGTGATGACGGAGTTTTTGGGGCGAGCGTAGCATGCTGTCGCCTGAGACCCCAGCCTTCGCTGGGGTGATGGATAAGGGTTGAGGAAAGAGACGCGATGAGCCTGATTATCGATTGCCATGGTCATTATACCGTCCTGCCCAAAGGGCATGACGCCTGGCGCGAAGAGCAGAAGGCCGCGTTCAAGGCGGGGACGGCGTGTCCGCCCTATCCCGACATCAGCGACGCGGAAATTCGCGAGACGATCGAGGCGAACCAGTTGCGCCTCATCAAGGAGCGCGGCGCGGACCTGACCATCTTTTCCCCGCGCGCGTCCGCGATGGCGCCGCATGTCGGCGACGAGGCGATGGCGAAGGAATGGGCGATCCGCTGCAACGACCTGATCGCGCGGGTGGTGGCGATGTTCCCCGAAACCTTCGTCGGCGTATGCATGTTGCCGCAGTCGCCCAAGGCCGACATGCGCAACAGCATCGCAGAGTTGGAGCGCTGCGTCACCGAACTGGGCTTTATCGGCTGCAACCTCAATCCCGATCCGGGCGGCGGGCATTTCACCCATCCGCCGCTGACCGACAAATATTGGTATCCCTTCTACGAGAAGATGGTGGAGCTGGACGTGCCCGCGATGATCCATGTGTCGGGCAGCTGCAATCCGGCGATGCACGCGACCGGCGGCTATTATATCGCGGCCGACACGATCGCCTTCATGCAATTGCTGGAAGGCGACCTGTTCAAGGATTTCCCGACGCTGCGCTTCATCATCCCGCATGGCGGCGGCGCGGTGCCCTATCATTGGGGGCGCTATCGTGGGCTGGCCGACATGCTCAAGAAGCCCGACCTGTCGACGCATCTGATGAACAATATCTTCTTCGACACCTGCGTCTATCATCAGCCGGGCGTGGACCTGCTGGCGGACGTGATCGAGAATAAGAACATATTGTTCGGGTCGGAAATGGTCGGCGCGGTGCGTGGCATCGACCCGACTACGGGCCATTATTTTGACGACACCAAACGCTATGTCGATGCGCTGGAGATTAGTGACGAGGAGCGCGCCGCGATCTTCGCGGGCAATGCCCGTCGCGTCTTCCCGCGCCTGGATGCCCAATTGAAGGAGAGGGGACTATGATAACAGAAGATCCCAAGCATCAGGATATCCATGAATATCTGGCCGAGATGGAGGATATTCCCGGCACTCGCGTTTTCACCGCCAAGCGCGCGCGGCAGGGCTATCATATGAACCAGTTCGCGATGAGCCTGATGAAGGACGAGAATCGCGCGAAGTTCAAGGCGGACGAACGCGCCTATATGGACGAATGGCCGCTGACCGACGATCAGAAGGAAGCGATGCTGACACGCGATTATAATCGCTGCCTGGACCTGGGCGGCAACGTCTATTTCCTGGCGAAACTGTTTTCGACCGACGGCATCCCCTTTGCCGAGGCGGTCAGCACCATGACCGACATGCCATTCCCAGAATATCGGGAAATGATGATGCGAGGCGGCCGCTCGCCCGAAGGCCAGCGGTCGATCAAGGCCAATGAAGCGGCAGCCGCCGCCAAGAAAGAGGATTGCTGAAATGGCGCGGATTACCGCTGGCGTGGCGTCGAGCCATGTGCCGCTGCTGGGCGTGGCGTCGGACTTCAACAAGGATCGCGACGATTATTTCGGGCCGATCTTCGCGGGATATGACTGGACGCGGGAATGGGAGAAGGCCGAAAAGCCCGATGTCGTGATCCTGGTCTATAACGACCATGCGTCGGCCTTCGACATGAAGATCATCCCGACCTTCGCGATCGGTTGTGGCGAGCGCTACAAGTCGGCTGACGAAGGCTGGGGGCCGCGCGCGGTGCCGGACGTGGAGGGGCATCCCGACCTCGCCTGGCATATTGCGCAGAGCCTGGTGCTGGACGAATTCGACATGACCATCATCAACGAGATGGACGTCGACCATGGGCTGACCGTGCCGCTGTCCATGATGTTCGGCAAGCCGGACGCCTGGCCGTGCAAGGTCGTGCCGCTGGCCGTCAACGTCGTCACCTACCCGCCGCCGTCGGGCAATCGCTGCTGGGCGCTGGGCGAGGCGGTGCGCAAAGCGGTCGAGAGCTTCCCCGAAGATCTGAACGTCCAGATCTGGGGCACGGGCGGCATGAGCCACCAGTTGCAGGGACCGCGCGCGGGGCTGATCAACAAGGAATGGGACAATCGCTTCCTGGACGGACTGGTCGGCGACCGCGACCATCTGCGCCGCATTCCGCACATCGAATATCTGCGCGAAACCGGCAGCGAAGGCATCGAAATGGTGATGTGGCTGGTGATGCGCGGGGCGCTGGGCAAGAATACGCGCGCACTGCACCGCCATTATCATGTGCCCTGCTCCAACACCGCGATCGGTCATATGGTGCTGCGCCCGGATAATGGCGAAGGGCTGGACATGACCGGCAGCGATACGGTGACGAGAATCGCGGCGGAATAATTCATCGGGGAGCGGATGCTGCGTTTTGCCGCGCTCCCCCACCCCAACCCCTCCCCCAAAAGGGGAGGGGCTTTTAGTATGGAGTTGCAATCATGCGTATTGCCCTGGCTGGCGCCGGTGCCTTTGGCGAAAAGCATCTTGATGGCCTGAAGAATATCGACGGCGTGACCGTCACGTCGATCATTGGTCGCGAACTGGAGGCCACGAAGAAGGTGGCGGAGAAATATGGCATCGGCCATGTGACGACCGACCTCGATGAGACGCTGGCGCGCGATGACGTGGACGCGGTGATCCTGTGTACGCCCACGCAGATGCACGCGGCGCAGGCGATCGCCTGCATGGACGCGGGCAAGCATGTCGAGGTGGAAATTCCGTTGGCCGACAGTTGGGCCGATGCGCAGGCGGTGCTGGCCAAGCAGAAGGAAACCGGCCTGACCTGCATGGTCGGCCATACCCGCCGCTTCAACCCGTCGCATCAGTATGTCCATAACCGCATCAAGGCGGGCGAGTTCAACGTCCAGCAGATGGACGTGCAGACCTATTTCTTCCGTCGCAAGAATATCAATGCGAAGGGCGAGCCGCGGTCCTGGACCGACCATCTGCTGTGGCACCATGCCGCGCATACGGTCGACCTGTTCGCCTATCAGGCGGGCAAGATCGTGGAGGCGCATGCGTTGCAGGGGCCGATCCACCCCGATCTTGGCATCGCGATGGATATGTCGATCCAGTTGAAGAGCGAGACGGGTGCGATCTGCACCCTATCGCTGTCGTTCAACAATGACGGGCCGCTCGGCACCTTCTTCCGCTATATCGGCGACACCGACACCTATATCGCGCGTTACGACGATCTGGTGAACGGCAAGGAAGAGGCGATCGACGTATCGAAGGTCGCCGTGTCGATGAACGGCATAGAATTGCAGGACCGCGAGTTCATCAGCGCGATCCGCGAAGGCCGCGATCCCAACAGCAGCGTCGCCAAGGTGTTCGATTGCTATCGCGTACTGGGCGAGCTGGAGCAGCAGCTGGCGGGTTGATCGGGAATCCCTTCGGGGTCGCAGGAAGGGCGTGGCGGAAATTCTGCTGCGCCCTTTTTTCTTGTGTTTGTGGCCGGGGAACAGTTTTATGTCGCCGTGCTGCTCAAGTCAGGCGCTCAACAACGGGTGCGTCATGCGCAGATCGTCGAGCAGGCTTTCGATCAGCGCGACATCCTGGACGCTGCCGGTCGGCATGGCGTTCCAGTTGCAATGCGGGTGCGTGGCGGGGCTGTAGAGCCGCAGCTTGCCGACCACCTTGCGCCAGTGATGTTTGCTTTTGCCATGGTCGCGGACCAGGCGGGCCACGAGCAGGTCGGTGAGCTTGTCCGCTGTCATGCGTGGCTATGTAGAGGCGGACCGGGTGGCGTCAACGCCTCTCGCGCGGCGCGCCAGACGCTGGGCGGCTGGCCGATGTGGCGAGCGAAGAAGCGCGAGAAATAGGCCGGATCTTCAAAGCCGACGGCGTAGGCGATGTCCGTGACCGAGAGCTGGGAATAGAGCAGCAGGCGGCGCGCCTCCAGCAGGGCGCGGTCGTCCAGCATCTGCGCGGGCGAACTACCCGCTACGCTGGCGCAGGCTTGACGTAGGGCGGTAGGACTGGTGCCCAGCGCGCGGGCATGTGTCGCCACCGGTTCGCGTTGGCGAAAGCGTTGTTCGATCCGCTCGCGCAGCCGGGCGACCAGGGCCGCCTGGCGGGCGGTGCCGGGGCGGGGGGTGTCCGTCACGATCGTCGCATGGCGCAACGCAATGACCATCAGCAGCAGCAGCGCGGATTCCACGGCGGCCCGCTGGCCGGGGCCGGACCAGCCCAATTCCTGCGCCATGCGAGCGATGCTGTCTTCCGCCGCCGCACAGTCTGCGGGTGGAAGGGGGACGGCATGGGGATGGGCGAGCAAAGGCGTCAGATCCGAATCGCGGGCGATGAGATGGCGCAGATAGGAATTGGCGATGGTGGTCACATGGCCGCGCGATTCCCGGTGCCAGGTAAAGCCATGGACGATCCCGGCAGGTATCAGCAGCAGGCACGGGGCCTCGAAATGCACCTGCGCCGCTTCCGCCTGCATCGCGCCGCCGCCTTGCGCAATCAGGATGATATGGTTGAGGTCGCGATGGACATGCGGGCGGATCGTCCATTCGCTGGGACGCGATCGATCATCGAGACTTTCCACATGCACAAACCCTTCCGCCACGCAGCGCTGTGGTTCGCCGTAGAGATAGAAGCTGGGGACGGGCGCGATCGACATGGTGGATCGTCCATCTATGGACTTAGCTTCACCGCGTAAACCCTGCTGCAAGTCCGTACATCCGCGACCTTGATGCGTCTGCCTCGATTGTCAGCAAATCCTGCAATTTTGGTCAGTTTTAGCCGGTTGCGCCGGTCCGTTCGTGGTACGGGCAGCCATTCACCCGCGCGCGACAGTGGGCGGAATGGCGGCAGGGCGCTTTGCGGGCGAGGTGGTACACCTACGGTCTGACCGAGTAACATTACCGCCGACACGTCGTGCCGCTCTTAAACTGGGCGATCCGCATGGTATCGACAGGCAAAAAGGAAGCCCGCCGGTCAGTTAAGGGCCGGCGGACTTCCTGCAGTCCAAAAATTCACAGGGTCGATCGGGTCAGGGCATGAGCACCGTATCGACGACATGAATGACGCCATTGGACTGCATCACGTTGGCGATGGTTATCTTCGATGAGCCGCCCTTGGCGTCCGTCAGATACCAGGCGCCGTTCTTCTCCCACGCAGTCAGTTTCTCACCCTGAACGGTGGTCAATATAGCTTTGCCGCCATTGGCCTTCGCTTTCGCGGCGATGTCGCTCGCGCTCAGGCGGCCGGCGACGACATGATAGGTCAGTATCTTGGTCAGCGTCGCCTTGTTTTCCGGCTTCAGCAAAGTGTCGACGGTGCCAGCCGGCAGTTTGGCAAAGGCGGCATTGGTCGGCGCGAATACGGTGAACGGCCCCTTGCCCTTGAGCGTATCGACCAGGCCGGCCGCTTTGACCGCGGCGACCAGGGTGGTGTGATCCTTCGAATTGACGGCGTTATCGATGATATCCTTGGTTGGATACATCGCTGCGCCGCCGACCATCGGGTTCTTGGCCATCGCAGGAGCACCGCCCGCGATCAGCATCGCTCCGGCTATCGACACCGCAAATTTTGTCAGGCTGCTTGTCATGAGGCTTCCTTCCTATCTCTCGCGTCCTTTCATGGGCGCGGTCTAGTTACGGAAACGCACGCGCAATGGACGCAGATCAGATCAAAGAAATTTTGCCGACGGCGACAGGCGCGGAACTGGGGGCGGCATGCGGGGCGTCGGAGGCAGACTCCATCGTGACGGCCAGGGTCGCACCCTCCTGCATGAGCGTGCGCAAGGGCGTATCCACGAAGACCCGGCTGTCGCTGCCGCCCGCTATCAGGCCGAGCGAACGAGGCTTCCCATCGGCCGGAATGACCCAAAGTTCGGGCGTCAGAGGGCTAGTCTCCATGCCGGATGGCCGCAGGACAAGCTGGCCGGTGACCCGATCATAGCGGGCCAGAATGACCGGGCCAGCGGGCGTCCCGGTCATCTGTGCAATAGCCACCGGCGCGCTTTGGGCAAGGGGCGGATCGGATACGGGCGGTGTTGGACGGAACAGCAACATCAGCGCGAGCGACGCGGCTATCGTGCTTGCAGCCACGCTGGTGCCTCGCCACAGGCGCAATCGCCGCATGACGGTGTCGCGTTCCGCAAAGGGTTCGGCAATGCGCGCCTGGATGCCGGTCCATAGCGAATGCGGCGCAGGCACTGGCCTATAGTCATCGTAAAGAGGCGCCAGCCGTTCGTGCCAAGCGTCGATCTGCTCCGGCGCAAAGCCAGGATCAGCCATCAGGCGGCGCAGCGCCGTCGCTCGTTCAGCATGATCGAGCAGGCCCAGCGCGAGTTCGGCGGTCAAGGCGTCGCGCTCTTCGCGGCTCAGCGGCGCGTCAACCATCGCCAAGGCACTCTTTGAGCCGTTGCATGCCCCGCCGGATCCAGCTCTTCATGGTGCCCAGGGGAACCGCCATATGGTCGGCCAGTTGCGCATAGGTCAGTCCGTCGAGAAAGGCCGCGCGGATCGAAAAACGCTGCCTTTCTTCAAGCTGATCCAGGCACATCATCATGCTGGCCCGTGCCTGGTCGCGTTCGATCACCACGTCCGCCGCTGGCGCATCGTCCGCGACGAGGGCAGCGGATTCCTGCGGCAGCGTGGCAGGCCCGCGGACCGAGCGGCGCCAATCGATTGCGGTGTTGCGCGCGATGGCGCAAAGCCAGGTGATCGGACTGGCACGCGTGGCGTCGAACCTGTCGGCACGGCTCCAAATTTTCACGTAGACGTCCTGCAAGATATCCTCCGCAGCTTCCCGGTCGGAAGAGATACGGAGGCAGACGCCGAAAAGTTTCGCGGATGTCATGTCATAGACCTGGCGAAGCGCGACACGATCCTGCTGGGCCACGCGGGCCAATGCGGCGATCAATGTATCGCGTTCGGTATCCGCAGTTCCCACAAGACTTTAGCCTATCACCGGCACCATCCTATGCAATCGAATTTGCACTGTTTCACCGAAGGGATGATGGTCGAAAAGGCAGATGCGCCGGATCGCGGCGTTGATATCCACCCCGAAATGGCCAATCCCCATTTCGGTCACTATCGTGGGACATGCCGCATGGCTCTACACATCTGGCGCTGGTGCGGGGCTGGCGACGCTGTGAAACGACGATCGGTTTGCGCGGTTCCAGCCTGGGTGCGAATGGTCTAAAGGGTCACCGATATGAAGCTGGACAGTCACATGATGCCTTTGCCCACCGGCAGGATGATCCGAACCGCCCGCGTGGGCCTGGGCACGTTGATGCTGTCGCTGCTGATGCCTGCGTCCCTTGGCGCGGCGGAACCTGCCCCCTTCGAACTGTCCGGCCCTGCGCTCGATATACTGGTGATGCGCGGCGAGCAGAGCCTGCCGATCGCGCAGGTGCCCAGTCTTTCCGAAGGCGACCGGCTCTCGATCGAGGCGGACCTGCCCAGCGACCAGGGCGCGCGCTTCATTCTCGTGTCCGCCTTTCTGCGCGGCGCGACCAATCCGCCGCCTAAGGATTGGGTCCAGTTCGCCGAAACATGGAAGAAGAAGGACAAGGACAAGGCGCTGGTGCTGACCGTGCCGAAGGGCGCGCGGCAGATGGTGTTGTTCCTGGTGCCGGACACGGGCGGGGCGGAAGGCGTGCTGTCCGACGCGGTGCGCGGGAAGCCGGGTGAATTCGTACGCGCGACGCAGGATCTGAACCAGGCTTCGCTCGACCGTTCGCGGCTGGACGCCTTCATGTCGGCGATCAAGGCGC
Organism: Sphingobium sp. CR2-8; assembly: GCF_035818615.1. NCBI lineage: Bacteria > Pseudomonadati > Pseudomonadota > Alphaproteobacteria > Sphingomonadales > Sphingobiaceae > Sphingobium > Sphingobium wonjuense. Next base: position 10,281 of record NZ_JAYKZY010000001.1, on the reverse strand, counting down.
AGGAAAATAGTCATCCCGAATTTTTGCGCAGCGTCGCGCCGACGCTGGCGCGCAGCCTGTCGATGAAACTGAATGAAGATTGCCTGTCCAAGGTGGTCGAAATGCAGGCCGCCTGTCTGCTCAACAATCGTGAGACGTTGGTGCTGGCCGACGTCCATAGCAGTTCCATCGCCGAGACATTGACCGGCGCGCCGACCGATCTGGCATTGCAATTGAGCGCCACGCGGGAGGCGGGCTATGGCTATTACAGCGCCTATATCGGGGTGGTGCGCGACATCGCCAAGATATTCGGTGCGTTCAGCAGTCCGCAATTCGACTATCTGCCCACGTTGAGCGTGCGCAAGGCCGATGGCATATCCCTGCTGCTCAACGCGGCGCCCTCTTTCCAAAAGCCCAAGTCGGTCATGGTCGTCGCCATGCCGTCGATCGAGGCGGACAGTCCGCCGCGCCTTCGCCGGGGCGGGGATGCGCCGATCTGCGCGGCGCGCGCGGGCACGGTCTTGCCCGTCGAAGGGGCGCCGCTGATTTTCTCGACCGATTATGCGCGCGACGTGAAATTGGTATTGAAAGCGGCTTCGGGCGAAACCGTCGAACTGCCGGTGGAGGCGCGCGCCGACCGGGGCGGCTATGTGCTGACGGGCGGCGCATTGCCGCCGACCTTCAAGGGTACGGTTGAAGGGCATCTTTATGGCCGCTGGGGATTCGATCGGTTCGACGGGCCGGACTTTACCATGCAGATGCCCGACGCAGGCACATGGACGGTCGATGGCGAAACGTCCGCACTGGTGGTCGGGCGCGACAATGGCCTGGTGTTGAAGGGCGGTGCGCCCGCCTGCGTCGAAAGCGTCACCATGCGGCAGGGGGACGGGGCGCCCCGCCCGGTGGCATGGAAAGTCCAGGGCCGCGACGCATTGGCGCTGACCGTGCCGTTGGCCGACCGCAAGCCAGGCGCGCTCAGCATCGACATCAAATATCAGGGCGTGGCGCAACCGTCCGCTATTGCCCTGCGCAGCTATGCGCAGGCAAGTCGGCTGGACGGGCTGTTGCTGCATGCGGGAGACAAGACGGCGTTGCTGTCGGGGCAACGGCTGGACCAGGTGGAAAGCGTGGAAGTCGGCGGCCTGTCACTGCGCCCTGACGGCCTGACGCGGGACGGCGCGGTAGATCGGCTGCGGCTGGTCGGGCAGGGGGAGGGCGTGGCCGCCGAGGCGGGCAGCGAAGCGACGGCGCGGATCAAGCTGCGCGACGGACGCAGCGTAAGCCTGAGCCTGAGGGTTGCGCCCGCTCGCCCGCAGGTGAGTTTGCTCAGCAAGGATATCAGCCTTGGTGCGCCACCTGCCAATGGCAGGGCGCTGGCGCTCCATGGCGACAATCTCCTTCCGGACAATGGTCGGCTCGTCTTCTCGATACGCGCGGGCGAGGGGACGACGCTCAGCGCAAACGACGCGATCGAGGTCGCGCCCGCCGACGATAGCGCGGCTGTCCGCCTGACTTCTGCCGATGGGCTAAGGCTGGAAAGCCCCAAGGTGATGGTGGCGACACTGGACGCCAAGACGATGGCACCTTCGCTGTTCGGGCCTTTGCGGTTCCGACTGATGCGCGGCGGCGAGGCCAGCGACTGGCGGCCGCTGGTGACACTGGCGCGGTTGCCCCAGATCGAGGGCGTGGCCTGCGAAGGGAAGGATGCTGGCTGCACGATCAAGGGGCGCGACCTCTTCCTGATCGACGCGGTCGGGGCGACGCCGACGCTGGAGCAGGCCGCGCAGGTGGCCAATGGCTATACCGGGTCGGCGCTCAACGCGCCTGCGCCACAGGATGGCAAGCTGTATCTGCGGCTGCGTGATGCGCCCGACAGCGTCGTGACGGTCCCTGCCGCCTGAAAGAAGGCTGGATTATCCATCTTTTCCGGACCCGGGAACGATGATGCATAGCAATCTTCCGACAGGGCCGGTTGAATCGTCCAAGCAAAAGGATGGTCCGACCATGTCCAATGAAGCGCCAGCACAGCATGATCTCTCGCAAATATGCGTGAGAGAGGATCGTCATGAAGACGCAGGTTGCTATCGTCGGGGCCGGCCCCGCTGGGTTGATGCTGGGGCATCTGTTGCGTGCGGAGGGGATCGATGCCGTCGTTGTGGAACGGGCGTCCCCAGACTATGTTCTGGGCCGTATTCGCGCCGGTGTCCTGGAGCGGACCACGACCGACCTGATGGACCAATTGGGCCTGGGCGCACGCATGCATGCGGAAGGGTTGCCGCATGACGGGTTCCACCTGGCCGATGGCGAACGTCTGATCCGGATCGATATCGAAGCGCTGACGGGTCACCGGGTCATGGTCTATGGCCAGACCGAAGTGACCCGCGATCTGATGGACGCCGCCCCGGAACGCGGCCTTCAGGTCATATATGAGGCGTCCGATGTGACCCTGCATGATGTCGATAGCGACGCACCCTATCTTAGCTACAACAAGGATGGGGCGACCCATTGCATCGATGCGGAATTTCTGTGCGGTTGCGACGGATTCCACGGTCCCTCGCGCAAAGCGATCCCTGCCTCGGTCGCTGGTAGCTATGAGAAAGTCTATCCGTTCGGCTGGCTCGGCATCTTGGCCGACGTGCCGCCGTGCAATCACGAGCTGATCTACGCCAATCACGAACGGGGTTTCGCATTGGCTTCGATGCGATCGGCCACCCGCAGCCGCTATTATGTGCAAGTCGCATTGGATGAAAAAGTCGAAGACTGGTCCGATGATCGGCTGTGGGACGAACTGGCGATCCGCCT
>NZ_JAYKZY010000001.1:0-2500 GCF_035818615.1 Sphingobium sp. CR2-8 | reverse complement strand
GAAGGTGCGGTAACACGCACTGGAGGACCGAACCGTTCAATGTTGAAAAATTGTCGGATGAGTTGTGCTTAGGGGTGAAAGGCCAATCAAGCCGGGAAATAGCTGGTTCTCCGCGAAATCTATTGAGGTAGAGCGTCGGATGATTGCCGTTGGGGGTAGAGCACTGGATGGTTGCGGGGGTCGCGAGATCTACCAATACTAACCAAACTCCGAATACCAACGAGTTTAGTCCGGCAGACAGACGGCGGGTGCTAAGGTCCGTCGTCAAAAGGGAAACAGCCCTAACCTACAGCTAAGGTCCCCAAGTCATCACTAAGTGGGAAAGCATGTGGGATTTCCAAAACAACCAGGAGGTTGGCTTAGAAGCAGCCATCCTTTAAAGAAAGCGTAACAGCTCACTGGTCTAAATAAGAGATCCTGCGGCGAAGATGTAACGGGGCTAAAGTGATGCACCGAAGCTTAGGGTTCAGTCTTTGACTGAGCGGTAGCGGAGCGTTCCGTAGGCCGTTGAAGCGGGAGGGTAACCGACCGTGGAGGTATCGGAAGTGCGAATGCAGACATGAGTAGCGATTAACAGTGTGAGATGCACTGTCGCCGAAATTCCAAGGGTTCCTGCTTAAAGCTAATCTGAGCAGGGTAAGCCGGCCCCTAAGACGAGCCCGAAGGGGGTAGTCGATGGGAACCACGTTAATATTCGTGGGCCTGGAGGTGTGTGACGGATGGCGTAAATGGTCTGGGCTTATTGGATTGCTCCAGGCTGTGAAGTTGTCCCAGGAAATAGCCCCTCCGTATAGACCGTACCCTAAACCGACACAGGTGGAATGGTAGAGTATACCAAGGCGTTTGAGAGAAGTATCCTGAAGGAACTCGGCAAATTGCCTCCGTACCTTCGGAAGAAGGAGGCCCCATATATGCGCAAGCACTTATGGGGGGCACAGGCCAGGGGGTAGCGACTGTTTAGCAAAAACACAGGGCTCTGCTAAGTCGGCTTCAAGACGACGTATAGGGCCTGACGCCTGCCCGGTGCCTGAAGGTTAAGAGGAGGAGTGCAAGCTCTGAATTGAAGCCCAGGTAAACGGCGGCCGTAACTATAACGGTCCTAAGGTAGCGAAATTCCTTGTCGGGTAAGTTCCGACCTGCACGAATGGCGTAACGACTTCCCCACTGTCTCCAGGATATGCTCAGCGAAATTGAATTCTCCGTGAAGATGCGGAGTACCCGCGGTTAGACGGAAAGACCCCGTGCACCTTTACTGCAACTTCAGAGTGGCATTAGGAAAGAGCTGTGTAGCATAGGTGGGAGGCTTTGAAGCATCGACGCCAGTTGATGTGGAGCCATAGGTGAAATACCACCCTGCTGTTTTCTGATGTCTAACCTCGCACCGTTATCCGGTGCAGGGACCCTCTGTGGTGGGTAGTTTGACTGGGGCGGTCGCCTCCTAAAGAGTAACGGAGGCGCGCGATGGTGGGCTCAGGACGGTTGGAAACCGTCTGTTAGAGTGCAATGGCATAAGCCCGCCTGACTGCGAGACTGACAAGTCGAGCAGAGACGAAAGTCGGTCATAGTGATCCGGTGGTCCCTCGTGGAAGGGCCATCGCTCAACGGATAAAAGGTACGCCGGGGATAACAGGCTGATGATTCCCAAGAGCTCATATCGACGGAATCGTTTGGCACCTCGATGTCGGCTCATCACATCCTGGGGCTGGAGCAGGTCCCAAGGGTTTGGCTGTTCGCCAATTAAAGTGGTACGTGAGCTGGGTTCAGAACGTCGCGAGACAGTTTGGTCCCTATCTGCCGTGGGCGTCGAAATTTGAGAGGAGTTGACCCTAGTACGAGAGGACCGGGTTGAACATACCTCTGGTGTACCTGTCGTCACGCCAGTGGCGCAGCAGGGTAGCTATGTATGGACGGGATAACCGCTGAAAGCATCTAAGCGGGAAGCCTCCCTCAAGATAAGATTTCACAGGACCGTGGAAGACCACCACGTTGATAGATCGGATGTGGAAGTGCGGTAACGCATGAAGCTAACCGATACTAATTGTCCTATTCGCGCTTAAGAGTCCCACCATCAACGACAATGCTGGTCATACAGCAGCGCTCGACGATCGTAGGTTGTTAAGCCAGCCCAGATATATGCTTACAAACACACACAAAACGTGCACGGTATCGATTATAACCCCCTTATATGCGCCCGCTTCATTGCTTGGTGACCATAGCGTCTGTGACCCACCCGATCCCATCCCGAACTCGGCCGTGAAACCAGTCTGCGCCGATGGTACTATTGCTCAAGCACTGGAAGAGTAGGGCGTCGCCAGGCATTGCAGCGCGCGCATATATCGGAAAACATAAAACCCATTCACAGTCAAAAAAAGGGCGACCCAAAAGGTCGCCCTTTTACCGTTGGTGACGCGGGATGGAGCAGCCCGGTAGCTCGTCAGGCTCATAACCTGAAGGTCGTAGGTTCAAATCCTACTCCCGCAACCAACTGAAACTACATTTA